>JAFYGX010000170.1 GCA_017543025.1 Solobacterium sp.
AATACTATTGCAATGGGGTTGTAGCTCACCTGGGAGAGCGCATCGCTGGCAGCGATGAGGTAGCGAGTTCGAGTCTCGTCAGCTCCACGTTCATCAGGCAGGACTGTTGAAGTCCTGTTTTTGTTTCATGAAATCAATAAAGGATGATAAGGTGCAGTATGCTGAAAGAACTGATCGGATCTGTCATACAGGTTCTGCGGTTCAGGCTGATTGCAAAGAATGCAAAGGTTCGATCGCAACAGGCTGTCAGCTGTACTCTCATTGTGAGGCAGACTTTGTATTCAGCGAAGATAAAAGACAGACTGTGCGCAATGAAACGATCCTGCGATGTCTGGAAGATGAAACATTCTCCTCCTACTATATAGGTACATGGTGTAATACCTGACAGCCAGCCAGGTCTACATCCTCTCATTGTTGAAACTGTTAGAATGGGATGGCATTGGTGTGACGCTATTCTCCTTGGACCATATTGCGTCCGTCGAAAAGCCAGTCAGCCGGCCACTCATTCGCAGTTGTTCGATTTAAGCAGGTTGAACCGTATTCCGAATATGCGTTCGTGTGATACCCCAGGAGATTGAATAAGCAATGAGGATTGGTTTTCTTATAAAGATATTCTTTCAGCAGATGGTCCTTTTCGTGCATGGATTTGCCGCACGAACAGCACACATCCGCATCTGCGTCATTTTCCGCACCGCAGAATATTCAGTATTTCTTTTCTTCCGTACCACTGATTTTATACGTACAGAACTGATATAACAACGAATAAAAAACATCATGGATCTGCCGGGCAGGCATGTTTCTTCTGCAGGCTGATCCGATGATGTTATATTATCCGATTCGTTTTTTGCCGTATGCCGCTATGCCTGATGATCCGCACCGGAGATCTGTTTTATTATCCGGATTGTTTCCAGGATGATTTCCTTCTCCGGATTATTCCCGGCATATCCGTAATAGTATTTGCGTGTCTGCTTCATATCCGGCAGTGTGCAGTAGACGACATTGGATCTTTGATCCGGCTGAAGGAATTTTACAAGCTCCTCATTTCCGAGCATGTATCCGAGTCCTTCCGCTACCATCTGCACGCCGGAGATCGTATTGTTTGTCTGGATCAGCGAATCCGGCGTAATGCTGTAATGTTTCCAGAGCAGCTGCACGTTCAGATTCAGTCCCATGGAATTCCCCGGGATAATCATCCGCATTTTCTCCAGCAGTTCCGGTCTGATTTCAACCGGGCAGGAAGGATCCGGATTTTCCGGAGCATCAGGAACATATTTTCGCGGTACCAGCAGAACAATCCGCTCCTCCATCAGTTCACCGAATACGAAGCTGACCGGATCGATTTCCGCATGTCCGAAGAAGACATCGATTTCATTTTTGCGCAGCTCCGAGATCATTCTGGCTTCCTGACCTTCATGAAACTGAATATCCAGCTGCGGATATATATTGAGCAGTCTGGCAGCCAGGCGCTGTGCCCACATGGTGCTGTGGGCGTAGCCGATCCCGATGCGGATGCGTCTGCGGTCGGAGTCATGATATTTCAGTTCTTCTTTCAGCTGCTGCTCTGCCAGAAGAATCTCCCTCATTTTCTTTATATACAGTTCACCGTTGTCTGTCAGTCTGACGGGATTGCGGGTACGGTCAAACAGCTTTGTACCGAGTTCTTTTTCGAGTTTTGTAATAAAAGTAGTCAGTGTTGGCTGGGTAATATAAAGCCTCTGTGCCGCACGTGTTACATTCTGTTCCTCTGCAAGGACAAGAAGATAATTTAACTGGTCGAGTGTCATCCGATATACCTCTCTGCAGTCTCTGCACCTGTTCCTCTGATTCAGTATATCCTCATTCCGAAAGCGTTTCCAATTGCTGTTTATCAATGATTTCATTTGTTTTTTCCAATTTTACTCCCCGTGAAATCGGGATTATTTTTTGGGTGTAAGAAAAGCAGAAAATGATGAGGAGGAAAAGTCAGATGATTATTACCGATGTACAGGTTATCCGTGCAAACCGCTGCGTCTTCGCAAAAGTCATTACGGATGAAGGTATTTACGGAATCGGTGAAGCAGGAGCCTGGGGACTTCTGGCAGCCAGCGCTACCGCAATCGAAATGTTCAAAGGATATCTGGTAGGAAAAGATCCGCTGGATATCGAACACCACTGGCAGTACATGCAGCGCTACGGACACTTCCGGGGAGCAGCCATCATGGCAGCGATCTCCGCAATCGACGTGGCACTGTACGATATCGCCGGCAAATACTACAAGGTTCCGGTTTACCGTCTGCTGGGCGGAAAATGCCGCGACAAAATACGCGTCTACAATCATACCGCCGGTCAGACAGAGGATCAGCTCGTTGAAAATGCAGTCCGCGGCAAGGAAGAAGGATTTACCGCGCTCGGCCATCTCAATCTGTTCCTGGATGAACCGCGCAGCATGCCGTTCCATGAAAACAATACCGAGCTTCTCTACAATGCCGAACGCCGCCTTGCCCGTGTCCGTGAAGCGGTCGGAGATGACATCGATCTCTGCATTGAGATGCACCGCCGCCTGGAACCGGGACTTGCAGTACAGCTGAGCCACCGCCTGGAACCGTACAATCCGATGTTCCTGGAGGATCCGATCCGTCCGGACAACTACGATGAGATGGCAAGAGTCGCTTCCAAAACAAATATTCCGATCGCTACCGGCGAGCGGATCACAAGTTTCTTCGACTTCGCAATGCTGATTGAACGCGGGGCGTGCAGCTATGTGCGCATGTCGCTGGCTGTCTGCGGCGGTTTCACCGGTGCGAAAAAGATTGCGACGCTTGCGGAAGCGCATCACTGCTCACTGGTACCCCATAATCCGCTCAGCCCGGTGACAACAAATGCAATTCTGCAGTTCGCAGCAGCAACCGAAAATATCGCCATCACGGAATACCCGGATCCCTACAAGGCATCCACGGCGGACAATCTGCTCAACACCGGCGTCAAACTCCGTCAGGTTGATATGGTAAATCACATTCCCGAATTCAAAGACGGTTACCTGATGGTTCCGGAAGAGCCCGGTATCGGCATCGATCTGGTTCCCGATGTGGAAGAACGGTTCCCGTTCCGTCCTCATGAAGTCTCCATGCGTCTGAACCTGGACGGTTCGGTCTGCGACCAGTAACAGGAAGAGAGGAAAAGTTATATGAACAATCAGCTTATCATCTGCATTATCATCTTCGTTGCCTCACTGATTCTCTACGGCACGAACAAACTCCCCATGGGTGTTGTCGGTATGTCCACCATCGTCGCCCTCGTCATGACAGGATGCCTCGATGCCAAGACAGCACTCTCCTACTTCGGAAACAATAACGTCGTCATGATGGCGGCCATGTTCGTTGTATCAGCCGGTCTCAGCCGGACAAGCCTGGTCGACAAGTTCTCGAAGGCTGTCGTCAAACTGACCGGCGGATCCTTCAAGCGGACATATCTGGTATATCTTCTGCTGGCTGCCCTGCTCACCAATGTGATGAACAGCCCCGGTGCATGCTACTGCATCGTCTTCCCGCTTGCGCTTCAGATGTGCCGTGAATACAACGTTTCCCCTTCCAAGGTCATGTTCCCGCTCGGCATGGTATGCGTCGCCTGCTGCTGCATTCTTCCTTCCGGTGCCGCAATTCAGGAATCCGGTATCTTCAGCGGCTTCCTCGAGACATATGAATCCGAATACACATTCAACGCGATCGACTTCACACTGGGCCGCTGGCCGATGCTGATCATCGCTCCGCTCTGGGCATGGACGATGGGTTATAAGATTGCTCCGGAAAACCCGCCGGTTCCCCTCCAGGATGTCGCTGTTGCAAAGCAGAAGACCCCGCTGAAGCCCTTCGCTGACTGGGCGGGCGTCATCATCTTCTTCATGGTTATCATTCTCTTCTTCACCGGCAGCAGATTCGGTCTTGCCGCATGGGAAGTCTGCCTGCTCGGCGCTGTTCTTACCGTTATCTGCGGAACACTGACCGGAAAGGAAGCGATTGCTGCGCTCCCTGTTGACATTGCGTTCATGCTCATCGGTGCCCTCGCCATGGCAGGTGCCATGACAGCAACCGGTGCCGGGGAAGTCATCGGAAACGCTCTTGCTTCCGTTGTCGGAAACATTCATAACGGATATGTCCTCGGACTGATCTTCTTCCTGATTCCGTTTGTACTCACCCAGTTCATGCAGAACCAGGCAGTCATCAATATCTTCGCCCCGATCGTCATCCTGACATGCCAGGCAATCGGCGCCAATCCGATCGGCCTTCTGGTCATCATCACCGCTGCCGGTCTGACAGCTTACATGACACCGATGGCTACCAGCGCAATTCCGATTGTTATGGGTGTCGGCGGCTACGATATCAAATCACTCGTAAAGCAGAGCTGGCTTGTGTCCATTGTATTCGGTGTCTTCTATGTACTGTACGTCATGACAGTGCTCCCCTGCTTCTGATATAAATGTATTCAGGAGAACTCATTATGAAAATCACAAAAGTCTATACAGAAAAGTATAAATGGCCCAAGGATAAGCCGATTCAGAACGGGAAAACAACATTCACGCACAATTCCCTCAATCTTGTATGCATTGAAACCGATGAAGGAATCACCGGCTATGGCACATCTTATGAACTCAATTTCGTTGACCGTCTCGGACAGCTGCTGATCGGGGAAAACCCGCTCAACAATGAGAAGCTCTGGAAACGCATGTATGTGCCGAAGTTTCTCGGCCGCAGAGGAAACAGCCTCTGGAGCATTTCCGCGATAGATATCGCCCTCTGGGATATCCGTTCCAAGGCAGCGAACATTCCCCTCTATCAGCTGCTGGGCGGATCGAGAGAAAGCGTTCCCTACTATATTGCCGGCGGTTACTATGCTCCGGGAAAAGGAATTAAGGAACTGCAGGAAGAGATGGAGGAATACCTCAGCTGGGGTGCAAAGGCTGTCAAGATGAAGGTCGGCGTGCTCTCTCTGGAAGAAGACGCTGCACGCGTGAAAGCAGTACGCGAAGTCATCGGCGATGATGTAAAGCTGATGATGGACGCAAACTGCGCATACAAGGCATATGAGGCGGTTGAATTTTCAAAGATGGTTGAAGAATATCATCCTTACTGGTTCGAGGAACCGGTGGACGCAGATGATTACGACGGATACCGCAAGATCTCCGAAAAAACAATCATTCCGCTGGCTGCCGGCGAAAATGAAATGACCCGCTTCGGCTTCCGCGATCTGTTCGCGACCCGCGCCGTGGATATTCTGAATCCGGACGCAGCCTGCTGCGGAGGAATTACCGAGTATATGAAGATTGCCTCCATGGCGGATGCCAACGGAATTGTCATGAGTCCGCACGGCCAGCAGCAGGTACATGTACATCTGGACTGTGCGATCCCCAACGTCATCATGGCTGAATTCTATCCGCCGCAGTATGACGCGAAGATCTACGAAGCGTTCAAAAACCCGGTACGTCTGAATCCGGACGGAACAGTCAGCCCCAGCAGCGAACCGGGTGTCGGACTCGACATCAACCGTGAGGTCCTGAAAGACTACATGGTGGAAGACTCATCCTACGCACTGTAATAACTGCACACATGAAACAGCATTGTACTCTGCAAAGAGAGGATACGATGCTGTTTTCTGCAATCATAAGCAGTATCAGGCCGGCTGACAGAGCCAGGCGCATTTGCGGTCATACGCCGCAAGCCTGTCCGTAATCTCTTTCAGTTCGGATGCCGGCACCGTTCCGGAATATCTGAGAGGAGTGTTTCCGGTAATCCGGCGGAGCACCGGAATCGGTTCAGCGCTCTGCATCAGGTCCATGCCGTATCTTCTTCCGTGACTGGAAAAAAGGTAGATATAGTTCCGTTCCCCGTTGAAAAGCAATGTTCCAGCAGGAACCGCTGTCTTCGGACTGACATAGTAAAGCTTTCCTTTATAGTTGACCGGAATATTACCGGTGCTGTTCAGTCTCAGCAGGGTCATCCCGGTACCCTGTACATGCCAGACATAGTAGAAAGATTTTCCTTTCCGTACAACCGTATGCGGCTGATATTCCACCCTCAAAAGAAACCGGCAGAAATATGACGGAGACAGATTTGCGGAAGAAAGACGGCTTTTGATCTGAAGCTGGTGCGTAATGCTCAGATGGTCCATAATCCGGATCACATGGGAAGCAGGCAGCTTTTTCATATCATTCAGTGCCAGGATGCCGTCTTTCCAGAGATTGTATTCACCCTGCTCCAGAGGAAATGACAGACTGGAAGGAACATAGTTCTGATTGGGCGTTCCCTGATATGTATACAGGAAATCGGATTCCTTCCGGACAACGACATACGGACGCACCCTGTGATCCGCATCAATCTGCCCCAGCAGCTCCGCCGGAACCGGCAATGCCGCAAGGATAATGTCACCTTCCCGGATGGCGGAGAATACCTGCCGGCTGTCAGTCTCCTTCAGCCGGGGAACCGCGTCAGACAGCTGATATTCCCCGGTGCTTTCTGAGATTTCTGCATTGCGGCATTTTCTTTTTGGTCTTCTGTCCATCATTCCGCAGATCCATGCATCAAGCCGGTTTCTGATACGCATCATCATTTTCAGCAATAATCTCTTCATCTTTCCCAGTATCCTCCTACTTATTACCATCAGGCCGTTAAATCGGTCTTTTCATCATGGCTCCTACCACATCACCGTCCTTCCTGAAAGTTTCTGCTAATTTACCTTTGACTTTTTATTAGCAGGCTTTTTGTCTGCAATTATTTTCATTTCTGAATTAATTTTCAAAAACATACGCGCAATGAATGTATGAGAAACACTGTGCTGATAAAATATGGATAACGTATTAAAAACATGAGGTGATCATTATGCAAGACAGCAAGATCTTCAAAGAGGCAGTTTCCGAAAAACGGCTGCTGAATGTCGTAAAAGAAGTGTCGAACCATCA
>JAFYGX010000171.1 GCA_017543025.1 Solobacterium sp.
GGGGATGAGACCTGGCGGTATTACTGGGAAAACTTTCTCTGGTCGTTCTTCTCTCATATGAAGGAAACCGGCCGTCTTTCCAGGGTCCGCATGATGGTTGATGAACGGGGAATTCCATGGTTTCAGCACGCGATTGATCTGGTCCGTTCGATCGACGGCGGCGATCAGGTGCAGTTTGGCGCAGCTGTCAATGTGATTCCGCGCGATACGGCGCTCTATGATCAGATTGCATATCTTTCGATTTCAATCGCTTCGCTTCCGGAAAATGACGGACAACTGGAAGCGTTTCTTGCCCATCGGAGAGAACTGGGGCTTGAAACCACGATGTATAACTGTTCCACGAATTATCCCAATGCATTTGCGGGTTCTGATCCGGCGGAATCGGTATGGTCGATGCAGTATCTGTATAACCGGGGGTTGGACGGCTATCTGCGCTGGGCTTATGACGCATGGCCTGAAAACCCGCTGGAATGCGCGGATAATCCGCATTTTGAAGCAGGAGATACCTTTCTGATCTATCCCGATCAGAAAGACTCGCAGGTATATGAACCGTCTTCTTCTGTACGGCTGTGCATGATTCATCAGGGACTGAATGACATCCGCAAGGCAGAAAGGCTTTCTTCACTGCTGGAGGGAGCCGGGGCAGATTCGATGAACGAGGCACTGAGCGCAGCTTCTGTGCGCTATGGCGGAACCTATAACGCCTATGGACGGATGACTCATATCAGTGAGGAGAACCGCAGGTCAATTGCTCAGCAGACGCTTCTGTTTGAATCGATCACAGAAAAAGCCGCACGGAATGCGGCAATGCGGATGCAGGGGCTGACTGTCATGACGGATCAGTAAGAAGAATAATATTCACAGCGGAATCGTTTTTCATCCGGTCTGACAGCGGACTCCCGGATGGTAAGATCATCGACCCGCACCCAGCGGTTGCCGGTGCGGACTGCGCTGATAAATCGGCTGAGATGTTCTTCTTCTCCCTGTACATAGAGTTCTACCATGCCGTTTGACATGTTTCTGACCGTGCCGGTCAGATCGTATTCCAGTGCCAGAGACTGGCAGAACGAGCGGAAGCCGACGCCCTGTACGCGGCCTTCCGCAATGATGTGATAACGTTTGATCATAATATCTGTTCCTTTCTTTCAGAATACACGAAAGCAGACAGAAAATGAAACAGGCGGCAGCTTCAGCAGAAAGGAAACATTTATATGAAACAGACTCTGATCGCAAACCGGACCAATTATGACGCCCCCTGGGCTGCGGATTTTCTGCGTTCTTTATTTCATCCGGGTATGAAAGCGGTGATCCTGCCGCCGATTGAGCAGGAAGGCTGGGCATCCGAGCGGGATGCGTGGCTGGCGGAATTCGGCAGAGACAGCGATCACCGGTATGATATGGAGCGCCCGCTGCGTTCCTACGGCATCCGGGAGTTTGTCTGGTGGGATGGCGATTCACTGTCTCTGGAACATCTGTTTTCTGAGATCGAAGAGGCAGATGTGCTTGTTATTTTCGGCGATGATCCGCACCCGTGCATGCGGATGCTGGAAGATACCGGTCTGGATGAAGCGGTGAAGCAGTTTGACGGAGTGCTTATTGTGCTTTCGGAAGCGGCACAGATTATTACGGCCAGGTTCGGGGAGCGGTATGAGATGCAGGAAGGGCTCGGTCTGATTCAGGGTGCTTCCTTATGCATGCATTATGATGAGAGCGAAGCGCAGATGCGGAAAATGATTCATACGCTTGAGACGCAGGAACCGCATGTGCTGGTGCTTTCCGACCGAAGCGGCGTCTATTTTGAAGAAGGCCATATCGAACTGCTGGGCGATGCCTTTATCGCAGAGGAAGAAGATCTTGAAGAACTGTATGCGCTGATTGCCTGAAGCCGCATCAGGCGAATTGCGGCGGAAGGTTGCGTTTTCCGGTTTTTCGTCTATAATTTGAACTTGTCAAAGCGCTATTACGAAAAGGCAAGTACCTGTGCAGGGAGAACGCTTCAGAGAGGAGACCGCAAGCTGAAAGGTCTCTGCCGGATCCGCATGGAGAATTCGCTTTTCCAGTGAGATTAATCCTCTCCGGATGGTCCCCGTTACGGACGCTAATTAAGGTGTATATGCACAGGTGCATATAAATCAGGATGGTACCGCGTGAACAACGTTCCTGGAGCAGCAGGGACGTATTTTTTTTGGAGGCAGAACGATGAGTGAGTTGATGGAACAGGTTTTGAACGAAGCACTCGCAGAGATCGCTGCGGCGACAGCGCCGGCAGCGCTCAATGAAGTGCGGATCCGCTATCTTGGCCGCAAAGGAAGCATACAGGCTCTGATGGCGCAGATGAAGGATCTTCCG
Source organism: Solobacterium sp. (assembly GCA_017543025.1). The sequence goes on from JAFYGX010000171.1 coordinate 2,350, forward strand.
AAAGAGGAAAAACCGGCATTCGGACAGATGGTCAATCATCTGAAGGCGAAGGTGAGCGAGGAGCTGGAAGCGCGGCTGGCTGTGCTTGAAGCAGCGCATCAGAAGGAAAAGATGGCGCAGGAAGCGATCGATATCACGCTTCCGGGCACCCGGATGGAGACCGGTACGACCCATCCGCTGATCATGATCCGCCAGCAGCTGGAACAGCTGTTTATCGGTATGGGATACAAGATCGCGGAAGGTCCGGAAGTGGAAGAAGACTACTACAACTTCGAACTGGCAAATATCCCGAAGGATCATCCGGCAAGAGATATGCAGGATACCTTCTATATTGACCCGAATACACTGCTGAGGACGCATACAACCGCAATGCAGATGCGGGAGCTGGAAAAGGCAAAGGGAAAACTGCCGATCAAGCTGATCTGCCCGGGCAAGGTATACCGCAGAGACGATGATGATGCGACCCACAGCCATCAGTTCATGCAGTGTGAAGGCCTGGTTGTCGGTGAGCACATCACACTGGCAGATCTCAAGGGCACGCTGGAATATATGGCAAATGCGATGTTCGGCGAAGGACGCAGTATCCGTTTCCGTCCCAGTTATTTCCCGTTTACGGAACCTTCGGTCGAAGTTGATGTCTCCTGTCCGTTCTGCGGCGGCAAAGGCTGCAGCGTATGCAAGGGAACCGGATGGATCGAGATTCTTGGTGCCGGCATGGTTCATCCCCATGTGCTTGAAATGAACGGCTTTGACCCGAAGACCTGCAGCGGGTTCGCATTCGGCGTCGGGCTTGAGCGGGTGGCGATGCTGAAATATGGCATTGATGATATCCGTAATTTCTATATGAACGATCTTCGCTTCCTGAAGATGTTCGATCGGTTTGACTGAGGAGGTGCGTCATGCGTTTAAGTTATAAATGGCTGAGTGAGTATGTGGATCTTTCCGGTATTACGCCGGAAGAACTCGCGGAGAAAATGACCACCGCGGGGCTGGAAGTAGAAGGCATTGAACCGATGGCTCAGGGAACTGGTCTTGTGATCGGCGAGATTGTTTCGTGTGAGGATATTCCGGGCACCCATCTGCACGATACGGTGGTGCGTACAGGCGAAGGGGAAGAACATCTGTGGAAGATTGTCTGCGGGGCACCGAATGCACGGACCGGACTGAAAGTTATTGCGGCCCTTCCGGGTGCGAAGCTGCCGGGCGGTACGATCACCGCGCGTCCGCTCCATGGACATGAAAGCAACGGCATGCTTTGTGCGCTGTTTGAACTTGGGGTAGATAAGAAATATCTGTCGCAGGCACAGATCGACGGCATTGAAGAGCTGCCGGAAGACGCTCCGGTCGGAGAAACCGATGTATTTGCTTATCTCGGGCTGGATGACACCGTGCTGGATGTCTCTCTGACTCCGAATCGGGCAGACTGCTCCTCCATGTGGAATATGGCAAAGGAAGTCGGTGCCATTCTGAACCGGAAAGTCACCTGGCCGGATTTTGCCGGCAAAAGCGATATCGGTGAAAAGGGAAGCTTTACGTTTGCGTCGGAAACAGAGAAATGTCCGCTGTTCTTCGGAAAAGTGGTCAATCATGTCAAGGTTGGCCCGAGCCCGAAATGGATGGTGAATTACCTGCATGCGGCAGGCATGAATTCCATAAACAATGTTGTGGATATTTCGAACTTTGTCATGCTGGAGACCGGACAGCCGCTTCACTACTACGATCTTGCCAAGCTTCCGCATCATGAGATCACGGTTGTCGATGACCGGAAGACACAGATTACCGCACTGGATGGCGTGACATTTGACATTCTTCCCGGTGATATTCTGATTACCACCGGCGGCGAAGCAACCGGTGTAGCCGGCATTATGGGCGGAGAAGAATCCAAGATTGACGAACATACGACCGGAATCGTAATCGAAGCTGCCCATTTCGATGCGGCAAGCGTCCGCAGGACATCGATCCGTCTCAATCTCATCACAGAAGCTGCTCAGCGCTTTACTAAAGGCGTTGAACCGCTTTCCTGCCGCAAGGGCGTTGACCGCTCGGTACAGCTTCTTCAGAAATATGCGGATGCCTCCGGATTTGAAGCGACCGAGATCGCCGGTGAAGAAAAGACCGGAGAAAAAACGGTCCGGGAGACCCTGTCGCACTGCAACAGCCTGCTTGGAACCTCCTTTACAATGGAACAGGTACGCGATGTGCTGCAGCGGCTTGACTTCCGGCCGGAAGTAAACGGAGATGAGATTATCTGTCATATTCCGAGCTACCGTACCGATATCGAACGGGATGCGGATATCGACGAAGAAGTGATCCGTCTGATCGGCTTTGATGAACTCGCTTCCACTCTGCCGGTGATGGAGACAACGGTCGGCCTTCGTTCCGGCGCACAGAATCTGCGTCTGGCAACCCGGAATGTACTGTGCGGATACGGGCTTCATGAGATTGTTTCCTATACGCTGGTAAGCGGGGAAGCAGTTGCGGAGAATGCCTTCCTCCCCGCTGGCGAACCGGTGGCGCTTTCCATGCCGATGAGCGAAGCGAGAAAGTATGTCCGCAATTCGCTGCTTTCTTCCGTTCTTGAAGTAATCCGCTACAATGAAGCGCATTCCAATACCGATGCCGGCTACTTTGAGATTTCCAAGGTCTATGGCAGGGGAGTGGAACAGGAGAGGCTTGCGATTTTCCTGGATGGGTCGATCGGAAATGATCCGCTCCATCACACTTCTGTAAAAGGAGACTTCTATACGCTGAAAGGCATGCTGTACGGGTGGCTGAAGAAAGCGGGATATCCTGCTGCACGCGTACGGGTAAAGGAGAACCGGACCGATACGAAACAGTTCCATCCGTACCGCAGCGCAGAGCTCTGGCTGGACAGCACGCTGCTTGGCGTGTTCGGCGATTTGCATCCGGATGTGCTGAAGGCAAATGATCTGAAACAGGGTGTTTATGCCGAGCTGATCATTGATCCGCTGTTTGAGGGAAAGAAGAGCCGTGTGAAGTTTGAGGCGCTGGACCGCTATCCGGCAGTCAACCGTGATATCGCGCTGGTTGTAAGCCGCGACGTCAGTGCGCAGCAGCTCCTTGATGTGATCCGCAAAGCCGGCAAGCATCTGGTTCGGACCACTGAGGTGTTCGATGTCTATGAAGGGGAACATGTGGCGCAGGATGAAAAATCCATTGCGCTGCGCATTACATATCAGGCATCTGATCACACACTGAAGGAAGAAGAAGTTGCCGGAGTACACAATGCGATTCTTGAGCAGCTTGCCTCTTCGCTCCATGCAAAGCTGAGAGCCTGAGCAGCAGAAGTCTGAAGGCAGTAATAACCGGCTGATCTCTGAAGGGATTCCAAGCAGCCGGTTTTTCTGTGTGCTGTTTCTGGAAGAGAGAAACTGGTTTATACTCAAGGAAGCGGGAAGCAGAAGGATACGTGAGACCGTTTTTGTTTCGATAGTTTTCTGAGGGATGATTATGACACAGACACTGTATTATGGCGTTGTTGCCGCATTGTCACTTGCGCTGATGCTGGTATATGCATTTTTCTGGCACCGGGAATTTGAAACGCATATGACAGCCATTTTTCTGGTGATTCCGGTGTCCTGTCTCAGCTATCTTCTGATGTACTGCAGCCATACAGCGGAAACTGCAATGAATCTGATGAAGATCGTTTATATCGGCGGCATCTATCAATTTGGCAAGAGTACCACGCCTGACCAACTGGATCAGACGTGAGTGAATTGCCTTAATCTTTTTGGTGTTGAATATAATGCTTAACCGCAGATGTTGTTTTTTCGCTTACAGAACCAATGAAATATGAGAGACTCCAGAAATAGGGTTTCCAGTAATAAGGTTTCAGCTGTTCGGGATAATTCTGTCTGACTTTTCTTGAA
>JAFYGX010000172.1 GCA_017543025.1 Solobacterium sp.
GAGCGAACGTAAAGGGTCTTGCGAATGATCTGCTTGGAAAGATTGGCGGCGGACTGGCGTTCGAAAAGGTTCTGCCGAAGGAAGCGCTGGCTGAACTGGCCTCGGTAAAAGACGCTGAAGGCGTAAAAAGCATCCTCGCAAAGTTCGGCAAGGATCTGAATCCGAGTGACCTTGAGGAACTGAAGAAAAAGCTGGAACAGTTCGGCGGTCATAAGCTGTAAGAAGCTGTAACACATAAATGAACTGAGAGGCATGCGGAAACGCATGCTTTTTCAAATGCGTACGGGTTGAACCGGTATAGAAATGCCGTACAATAAGAACAGCGGCTGAAGCCGCAGAGAACCGTAAACCAGAAGGTATACGTTGAATGCTGAAGGCGTTCGTATACCTTTTTTGTGTTTATGGAGGAAGATTGTATGAACAATATCAGAAAACTGACCCTGTCCGCGCTGTTTCTGGCAATCGGGCAGGTATTGCCGTTTATTACCGGTCAGATTCCGCAGATCGGCGCAATGCTGCTGCCGATGCATTTCCCGGTGTTTCTCTGCGCCTTTTTCTGCGGTCCGCAGTATGCGGCACTGATTGGATTTATCTGCCCGCTGCTCCGGGGAATTCTGTTCGGCATGCCGGTACTGTTTCCCAACGGAACAGCGATGGCATTTGAACTGATGACCTATGGATTTGTGACAGGGGCTGTGTATGCACGCTTCAAGGAGAAGTCGCTTGCGGCAGTGCTGATTTCGCTGATCGCCGGCATGCTGGCAGGAAGAATCGTATGGGGAATTGCACAGATCATACTGCTTGGAATCCGCGGGAACGGATTTACCGTCCAGATGTTCCTTGCTGGTGCGTTCCTGAATGCACTTCCGGGAATCATTGCACAGCTGATTCTGATTCCGCTGATCGTACGCCTGCTTTCCGCAAAAACCGTTCACTGAACGGTATCGTCTGCTATAATAAACACGTACGGCAGGAAGCCGGCAGGGCACGCTGAAGCGTGTACATCTGATAACGCAATATCTGAATTGATTTAAATGTGGAATGTATGCCAGAAGGTATGCAGAAGCTGCAGAGGCAGCGGACGCATACCTTTTATTATTTGAAGGAGGATAGAAAAATGGCATGTTTTGTAGTACCTGCTGCGGAAGCAGTAATCGTAAAGGCGATTGAAAAGACCGTTGTCAAAGACACATCTGACAGCAAACAGGGCATCTCGATGAGCCGCAAACTGAAGTGGCTTTCCGGTCTTCTGATCGGCGGAGCGGTGCTGCTTGCGTTTGAACATGTATGGCACGGCGAAGTGGTTCCCTGGTTCCCGTTCCTGACAGCGATGTACAACCCGGCAGACAAGGCGGAAATGCTGCATGAGATGGCGACAGTCGGAACTTCGATGGCTGTGCTGATCACGGCTGTCTGGGGTGTGATGTGTGTCGCGGCTGATGCAATTGTCAAGCGCGCACCGGAAAAGGCGGAAGCGAACTAATGACTCTGCTTTTAACAGTATTTGCGGCAGTGATCACAACGGTCATCTGGTATCGCCGCAAGGATGACAGTATGAAACTCGGCATCCTGATCTTCATGTTCTGGGGCGCTTCTCTGATGTGGCTGGTTGATGCTCTCTTTGAATATGCGGAACTGAAAGCGGCTTATTTTACACCGGCACTCGAAGACATGATCAATGACACCTTCCTTGGACTCAGCGTGATTGCGCTCGCACTGGTAATCTGGCTTGTCCGCCTGCTGGTAACAGACCCAAAGGGAACAGTGAAAACAGCATTACTGAAACAAAATTGAAAACGCTTTACTTTTTTCTGAAAATTTCTTGACGTTTTTTCCCTGTTCAAGTAGTATTTACCCAATAGCAAATGCAATGACGGGGAAAAATACGGCAAGCGTGCTGGCAGAGAGCTGTCGTCAGGTGAAAGACAGCAGACGCGATCCGGAATAACTCACCCCCAAGCAGCAAGGCTGAACCGTAAAGTAAGCCGAGCCGGAATGACCTACGTTAACAGGGACACGATTCGCAGACTATCTGCTGATCGGCTGAGGGGCCGCAATGATCTGCGGCAACGAGAGTGGTACCGCGGTACGCTGAACTTACAGCTTCCGTCTCTCATGGACATCTCCTGAGAGACGGAAGTTTTTCGTTTATCAGGATCACGAACGGAATAACAGGAGAAGAACAGATTATGATGAATGCAGCGAAGTATGCACCGGGATATTTTCCCGCTCCGGCCGGAAATGATGACTGGGTGAAAAAAGATCACATTGAAAAAGCACCGAAGTGGTGCAGCGTGGATCTGCGTGACGGAAACCAGGCGCTGATTATCCCGATGAGCCTCGACGAGAAGATGGAATTCTATGAGATGCTGCTGAAGATCGGATTCAAGGAGATCGAAGTAGGATTCCCGGCAGCCAGTGAAACAGAATATGAATTCCTGCGCAAGCTGATCGATGAAGACCGGATTCCGGAAGATGTTACGGTACAGGTGCTCACCCAGTGCAGAGACCATATCATCCGCAAGACATTTGAGGCGGTAAAGGGAGCCCCTGCGGCGGTGATTCATTTCTACAATTCCACCAGTGTTGCCCAGCGCGAACAGGTATTCAAAAAGTCCAAGGAAGAAATCAAGCAGATTGCCGTTGACGGTGCGAAGCTCGTCAAGCAGCTGTCGGAAGAATATGAAGGCAATTTCCGCTTCCAGTATTCCCCGGAGAGTTTTACCGGAACCGAACCGGAATATGCACTGGAAGTATGCAATGCCGTACTGGATGTGATGCAGCCGACACCGGACAAGCCGATGATCATCAATCTGCCATCCACCGTGCAGATGTCCATGCCGCATGTCTATGCATCAC
>JAFYGX010000021.1 GCA_017543025.1 Solobacterium sp.
ATCAATGTTCTTTTGTTCGTAGGTCAGCTTAAAACTGAAAGGGTTCTGAATAATCCCGACTTTATCATATATGTAAAAATATAGAGTATTGCAGTCATAGTGAATTATATCAGCAGCAATTTCCTCACTAAGCTGTCTTTCTGTCATGCCGGAACGAGTACATTTCAGTTCAACAACGGCTGATTCCGAATCAATAACGATATCTTTACGAATAGCATGATGGCCGGAATCCTGTACACTGTAGAATCCGAACAAACGGCATGGCCAATCCGGCTGAACGGCATGGTTAATCCGGACCAACGGCATTTCGCTACAAAAGCAGTGTTATTTCCAATTATTGAACACTCATCTGCTGTTCAATAATTGTTCAGTTTACTCCAAAATGAAAGCGGGCTATTTCCTGGCCTGCTCTTTCATGCAGTATTCGTCACTATCTGGAACACAGCCAGACTGCCCTTCACTTTGGTTGAGCTTGCACCGCAGGAAAACCCCGGGGTGTCTGAGGGGCAGCGCCCCTCAGGATGATTCCCGATCTCTGTGTGCTGTCTGTAAGCATGTTCTCAATTTCAGACATCATCTTTCTTTCGGACAGGCAATCAGCCGTTCATATGTTCGTATCGATGTTATCCCTGACCTTACGAGTGAATACTTGATTTCCGCATCATGAAGTATTCTCCCGGCTGCCATCTGTACCTCTGCTCTGATGCGTCTTACATGCTTATTTTTTTTCCCGGCCTGTCATTGCCGAGACCTTTTCGATTTCCTGAGGTTTCAGCACAGGTCTGTTCTCTTTTGTTGTAAAGCAGATTCTGATCTGCCTTTGAATCAGCTTCTTCATATCATCTGACGGGGAATCCGGCAGACTGAGGTCGTCTGTATTCAGAAACGGACTGTCGTAAATGGATATTCTGATTCCTTTCTTCAGCGCGGAAAAGTAGTTTTCAGCCGCTTCTTCCGCTGTATTCCCCAGATCCATTATACTGTTGACATACAGATCATCCCCGATATTCATATGGCTGGCTATTAATCTGCGCACGCAGCAGTACCGGCTGGATCTTTTATCTTCCAGAGGAATCGCCTGGATGATTCTCGGGCAGACATTATCATTAGCTGAATCAATAAGCCGGATACAGCCTTTCTCTTTTATATAAGACGCATAATAAGGTGCTTCTTTCAGGTGGGCGCGAACAGCGAAATGCGTAAGTGATGGGACAACATCGTCGTTATAGTCCACATCACTGATTGAACACAGAATGACTATCATATAATTACCTCTCTGATAACAGTATACGATTTTGGCGGAGTTATCTCCGCCAATTTCGCCATTTTGGCGGAGTTATCTCCGCCACTTTTTCTTCAGCCCTTCCATCGGCTGGAAGAATAAATAATACTTTCAGTGGGAGGTGAATACATGCAGAGCTGTTCAACGATCATCGGAGTGATCAGGATGAAGATGATGGGAATGTCATATCCGCAGTGCCAGTCCCGTTATCAGATCGGTTCCGCTGCCGCCCAGCTGATCATGAAGAGATACAGGGAGATCAACAAAGCGGTTGAAGAACTTGAAACCATGGAACCGGCTGCCGTGGAGGAACTCTTCTACCCGCATATCAACATCAGAAAACACAAGATACCTCTGCCTGATTTCGAACTGCTGTTTGCGATGGAAAAAGGCACAAGCGGCACAGTGCTTGTCGATACAATCTGGAAGGCATATCACCACATGGAACCCGATGGTTACGGAAGATCACAGTTTTATGAGTACTGCAGCCGGTATGTGTACGATCGTTTCGGGCCTGACGATCTGAGCATGGGAATAAACAGGGTTCCCGGTGAGAGGGTATATATTGACTGGTGCGGCGCCAAACCGGAAGTTCACATTCTTGACCGTTCAAAGCATCCGGAGGATTATACGGAACTTCAGAAGCTTCACCTCTACGTGACAGCTGTCGGCTTTTCAAGCAGGGTGTATGCCGAAGCGGCGCTCAATGAAAAGCAGATGTGGTTCAACATGGCCACTGTACACGCCCTTCAGTACTATGCAGCTCTGCCCAGATACCTGGTGCCCGATAACCTGAAGACCGGAGTTACGAAGAATACGAAAGATGAGGTCATCATCAATGCCTCATTCCAGGATCTCGAAAGATTCTTTGACCTGATCGTTCTTCCGCCGCCCTACTACAAACCCAAGGGAAAACCGACTGCTGAACGCTACGTACAACAGATTCAGCAGAGAATCGGCCATGAGCTTGAGAAGCATAGTGTATTCAGAAGTCTGGATGAGGTGAATGAGTTTGTCATGATGATCGTTGAGGAAGCAAACAATGAAAAGGTGAAAGGCTATGGCCACACCCATAACGAGCTGTTTGAAATGTATGACAGACCGGCAATGCGGCCGATGACAGACAGCGAGTATACAATGTGCGACTATGCGGCATGCACGATGCAGGAGAGAAGCTACCATGTCTATTACGACGATCACTTCTATTCTGTTCCATACAGGAAAGCATCTGCAGCGGCAGTGGTCAAGGCGACTGCCGATAAGATCTTCATCTGCGACCGCAACAACAATCTCATTGCCGAGCACAAAAGATGTTATATACCAACATTGCGGTATATTTCCGATCCTGACCATATGCCGCAGAACCACAGATTCTATGATGAGGTAAACAGTCAGACCGCCGATTATTACCTCGAGCGTGCCAAAGAGATCGGAACCTGCATGCATATACTGATGCACGATATCCTGAAATCCGCCGAACATGAAGAACAGATGTACAGGGCCTGCAATTCCATTATAAGGATGTGTGAAGGCGTGCCGAAAGGGATATGCGAGGAAGTTGCAATGAACTGCGTGAAGACAAAACGGTGCCGCTACAGTGATTTCAGGGAAACGCTGAGTGACCTTCTTGCGCAAAGGAGACTGAACAGCAGTATGGGTGATCTGCCGGAAATAGACGATGTCCGGGGAAAGGGGTATTACAGATGATGACAGATATGACTGCGGCCATCGGCATGATGAAAGAGATGAAGCTGGGGAACATGGCGGCGAAGCTCGGGGAAATGACGTCTGATCCGAACTTCGGTCTGAGGAAGTCAGCGGATGTGATCAATGAGCTGGTCTCATTCGAATATGATACCCGGCAGTCACGCCGGACAAACCGTCTGCTGAGGAAAGCACAGCTGAAATATCCGGCAGCCTGCCTTGACGATTCGATTGATGATCCCAGAAGAAAGCTTGACGGAAAAACGATCCGGCTGCTTGCGGAATGCGGCTGGATCGACGACAGAAAGAACCTGATCATTACCGGGAAGTCAGGAACCGGGAAAACCTACATTATGTGCGCACTGGCCGTCAGCGCAATACAGAAGGGAAAAACCGTGCTTTATGTCAAGGCATCAATGATGATCAATGAACTGAGTGAATACCAGCTTA
>JAFYGX010000173.1 GCA_017543025.1 Solobacterium sp.
GTACCGGTTCACCGGCAGCAAAGAGAATTGCTTCGATCGTATTCTTCAACTCTTTAACTGTCATGATTCATCCTCTAAAGAATTCAGTGCAGATTCAATTGCGGTCTCGTCACCGGACAGGGAAAGAACAATTTCATTGTCAGAGCGTTCAAGCTTCAGACTTCCCGATCCGCAAAGCTCAAGTATTGCAACAAATGTAGCAACAAGTTCGGAATCGGAGTGACAGATCTGATAAAACCAGGACAGTGTTTTCGTTCCTTCCCGTAGTCTGGAAATGATGTCATTGCTTTTTTCACGAAGACTGAAAACCACTCTGCGCGGGACTGCGGCAAAAAAATGCTCCTCCAGCTGGGGTCCGGTATGACTGCCTCTGGTCCATATATCCAAGACCGCACGCAGTAATTCCACAGGCTGATGCCTGTATTCGTACTCCTGCCTTTCGGCGTGCAGCGGTTCCGGCATTTTTGTCAGATACTGCAGCCCTTTATCAGAAGACTTCTTCATCCACGGAATCACAATTCCAAGAGCTGCAAAACGCTCCTTCGCCTGCAGCTGTTCGAGGGATTGCATCAGGAGTTCCAATTCACTGACTTCTTCTTCAACCGTCAGCAGTTCCCGTGTCTTCAGATAAAGCAGATGGGAGGCCATCTGTACAAACTCACTGGATACCTCCAGGTCAAGGCTCTGCATTCGTTCCAGATAGGAAAGATACTGATCCAGAATATCCGAAACCCGGAGATCTCTGATTTCAATTTTGTTTTTCTGCAGCAGCATCAGGATCAGACTCAGCGGACCCTCAAAGTCCTGCATGCTGTCTTTTTCCTTTACGATACTTTCCAGATGAAAACTCAGGTTCTCCATGTTCAGGTCATCCGTTTATCATATGAAATGCAGCCTGGGCAACAGGCAATAATCGCGAAAAAACAGTACTGATCAGTCTCCCGAGAGGTTTGCCAAGTACCCCAGACCAAACCAGCACAAGCAGAATCAGGGAACCGTAGCACTCATACCGCATCAGTTTCAGATAGAGCGCATCCGGAAGAAGGCTGAACAGGATTTTGGAACCGTCCAGCGGGGGTATAAAAATCAGATTGAAAATACAGAAACCAAGACTGATATATGCTGTAAGTTCAATGCCTTCCAGCAGTACGCTTCCGGACTGAGAGCGGGAAAGAGGTACAAGCAGCGCACCGTATAAAACCAGAAATACAAGCGTAATCAGAAAATTGCATGCCGGACCGGCAAGCGCTGTGAGAGCCATCCCGCGTTTAGGGTTTTTGAATTTCATCATATTAACCGGAACTGGCTTTGCCCATCCGAATCGAAAAATCAGAATCATGAGCAATCCGATCGGGTCAAGATGCTTCAGCGGATTCAGTGTCAGCCGGCCTGCCCGTTTTGCCGTATCATCTCCCAGCAGATAAGCCACTGTACCATGCGCGAGTTCATGCAGGGTGATACACAACAGTGAGGGAATAACGCCGAGCAGAATGCTCAGCAGATAAGTGAAGTCAAATCCGTCCCAGATTGTCTTCAACGTGCTAATTTCATTTCCCTCCTCAGCACAGAATCAGAATTTGCCGCTGTGACCGGAAAACCCGGCGGAGTTAACCGTTGTGCCGCCCATACTGCCTCCGGCGGAGTCACGGTTTTCATGATGGATGACGGTCCTTGTAACGGAGCGGTTTACAAATACATCCCGTTTCAGACTCAGGTCGATTCCCCCTGGAACAATGTATTCATCCGCCCCGGTCTGTCTGCGGACCGGCTTCATCCGGCGCCTCATGGCTTCGCAGACAACAAACGAAACAAGCAGCGGAACTCCGATAATAATTGCCAGGCCCGCACCGGAACTCATTCGGCTGCTGTTATCATAGCTTACATCGAGCGGTTCCCCGTCAGCTGCACGACCAAGGAGCTCATCACAGCAGCTTAAATAATCTGAAAAGCCTCCATACCAGTCGTTACGACGAAAATCGTCAAGAAACTCGGATGCAAGGACCTGCTGGCCGTAATCGGTAAAGGCATAATGGGCGTTGCCGCCGTATGTCACAAGACTGTAGTCACGATCGGCCATGCTCAGAAGCAGCAGGATCCCTGTTCTGGATTCTCCGATTCCAAGCTGATAACTGCGGTAAAAATCCTGTGCGAAAGAAAACACGTCGGAATCTGCATCATAGTCTCTGTAATCCCCTAGCGTAACGATATATATTCCGCAATCATACTTCGCGGAAATTTTCTGCGCATCGGATTCCAACTGCGTTCTCTGCTGTTCGGTCAATATACCGGCAACATCCGAAACATAATACGGAATCTTTGATATCGGAGACTCTGCCGAAACATGCACGGAAAGCGCAACCGACAGAGCCAGAAGAGTCAGAAATAAAGCAATGAGTTTCTTTTTCATTCTACGCCTCCGTGTTCAGCGGAGCAGAATTGCGAGAAGTGCAGCAAGCGGTGCTGCGATCCCCGCCATCCATGCAAAATAACGACCCATTGAAACCGGAAGATCCCCGACGAATTTTCCTGTCTGTCCGTTCATGGCGAATACAAAGTTTTTTCCGTTCCACTGAGTACACAGAATCCATACCGGAAGGAGCGCATAGGATGTTTTTTCCCTGTACATCTGTACCTGCTTGCGCACCGGCGTCACGGAGGAATAACCCGTAACGCTGGAATCGAAGATCTGCTCAGCTGAATGGGTACCGCGCTTTCTTGCGCGCTCAAAACTCAACCGGTCGTTCACATCATAGATATCCGCAAAAAAACCGGGCATATAAGCAGTCGAAAACGGTTTCAGTTCAGAAAAGTCAAACGGTTCGATAGAGTCCATAAGATCATCCGGCATTTTCTGAGAACCGTCAGCAGGTATTCTCGTAAACCGTACGGAACCGGCCCTGCGAACGTCAAAACAGTCCGTCGTGGTAACCATCTCATCCCCATGCCTGGCCGACATTACTCTGGTTGCACGATAATGGATATCCGCAACCGCGCGGCCGTCAAAAAGCCAGAAGGGTACATAGATCCCTTTAATTTCGTTCAGATGGTTATCATTCGAGAAACGCCGGGAAAGCAGCTGCTTTCCCTTGTAATAACGCTTCAGCGCTGCAACGGCATCCTCTTTTGAAAGCTTAAACGGAAGAATATAATCAGGCCTCAGCATCCCGTGAAACTGACCGGGAATGACCGACGGATTGCCGCAATACGGGCAGCTGGTTGCCGCTGTGGTGGCATCGCAGATGATCTGTGCCCCGCAGGAAGGACACTGATACAGTTTCATGCCTTCGTTTTCGGCATCCCATGTTTCATCAGAAGCATAGTCTGCATCAAGATGTCCTGCAGCGGCGGCTTCCGCCTCCGCCTCCACAGCTTCAAGCGCAGCCTGTTCCGCCTGTTGAAGATTCTCCTGATAATAGTGCTCGATGCTTTCCGGTGTATGCGCCTTCCCGCAGTAGTCGCACTGAAGCATTCCGCTTGCACCGTCATAGCGCAGCGGTGCCATGCAATCAGGACACTGATAATTTGTAACCTTTGACGGCATAATACTCCCCTAACATGACATCATTCAGACGGTGTCTCACGGTTCCTTTCCAGATCCTCCCATGGGATTCGATCCGGCATGGAGCGGTTTTCCCGGATCAGAAGCAGATACCAGTCCTCATAGTAAAAAGGCAGCTGTTCATCCGAAAGGTCACCCCACTTTGCACCCCACGGCCGCATATACACTGTGAATACGAATGACTCGGCATCTGATACATGCCTGTAGTTCTCCAGCAGAAACTCGTTTCCGGAGGACGGAAGAATCCAATCACCTGCAGATACCGGATCGTACAGGAAATAACCGCTCAGAGAGGATAACTGACAATCAGCAGTCTTTTCAAAAAGAATTTCGCCCAAAGGTTCAGATCTGCTGCCGTCCTCATCCCAGATAATAAAAAGCAATGTCCCGTCATCCTGCTGTTCAAAGCATGCGCAGCAATCATACCAGGAAACAGGAAGTGATCCCTCAGACTGTTCGATCTTCCACCAGCCGTACCAGTCACCCGACCAGAGTTCCGGAATGATATCTGCTTCACCGGAAGGTTCTGTCTCCGCATCGTCTGATGAATTCAAAGCCTCCGGAGCAAAACGAAGTACAGCCTGAGAACCGTCGGCCTGCAGGATAAGATCAGACCCGTCAAGATAGCCGCTGAACCGTACGTCTCCCGCGGAGATTTGAAGCCGGTCCTGATCATACTTCCATCGAAGTATTCCCTCAGACCCGTCATGATATAACATTCCTCCGCCGCCGGGGTCCAGACGCATACTCAGTCCGATTTCGGCAACGCGGCCTTCTGAAAGCTTGATATCTTCTTCCCCGACACTTTGCAATACATAACTGCCGGAGAGGCCGCTGGTATCCGCAGCCTCTCCGCAAGCGTTTAGCAGAAGCAAAATGAAAAATAAAGCAAACAGAAGGAGGTTTTTCCTCCTTCTCCGACCGGATCGGATCAGGGAATGAAATGAATTAATCAACAATGTCTCCTTCGTTAAACGGATCGCCGCATTCCGGGCAGAATTTGGGCGGCTTCATAGGATCCTCGGGTTCCCAGCCGCACTTGTCGCAGCGATACAGCGGAGCGCCGGCAGGCTTCTTTGCACCGCATTCCGCGCAGAATTTTCCTCTGTTGACTGTCCCGCAGATCTGACAGGTCCAACCGACCGATACAACAGTTTCCGGCTTTTTTGATCCGCATTCCGCGCAGAACTTGCCTGCTGCCTGTTTTCCGCACACGGGGCATACCCAGCTGTCTGTCGAAATCTGCGGGTTTTCTGCCATCTGATACAGACTCTGTGCATTCAAGCCGCCGACATTCTGCGCCATATTCATTCCGACAAAACCCATCGCTGCGCCTGCCGTTTCATTGGCAGCAGCTGCCTGCATTGCGGCAGCCTGCGCTCCGACCAGGTGCGCAGCAGCCATATTCGGATTCTTGAA
Source organism: Solobacterium sp. (assembly GCA_017543025.1). Next base: position 4,979 of record JAFYGX010000173.1, read on the forward strand.
GGCGGCATTTCTCTGTAGTTCTTTGATGATTTTTTCATCTTCCTCGCTGGCTTTCACGCTGGAAACGCCGACCGAAACGATTTCAAGCCCGCGAACTTCACTCCACTTGGCGGAGAGTTCTGTATTCAGTGCGTCTGCCAGTTCCTTTGTATGTCCGGGAAGCGCGGAATAACGGATTCCAAGATCCGATATTCTTGCAAAAGCCGGCTGAAGCGCTGTCAGAAGCTCCGTACGCATCTGTCCGATCAGCTGATCAACCGTATATACGGAGGATACATTCCCGCAAACGTTCGTGTAGAACAGCAGCGGGTTTGTCATACGGAAGCTGTATTCACCAAAGCACCGAACAGAGATATCCATGTCCAGACCGATATTCCTGTCAACAACACGGAACGGCACAGGA
>JAFYGX010000022.1 GCA_017543025.1 Solobacterium sp.
AGGCAGTGTTCTGATTCGATCCGGTACGGAAGTTCATCCGATTTGATGCAGTTCTGAGGACATACCGCAAGACAGTTTCCGCATCCGATACAAGCATCATTGATATAGAAACCCTCCTTCTTCTCTGCTGCTCCGCCGAATGTAAACGAAAAGCGCTCAATCGGTTTCTTTGACAGATCAAACCATTCCCCGCTTCCTTCATAGATTTGAAATACAGTTAATGCTTTCTGAGATTCTTCCGTTGGATAAATCTGATACATATACGGATTCTTCGCCAGAAGATCCGGTATTTTATCAAATCCGAGTTCCCGAACCCTGCCCCGTACGGATACCGCGGTGCAGGACATCGTATCAGCACCCTTCAGTGCAGTCAGCGCTGCAAACTCTGTTCTGACAAGCCGCTCATACAGTCCTTTACCCTTTGCGGTAAGAAAGTAGAGGCTGCCGCCGTCAGTATCCATCATGTCAACAGCTGCCGTCACCGGATGACCTTCCGCATCCGTTGTCGCAAGAATCGAGGTATGTATTTCGTTTACCAGGAAGGTAAAGATTTTATCTGTTTCCATGCGTTACTCCTTTTTCAGAAAGACTCCGGAAATCTCCGGAGTCTTAATTCTGCTCATCCAGAAGTTTCTGCATTCCCGACTCCAGGTCCGCAAGCGTAAACTTCCGCATTTCCTGTTCCATTGCATTCTGAACTGCGCTCAGTTTGTCATCCAGCAGCGCATGGATGTTCCGACCGACCGGACAGTTCGGATTCGGCGCCTCGTGAAATCGGAACAGGTCTCCGTTTTCCACCGGTTCTATTGCCCGATAGACATCAAGAAAGCTGATTTCCTTCAGCGGCCGGTTCACTGTGATTCCTCCCGTTCCCCGGGCAACAGTAATCAGTCCGGCATGTTTCAGCTGCGTCAGTATCTTTCGAATGATAACAGGATTTGTATTGATGCTTTCCGCAAGAAACTCACTTGTCACCTTATGATCCTCACTGAACACTTCCACACAGGCGAAGATGTGCAGGGCGACTGTAAATCTGCTTGAAATCTGCATAGTCCATGCCTCCTTACAGTTTCACATCTTACCCTGCCACTGTTGTAATTTCAACGGTTACATTCAGAACTTGCCATTCGTGTTCTGCCATGTTTCTTTTGGCGCCAGTGTTTCCATTACATCCCAGTGCTCCGCGATAAAACCGTTTTCCACGCGGAACAGATCATAGTAGGTTGTCGGTACACCTCCGAAAGAACCTTCGCTGCATGCGAGCGCATAATCGCCATCCGCAAGCACCATGTGTGTTCTGTCATAGACCATGGAAATACCCTGTTTTGCCATTGCTTCAAGAGCCGCTCCAAGTCCCGACAGTCCATCGGCGATGGAGACATTGTGCTGAATGTATTTATCACCATCGTAGTAAGAGGTCAGCTTATCCGGGTTTTCTCCACGAAGTACATCGCCGACAAATCCGGAAACGATACGGCGGGTTTCTTCCCTGTCAGCGTCCTTCTTTTCAAGTGTTCCGTCAATCTGGGTATGACCGGAAGGATTTGGCTCTGCGACATTCTGAAGGTTATCCCAGTGCTCATCGATTTTGCCGTCCGCATTGAAATGAAACACGTCAAACGCAACCTGCTCGCCTGCGCCGGCGAAATTGTAAACGGTGTGAAGAAAAACATAGTCACCGTCCTCAAAAGCACGGATATTGTTGACAGTGGTCTTAACGGGAGCCTGCTGAAGACCTGCAACAGCGGCTACGAATGCGTCTGCACCGGTCCCGAAAGCGAGGTTGTGCTGCCTGTACTCAGGTGAAAGAAGGAATTTTGCCTTCTCCAGATCGCCGGAAACGAATGTGCCAATCAGCGCAAGTGCCTTTTCTTTGTTTGTCATGATAGTAACCTCCTGATAATTCGTCTGTATTGTTTTTTGATGTAACCGTCTCGGTTTCATCTGACAAATGAATATAACCTGTCTTTGTTGTAATGTCAATGGTTACATCAATTTTTTTGATCTTCGCTGTGTACTGGTTTTGTTTCCATTCCCGGCATAAGAAAGAGACTGCATCGCGGAAAGCAGTCCCTTAGCTTTCAGGTTTTCTCTTTCTTTATATTTACATCACAAACGCATGTTCGACCAGGAAGTTCCAGGCTGCCTGTACTGTAATTAATCCCGATTTGGGAAATAACGGTCACATTCTGCACGTACGGTGAGATAAACAGCCGATTTTGAAAAACCGTTGCACAACGACAAAAAAAGATGCCG
>JAFYGX010000174.1 GCA_017543025.1 Solobacterium sp.
AAGGTATCTATCACCGCAGATGTTTCACTGTCTCTTCCATACCCCCGCAGCGAGGCAGGGTCTCCGTTATCCGCACTAATCACTGTCCCGCCTTTTACCGAAAATGTAATCGTCTGATCAGCTCCGCTGACCGGATTCCCGTTCTGATCAAGCAGTGCGGCAATTACATACACCAGCTTACGGCCGGCATCAGTTTCCTGAGGTGCGCTGACAGACAGCTGAATCCGGGACGGGGCCGACGGTGTGCGCACGGTATTTCTGCCGCTTGTCACACTGATCAGAGTTCCGTTTTCATCATATGCAGCTGCCGTCAGTTCGCCCGGCTGAAACCGGACTTTTGTGTTCAGCGAGAGAGAGCCGTTATACGTACGGTAGCTGTGTCCTGCTTCCGTCGTGACAGTTTCCGCTTTTACCCGTCCAAGTGAGCGCCCGTTCAGAAACAGCTCCACCTGCGGCGCATTCGTATATACCGTCACCGCTGTATCATTGAAGAACCCCTTTGCAAGATTGTCCGGATTCCAGTCCGGCAGAATATGCAGCACAGTCAGATCATCACGCCATTGACTCTGATAGAAATAGAAGGAATCTTTCTTCAGTCCTGCGGTATCGATTACGCCGAAATAGGAACGGTTGGGATGGGGAAGTCCATCCGTGAGAGATCCCGGTTCCAGCTTGTTCCATGGCTCCGGTTCGCCAAGATAGTCAAAGCCGGTCCAGATAAACTCTCCGGCAATAAAATCCCGGCTGACCGTATGTTTCCAGGCATCTTCCGCCCGCATGCCCCATTCGACAGACTCCCGGTCAAATGCAGTGATCTGAAAGCGGGTCTGATCGATTCCCTCAGCGGCATATTCACCTCTTGACCCATACGCGCTGGCCGTCTCGCTTCCATAGAGACACCACTCCGGGTGTTCCGCATGATAGCGTTCCATCGATTCACCCGTCGCATAATTCAGACCGATTACCCCGCCGGCATCCGCAACGGCCTGATCCAGTTCCATCTGAAGCGCATTTTCCTTCAGGGTCATGTTGTCGGCAATCGTCACCGGTTTATCTGTGCATTCTTCTCTGATCCAGGAACACAGTTCTTCCGCATATCGCCCGTATTCCGACGTATCTCCTCCGATGTTTCCGAGAATTTCATTTCCGATGGAATACAAAATCACACATGGTTCATTCCGGGAATGGCGCACCATCTCCCGGCAGTCATATTCCGCCCAGGTCATGCCCGGTTTTCCGTTCAGTATTTCATTCTGCCCGGATATCGGTTCCGCAAAACAGCGGCTGTAATCATACATGTTGTAATTTTTTGCATTCGTCCATGTATCAAACGCTTCTTCAATCACCAGTATTCCGCGTGAACTGCATTGTTCCAGAAAGAAAGACGAAGCCGGATTGTGTGCTGTGCGAACCGCATTGATTCCCATTTCCTGCAGCAGATCCAGGCGCCGCATCAGCGCGCTTTTCTCTTCTGCAGCACCAAGCGAGCCAAGGTCGTGATGAAGGCAGACGCCCTTCAGCTTGCGGTTTTTCCCGTTCAGAAAGAAGCCTTTATCCGGGTCAAACACCGCATTCCGGCAGCCGAATCTGATATCCAGTTCATCTGTATGCTTTCCCGAGCGGTCCTTCAATTCTGCGTGCAGAAGGTACTGCACCGGATTGTCAACATCCCACAGGGCCAGCGAAAGACCGGTAAAGCTTACCGTCGCTTTTTCACTTCCGCCGGCAGGAATCAGAAGACTGCATTCCTTCTGTTCACTGACACGCATGCCGTTCTCATCACTCAGATACAGCAGGACATCCGCTTCGCAATCACGCCCGGTATGATTCTCCGCCGTCAGTTCTGCCTGAACTTCTCTGCATTCTGTTTCCGAGGTTTTCGGCGTTATGATCACACCATAACGCCCGATGCATACCGGATCGCAGACTGTCAGCTTCAGATCACGGAAAATCCCGCTTCCGCTGTACCACCGGCTTCCCGGAATTTCATTGTCAAACCCGATCAGCAGCTCATTTTCCGTTTTTCCGTCCGCAATCAGATCCCTGGAAAGATCAAACGCAAACCCGGTATAGCTGTACGGATGCGTTCCAAGCAGCCGGCCGTTCACCCGGACCTCCGCATTCTGTGAAATCCCTTCTGCTTCCAGAAGAATCCGTTTTCCGGCAAGCTCTTCCGCAAGGATCACAGTTTTCCGGTATGTCCCTTTTCCTCCGGGCAGAAATCCGCTTTCTGCTTCAGATTCTGCTGAAAACGGTTCGAAAATCGAACAGTCATGCGGAAGATCCGTTTCAGTCCATCCGCTCTCTCCCTCACGCTGAAACTGCCAGCCTGTATTAAACAGCCTGGTTCGTTCACCGGCAGTAATTGTTTCTGATTGCTTCGTACCATATGCGTTTACCGGAATCGCCTGCAGAAACAGAATGGCACAGATCAGTAATACAAGTCGTTTCATTCGCTAATATTCTAGCAGAAGCAGATGCCTGCTGATCCCGTCAGACGAAAACTCTTCCTTCTGACTGAGTTCGGTTTCTGTTTCCGATTGTTTTATATTCTGTATGCGGCCAAAACCCGCTATATTGGTTTCAGACAGAAATTCAAGATGACGAAACACACGGAACACTTTACAGAAAACCTGACTGGCAGAACAAAGCTCCGCTTTCTATTCACCGCTGTACTGATTGCGGCAGACGTACTTTTCATGTGGCTGTTTCACCGGTATCCTTCCTTCTTTTTCCCCGGTTACCGGTCTGTTTCCAAACTATGGATCGGCTTTCTGGCGCATATCTCCTCGATCTTCCCGATTGCCGTATGGGATATCGGAGCCATTCTCCTGTTCCTGCTGTTTCTCTGTTCATTCATTTCCGTGATCCGGGCACGGAAACCCTTTCTTCCATGGCTTTCCGCTGTACTTCTGATCATCGCCTGCCTTGTTTCCGAAGTCATCCTCGGCTGGATGCTGAACCATTACGCTCCGCCGCTTGCGGATGAGATCGGTCTTGAAGTGCGGCCCGCTTCCGTTTCCGAACTTCACGAAGCCTGTGAGTACTATCTGCAGAAAGCCGCAGAATATGCCCCGCTCATTGAGCGCAGCGAGGACGGGCATCTGGTCCGGCCGCAGTTTTACGCAATTGCCGGAACGGCCGGAATGTCCTATACCCGGATCAGCGAAACCTGGCCGGTATTCAAAGGGCCTTCCGTTCCGGTAAAAGGGCTTACGGCAGCCGGGGAATATCTGATGTACAACGGGATTATCGGAATCTTCATGCCGATTACCGGCGAAGCAGGCGTGCCCTATACCGTACCTTCTGCCCCGCTTCCGTTTACGATGGCACATGAAGCCGCGCACCGGACAGGGATTGCCAGTGAAGAAGAAGCGAATTTCGCAGCCTTTCTTGCCTGTATTCACAGCGATGACATCTTCTTCCGCTACAGCGGATATTACTCCGCATTCTCCTACTGCTATTCCTCGCTTTATGCTGCAGATGCGAAGCTTGCACGTTCAGTAGTTCAGAACTGCGAAACCAGTACCGGCGCTCTGCTTGTTATGCTGGACCGCAGAGAAGCCGCTGAGGTATATCAGTCATACGAATCCCCGCTGAAAGATATCTCCGATCAGGTCAATGATACGTATCTCAAAACCTTCTCTCAGGAAAGCGGAATCCGGTCCTACGGCGAAGTAACCGATGATCTGCTCGCATGGTATCGCATGCAGGAAGAGAAGAATTCTTTCTGAGAAACAGCAGTTCTTCTGCTGTGTGCTTGCGGATGAAAGAAGCTATAATACGGATATAAGGTTTTTTCATTGATCATTCATTACCGGCAGACAATTCCGGGTAAGAAAGGAGAGTTCCTGTCATGGCAAAACGGAAACCGAAATTACTGCAGTTTGCGGAGAATCTGAGCGGCGGTGTTCTTACCTACCTGATCAGCCTGAGCGAACGTCTGAAGCCATCCTATGACCTTGCGATTGCCTATTCTGCCGATCAGGATTCCCCGGGAAACCTCACCTCGCTGTTTCCTGACGGCATCCCGCTGTATCCGATTGAAACATTTGAAGGAGAAGGCAACTTTCTGAAAGAATCAAAAGCCCGCGCCCAGCTGCGTGACGTCGTCCTCCGGGAAAAGCCGGACCTGATTCACATGCACGGATACAAAGCCGGAAAGATCGGCAGAAAAGCACTGGATGGAATGGGTATTCCCCTGTTCTATACCCCGCATGGTTATCTCTATCTTTCAGATACACACAACGTGCTCACCCGCTCCCTCTACCGGACAAATGAGGCTGCGGCAGCACGCACCAACTGCATGACCATTGCCTGTTCAAAAGGAGAATTTGCCGAAACACTCGGTTTAACCCAGAACGCTGTCTTCGTAAACAACGGGATCGATCTTGAACGTCTGGACTCCATTCTGAGCGGTTTCACGCCCGCCCCGCATTCGTTTACAGTATTTACCAGTGGCCGTATCAACAAACAGAAAAACCCTGAGCTGTTCAATGAAATTGCCCAGGTCATGAATGATGTGAAGTTTGTATGGATCGGCGACGGTTCCTACCGGCAGAAGCTTACAGCTCCGAATATTGAAGTGACCGGCTGGATGAGCCGGGAAGATTCAATCCGGCGGGCAGCGGAATCCGACGTCTTTCTGCTCACGTCTCTCTGGGAGGGGCTTCCGATTTCCCTCCTTGAAGCCATGTATATGAAAAAACTCTGTATTGTCAATGACGTTGTCGGCTCCCGGGATGTCATTACCAATGGTGAAAACGGTTATCTGGTCAATAACGCCGCTTCCTTTGTCAATGCAATTCATCATGCCCGCACGGAGGAGGCCATGGAAATCTGCCGAAATGCGCATGAAGATATCAGAGCACATTACAGTATTGACGCCATGACAGAAGAATATGACCGGATCTATCAGCAGGCGCTGAAAGAAGCCGCTGAGCAGGAACAGCTGCAGGCAGCTGATCTCTGAGCATATCCATAAAAATGAGAGTGATTTCCGCAGAGCTGCAGAGCACTCTCATTTTCTTTGTTTTCCGGTCTCTTATGACCGCTTCATCAGGATGTTCAGAATATCCGGTTTCCGCTTCCGTCTGAGAATTGCGGCTTCCCTGTCAAACACCGGCTCATCCGGAGGCAGTTCAGTCAGGAAGACATACGGATAATTCACCAGGGTGTCTTCATAAATCATCTGGCAGGAGCCACCGCCGTCCAGCCGGATCGCATCCGTAACGTGTTCGTTTCGCAGAAACGCCCGGACAGCTTCTTCTTTTACAGTGCCGTAGATTTCCAGCAGAAGAAACTGACCGTCACTTCGCTGGGCAAAAACCGTCAGTGCACGTCCGTAGGTACGGTAATTAATCGCACCGTAATCACCGCGGGTAATATCCTGTTCACACCCGTCCGCAAAATACGTATAGGAACCGGAGATTCCGTTTTCCGCCTCGATCAGATACCCCGTCCAGTAAGACCAGTTATGATCTCCCTGCCAGCTGCCGTTCTTCCAGCCATGGTAGCGCAGTGCCATTCCGTAAACATTGAAATACGCTGTCGCATAGCCGCTTCCATAAGCAGGTGTATTCCGTTCGCCATGCCATTGCGTCCATTCATTTTCTGTCCGGACCGCACCAACCGGTTTTCCGTTCTGAATTGTTCCATTGGAAAAATATCCGGCGTTGATTCCGCCCACCCGGACATACCCCTGCCTGAGAAGCGCATCATCTTTCAGCTGACTGAGATATACCGGCTGCTCACTGTAGTCCACTTTCACAAATGTTGTTTCCGAAGGATCAACCCGAAGAACATCATATTCCACGCCGTCAATCCAGCCGCTCTCATGCCTGACCCGGGGAATGGTTCCCTCTTCTGCATACACATTCAGTGCAGTTGAAATCCGGCGGCGCTCATAATGCGCTTTTTTCACTTCATCCCAGCAGTTGATCACGGGCTCCGCATGAACAGTGAAAGGCATCCCCCACAGAACTGCCGCAAGGGATGCACACAGATATCTTCTGATTCCGCTTTTCTGAAACCTCATAGTTTATTCTGCCGCTGAATCTCAGAACCATTCGGATATATACTGCTTCTGACTTTTCTCAGATCAGTCTGAACGGCTTTACGCCCTTCACCGCTTCTTTCGCATCAATCACAGCGTTATCGTGATCAATGTCGATCAGCGTATAACGGTCATTTCCCATGCCGAGTTCTTTCATATACGAAAGCTGACGCAGGCCGTGACGGGTTTCAATCCGCTCCACAAGGTCATGATGATCAGCTTCGCACATCGCATAAACCATATCAATGCTTGCCTGATCAGCCGCAAGAATATCCAGACTTGCGACAATACCGACATTCGGCGTAACAACCGGTGCCGCTGCACGTCCTTCACAGTCACAGGAAACCGACATATTGCGCATGACATTGATATAGCTTACCTTTGGCCCGAAATGATCAATCGTCGCTTTGGTGGATTCGCTGATCCGCTCCATCAGTTCTTCTTCCGCAATGCTCCACATGTTGTCTGAACCTTCTGCTGTGTGGATCATCTTCTTGCCGATCCGGCCGTCCGCGCATCCGATGCCGATATTTTTGTTGGAGCCGCCGAAACCGCCCATCGCATGCCCTTTGAAATGCGTCAGGGCAAGCAGGGAATCATAATTTTTCATATGATCACCGACGGACATTTCCGTAAACCATTTTCCGCCTCTGACAGGCCACATCTCCGTCCCGTCTTCATCCATGATATCGACCGGCGCAAAGGTCCATCCGTTCACCTCAAGCGTTTTACGATGCTGAGGTGTTGTATAGCGGTCTCCCTCATAATATGTGTTTGTCTCAACAATTGCCGCATCCTTATCCAGTTCTTCTTCGAACAGCAGCTTTACCCATTCGCGCGGAATAATATTCGGTCCGAGCTGCTCGCCGGTATGAAGCTTTACGGCAATTCTTCCGGTCAGATTCGACGAAACAAGCCGGTAGATCTTCTGAAGTCCTTCCGCTGAAAGATCACGTGTAAAATATACTGTCGATTCTGCACCTGTCCGTTCATCAAACGGGATATACATGGTTGTCACGATAAATCTGCCTCACTTTCCTTCAATGTTTCAAAATAATGTCTGCCTGCCGCATGAGAAACGGTATCCCGCCTCTGATCAATGTATTCGTAATTTTTAATTAACACATCTACGATCGGTTTTGCAAGATGCCGGCGATCCGCATCTTCCCGCAGAACCGCAATTATTTTTTCCCTGCCCATCGGTTTTCGATACGGGCGGTCTTCGGCAATCGCAGAAAACACATCTGCCACCGCCATGATCCGGCAGCCAGCTCCCAGATCATCGGAAGTCAGATGAAACGGATATCCCGTTCCGTCCAGTTTTTCGTGATGGAATCCGGCCCAGTCTGCAATTTCATCAAATCCCTCGATTTTCATCAGAATATCTCTTGTGTAATAAGGGTGTTCCTTAATGATATTGAATTCTTCTTCCGTCAGTTTACCCGGCTTTTCCAGAATCGTCCGCGGCACTTTCAGCTTTCCGATATCATGCAGGTTGCCCGCAATTTCCATCATCATGCATTCATTTTCCGACATCCCGCAAAGCTCGGCAAGTGCAGCCGCACTGGCAGAAACACCGGAAGAATGCATGGCGGTGAACGGGCTTCGATAGTCAATCATCCGTGACATCAGCTTTGTTCATTCCAGTGTTTCACGAAGTGTCGCCGTACGCATCTTGCCCGCAAAATACCGCAGATATTCCGGATTATGCGCCGCGTCCATCCAGACATACTCTTCGCTGCACAGTTTCAGAAAGCCGTCGACTGCCGCTTCGGCAAATTCCGTTCCCCGCATGCACATCGCGGCTGATCGAAACTCAGTCACCTGATTCAGAATCGGCATATCTTCATTGAGCATTGTCGCAATCGTATCGGCAAGATGAACTACGGAAGGCACATACTGCATCTTCAGCCGGTCTTTCCGGATGCCGCAGAGATCCTGCCAGCTGATCGGGCAGAATTCCACATAATCCGCGATCTCCCTCAGCATATCAATATCTTTCAGCATCGCTGCTCCGATCCGTGAGATGCGGAACCGGTCATTTTCAAGGTCGGCCACAGACGGAACCGATTCTTCCGCAATCGCTCCGATATCATGCAGTAATGAAGTATAAACCGCCATCTTCCGTTCTTCTTCCGGAAGATTCATTGCCAGCGCAATCTGATAGGAAAGATATGCTGTGGTTTCATGATGATGGGCAGTCTCATGACTGATCAGATTCATCGAACTGGCAAGTCCTTCCAGCAGATCTCTGAGATTTGTGAAATCCGATTGATATATTCCGATCATGAATTACCACGAGTGATTGCTTGCGCAATCTCACGTAGTTTCAAGGGAATCCTTTCGGATTCCTGGGGATTCACGTCTCCCATATCCGGTTTAATCCGGATTACTTTTGTTTCTGAGCAGTTTGATTCTGAATCATCGC
>JAFYGX010000023.1 GCA_017543025.1 Solobacterium sp.
GGAAGCTGCAACAGATATATCCGAGAGAATCTGTATCTAACTGCAATGAATTGAACCTGAACCGGTTCGTTTTCAAACTTCATATCAAACCGCAGATCACATATCTCTTCTGCTGCTTCATGCAGGAATCGTATTTTTTATACGCTGATTTCAGATTACTGCACCAGGTCACGATTGAACCGTCTAAATAATATGCAGAGTCTGAAATAATGATCAGAGGTATTCACATCGGGTGCAGGAGAACCCCTCAGATTCCATTGCGTAACACCCGGGATTCAAAATGACCCTCAGTCCTGCTTGTGCCAGCTGACCATTCCATTTTTTGACATTGTTCTGTTTTTTTCATTTCCTTTGGCTATACTTGCAATTTAGTGACCTGTCTGATCAGTGAAAGCTTGTTAATGCGGAATTATTATGTAGAGCTGCTATTTTGCGAATAGCCAATCATTTTCCGCTTTTGCATGTTTCTGGTTTTTGGTAAGTCCTTATTTGCATGTAAGTCCTTTCCTTTTTTATCTATCTTCTGCCAATTCTTTTACTTTGCCTGCGGTTATCACCAAAAGTGATTTTTCATCACGTCTTTTCCGAAGAAACGCAGTTCAGATCCGCTTGTATAAGAGAAACAATATATATAAGGATAGGGTGAACAGTTTCTGTAATGATTCATATAAATGATTCGGTTTGGCTATACTTGCAATTTAGTGATCAGGCTGATCAGCGAAGCCTGTTAATGCGGAATTACTTTGTAGTAGGGCCTTTTTGCCAATAGCCTTTCATTTTACGCTTTAGCTCGTTTCTGGTTTTTTGGTAAGTCAGTAAATTGCATGTAAGTCCTTCGGTTTTTTTATAATAGATGTGTTCGCTTTGATTTCGGAAATGGTTTCCTTCCATCAAAACGTTCTCATTCAGTACTGATGAATACTCCGTTGGAAACTGTATGTCCTTTTTCAGAATACACAGCTTTGCGTGTTACTGTACCTTTCGCCGGGAAAGAAGTGAGTCTTCACTTTTCATGAACAGGAAGCGTAAGATCATTTGCCGAAATTCCGCTTTCAGGATGGTCGGTTGATTAAAACCTCCACGATTACTTATGGTCGAATAAACCATATACTATTTTGACTAACCTTCCTGGCATACCGCCGGCAACGGATTTATTATTCGTCTAGTATTGACTCAGGAGCCCCTACCCCACATACCCCTGAAAAGCAGAATGTTTTATCCTAAATAATCCCATCGGTACCACCTTTGCTTCAGTGTATACGGAGGAAGCCATTTGCAAATACGCCGGCGGCTAAAAACCATCACTCCTTCTTATCAGCAGACCATATTCTGTTTTGCAGAGTTACATATCACCAGCAGCCGTAAACCGTAAGTTATTTGAAGAGGATCCTTGTCTAAACTAGATTTCAATATTCTAATAAAACAACAGCTGCGGATGAAGTTCAGAGCTTCATGAATCATTCATCCCGCTGGTTCACAGAACACCATGTAAATCAGATCATGGCGATTTCGCGCCTGCCAGAATTTATAGACAGTAATAGTTCATCTCTGAGAAACGACTGCACTCTCCGGACCAACTGCATGATGATTCCGGTTAAACTGCATAAAGAATCCGGAAAAACTGCAAGGTCGTATTTTTGAACATTTCCTGAGGTTTTCACTCTCTTGAAAATATGCCGTGAAAGCCGTCTTGATCAAGGGGATGATCCCCCTGCTATGATTGTGCGGAAAAACAGCATATATGGCTATTTTTCGCCCGTTTTTCGGCATCTCAGGGTGCAGGGGGATGGGCCTGCTTGTCAAGATGGATCATGGAATATTTCAAGAGACACTACTCTGTCAGCAAAGTTCAAAAATATGACTATTTTTTCATGGAGTAATGCTAAATGCAGGCTTCCCCGGAATCGTCTTGCAATTTAACCGGAGACTACAAAACAACTTCATCTTATATGCATCAGATCGGTAGCTGCCTTCTTTTTCATCTGTCTACAATCCTGATTGCAAATAAATTCACGCACTTCCAAAACCTGAATCGATGATGTATTTTCTTTCAACTTTGTATTTTACATTTCATCAACACCAGCATGTAACTTTACCAATCCTGCAGATGCCGGAAAGACCTTCTCGCCACCCTGGACCGATTGCATATTGTCTGTTTTTTCAGGCAGGCCTATCCTTATATATATAGGCTCAGTGATTCACTTTCCATTTCTACCGGACAGAACCTCTACCCATATATCCATCTAGCTATTTTTGATGTTGTCAGACTGTAATATTAGACTGCAAGCTTAAAATTCAGAAATGCGGTGGCGAAAAGGTATATGCAGATTCTTTGTTATTGATCTTTACAACGCAGGTTCAATCTTCTTTATACTCGATACTTTTCTGTGTCCATTCGGAATCGTTTCGTTTAATCATCCAAAACACCAAGAGAATCTCCAGCAAAACTCCATGCACGATACGGCAGTTCAGGCATAATACAAAGCAGGTCGGCACCGGTCGGTTGTTTTATTCTTTTTTGCTTCTGCTGATTTGAAAGCTTCATCTGACACTGCAATCGAATTGTCCAGTACCCATCCCTTTCACAATCCGGAAACTATCTGAAATGGGCAACGGAGTGATACTGTCTGATGGACATCTGCAGTTACAGTATCCATATGACCAATCCTTCAGAGAAGGCAATGGCGATCCTCATTGATATCTGGTGAGCGCTCAGGCTATTTTATAAAGCAAAATTTTCTTCCGGATCGACAGCAGAAATCCTCCTGCGTTTATCGTTTGCCGGCAGAATGCTGACACCGGCGCAACGGAACCGTCAAGTCGGCAATTTTGGTACTGCTGAGTCGGACTTTTGGTACCGCCTCACGACGCAGCCATCCCGAGCGGCGTAGCCTCCTATCTCGAATATGATGAAGCTGTACGAAGAACCGTTCGTGCAGTTTTTCGTATTTGAACAGGAGGTGTTAATTAATGGATAAACGTCCAAAGATTCTACAGATTGCACGCTATTTGGAGACAGGTGCTTATTCGCAGATCCGAATTTCGAAGATGGTACATGTCTCAAAGAATCAGGTGTCCGTAATCAAGGAGGTGATGGAAAAGAATAAATGGACTACCGCAGATTTAGAGCAGCTTCCCGATGAGGTTCTGCAGAAATTATTCCGCCGCAAAGACATCGCGTTATCTGATGGCGCAAAAGAGTCAATGTATTACATGCCTGACTTTGAGGCTCTGTGTAAAGAAGGCGATCCTGTACAAGGGACAAGACATAAAAGAAGTGCATTCAGTCCTGATACAAGCAGAACACGATAATACTCACGAAGAACAATCTCATGTCAGAGGAGCGAGCTATTATGCCAGGAAAAAAAGACTAATAGCGCGTCGCTGGGGCTTGTATACTCCCGGCTGGTGAAACTGCATCTGAATACAATGGCAGATGAATTGATGAAAATGGACAGCAACGGGGAGTTATATACAAGGCCAGCTCTGGATATTCTCGATCAGCTTACAAACCTTCAGGAAATATCATCCGACAACAGTGCAACAGACCGTTATAAGAAAGCCGCAAAGCTCTATTGGCCGATGGCAGATCTGGCGGATATCCTTTATATCCCGGAAATGCATATCAACTCGGCGATGGTCGATAAGCTTAGAACGAATGAATATATAAAAAGCAGTCTGAACGTACTGATGACATCAGCAACCGGATGTGGAAAGACGTTCTTTGCGTGCGCATTTGGAAACAATGCATGCGAAAGCCAGTATTCGGTCCGCTACTTCACAATGGCGGAACTTCTGTATTCATTCAAGGTGGCAGAAGACACAGGGAAATACGTGAAACATCTGAATAAACTGGCAAACACGAACCTGATCATCCTTGATGACTTTCTGCTGACAAGCGTAGAACAACGAGACGTTGAATACCTGTACCGGCTGATCAGCAGCATGACCAAAAGGAATCGGCCGCGGTCGTTCATCATCTGTTCCCAATTGATGCCTGAAGAAATGTATACATGACTAAGTGCTGTTTCTCCAAGTTTGGCAGACGGAATCATTAATAGGCTGGTATCAAAGGCGTACACTTTTGAAATAAAAGGCAACTCAATGAGAGAGCTGGATATTCCGGCAGAACTCATCCGGCAAAAGAACGGTCAGTAACAAACATCGGCTCTTCGTATAGGATTGCGAGGAGCCGATTAAATTATCATCGGTACCAGTCATCCGACTGATTGGTACCACTAGTTCCGACTCGACGGTACCAGCAGAATCCGACTTGCCTGGTCCAAAAGTCCGGCGTCTGCAGGCAGAATGGAAATACTCAAACGATATGTTGAAAAAAGCAGTCCGTCAGCCTATTTAAACAGCACTACTGCATCGCAGGCAGAACCCCCTGTATAGAATATGTCCTTTTTGTATCCGTTGTACACAGGATATAACTCCATCCGGAACTGTTCAAAATCAGCGTTTTTACTTCGCTCTGTTATGTTTCTCTGACACTTTCGCAGAGGCTCTGACGCAACAGCACTTTCGATGCAGACTTACACTTTTTCGCTGCTTTGAATATCTCAGAGAAAACTCCCCGCTTACGCAGTACGTTGAACTGCGGGATTAATAGAAACTGAAAATACTCTGAAAGCAATTCATATTTTAAGGACGATGCCAGCTGCGATGATATGACATCACAGATTCCCGACGGTTCCTGTCGCTCCTGTTATGTATATACAATTATGTTAAAGCATTCTTCGTTCTTCACGTCTGATACTGACCGCACTGTTCCTGTCGTGGTCATGGTGTGTGCTGCATTCCCGGACGAACAGAATTTCCAAAATCAGACTGACGTATTCACAGCAGAAGCACATCTGATAATTAGAAAAAGCGATCAACAAAACTGAATGGTTCGCCTGTATCGTTCATCCTTTTATATGAGCCTCCATCCAAATTCGCTCTTTGAACATTACTGATTGTATGTACCGGTTTGTGATTCTTTTACCATAGCTGCGGTACCTGTTCTGATACGCACGGTTGTATGAGACGAATTCCCTCTGTGCTGCAATATTCAGGCAGGATTTCAAATAATAACAGCCGCAGTTTACAATGTATCTCTTTTATACCCATTCAAATCTGACATACGATTCCTTCTGCTGTATACCATCGTAATTACACCGTTGTCAGCCTCAGAACGATGCTCATCCTTCTGGATTATCCTGCTAGAAACAGCATTGTATCTTTGGCACATATTTTAATTTTGCAGCCTGCCGCTGTAATCAAGCTCAGGTTTGCGTCGCAGCCTTTCGTATGATCATGAATTCAGATTTCACTGTATTCCCTTCTCTGAATCCGTCCGCTCCAATTACACTGCAGCGGATCCTGAAGTGAATCATATACTGTTAACATCGCCGCATTGTCACGCAGAAAAATCCGTTTCATTTCCGCATGCATATTACGGCAGCCTTTCAGATTAAGACTATGTAAATTTGGTTGGGGTGAAGCCACCCCTCCCAGTGCATCCCAGTTTGTACAGGGTGACAACCCCATATCTGTAAAGCCACTTCGGCATGTCTTCGAGGTGATCTATCCCCGACTATTTCTGTGATGAATCATGTACCTGCTTTCGGCAGTCTTTACTGCAAGAAAATCCCAGGAGGTTCGGAACCTGGGTTCTGATTCCTATCCCTTTCGATCACTGAGGTCCCCAGCCTTTACACCAGCATGGGGTTCATCTTGCCCCGTATTATCTCAGAGTGGAATTCCTGCCATGGACAGATTTAAATCGCCCAGATTAAAAAAAAACACACAATCAGAAGTGTGTGTCGTTTTTGTGCCTGTAAAATCTGTCCTTTGCACTGTCTGCAGGCCGATTATTTCAGCACTCCATAATACCGGAGTGCCTGTTCAATTCCGTTTTCACTCGCTTCTGATGTGACATAGTCTGCAGCCTGTTTCAGTTCTTCGCCGGCGTTCCCCATCGCAACACCGATCTTTACATGCTTCAGCATTGCAAGATCATTCCCGCCATCACCAAATGCCATTGTCTCTTCCAGCGGAATTCCGAAATAAGATAAGAAACAGTCGATTCCTTTCACTTTGGTTCCCCCCTTCGGTGAAAGATCAAAGAATGTGGGATGCCATCTTGCCCCGATGCAGTCCGGCAGTTTTTTCAGAATCTCCTGTTCTTTCTGCTCATCAACAAATACCATGCACTGATAGATCGGTTTTTCATCAATTCCTGCAATCTCTCCCGGCGGAACATCGTCATTATTCGTAATTGCATGTACCTCATCTACCTTCTCATTCCGGAAATTGAAAACCCGTTCGTTTTTCAGCTGAAAACAGCAAGGTACCGGATTCTTCTCAAGTTCATCCAGCAGAATCCGAATGGAATCCGGGCTGATCGTATTTTCGTAAAGCATCCTGCCGTTCCTGTCAAAGCAATACTGGCCATTCAGTGTGATATATCCGTCAAACGGATAGTCTTTCAGAATATACAGACCATCCTTTGAACGGCCGGTTGCGATGATCAGCCTGATTCCCTGTTCCTGCAGCTTTTTCAGAACAGGAAACACGTCAGCCGGAATCTCATGCGTATTAAAATCTGTCAGTGTACCATCAATATCAAAAAAGATTGCTTTTATCATAAGTCAGCCTCCTCAAGAAATCCTGTCAGCACAGTATTCAGAATTCTCCACCCGTATTCCGTACACATTAATCGATTCTTCTGTTCAAGAAGTAATCCCTGTGCATTAAACGAATGGATACACTTTGGATACATATCATGTATTTCAACTCCGAAACGCCGGTGAAATTCATTTTCTGAGATTCCATCTTTCAGTCGTAATCCCATCATGATCATTTCAAACATCTGTTCTTTTTCAGAAAGTCGCGTATAAAACCGGTCACGTGGATGTTCAAGATATTCGTTCAATGTACTGGCATGTTCATAGCGCCCCTTATCATCCATCCCCCATGCCCCGAATCCGAATCCGTGAAAGTAACGGTACTTCCAGGTATTTGTATTATGAACGGACGCATAACCAGGAAGTGCAAAATTGGAAATCTCATAATGTATGAATCCTTCCCTGCAAAGTCTTTCGCAGAGATCTTCATACATATCCGCTTCCAGATCCTCATCCGCCGGCTTCACCCCTTTTTTTCCGAATACACTGTTTTCCTCAATTGTAAGTGAGTAAAGAGACATATGATACGGGTTCAGTGAAAGCGCCGCATCGATACTCTGAGAAAGACTGGTTCGGTCCTGAGCTGGAAGACCATACATCAGATCAATCGAAATATTTGCGATGCCAGCTTCTCTCAATTGATCACACAGACGCTTCGCATCTTCAAATGTATGATGACGGTTCAGCTTATTCAGAAGCCGGCTGTCATGCGTCTGCAGTCCCATACTGATCCGATTGACTCCATACTCCCGGAACAGATTGATTTTTTCCGGATCATTCAGTTCCGGGTTGCATTCGATTGTAAACTCTCTGCATCGTTCTGTATAAGGTTTCAGTAATTCGAAGAGCAGCTTCAGCTGTCTGTTCGAAAGACAGCTTGGCGTTCCTCCGCCAATATAGATTGTTTCGGGAAGTGTCTCAACCGGAAAAGCTGAAAACTCTGATTTCAGAGCTTCCAGCCATCGATCTGCCGTTTCATTCCTGTATACCCGCCTACGAAAGTCACAATAGTGGCATATGTGGACACAAAACGGCACGTGTATATATAAGGAAGGAATACTATTTCCGGTCATTTTCATCCATCGAAAGCACAGACATAAACGCTTCCTGCGGGATTACCACTGAACCCACTGCTTTCATCCGCTTTTTTCCTTCTTTCTGCTTTTCCAGCAGCTTGCGTTTTCTGGAGATATCTCCGCCATAGCATTTTGCCAGAACATTCTTCCGCAGTGATTTGATATTTGTCCTGGCAATTACCTTTCCGCCGATTGCGGCCTGTACCGGTATCTCAAACTGCTGCCGCGGAATCAGTTCCTTCAGGCGGACGGTAATACCGCTCCCTCTCTGATATGCCTCTGAGCGGTGGATGATGACTGATAATGCGTCAACCGGTTCTCCGTTCAGAAGGATATCCATCCGCACCAGATCCTCTTTCCGGTATCCGATCAGCTCGTAATCGAGACTTGCATATCCTTTGGAACAGCTTTTCAGACGATCAAAGAAATCATAAATAATCTCTGCCAGTGGTATCTCATATGTGATCATATTTCTTCCTGTATCGATCACTTCCATACCGACATAGGTACCGCGTTTATTCTGACAGAGCTCCATTACCGGACCGATATACGCATCGCCTGTCATGATCTCCGCCTTCACATACGGTTCTTCTACATGATCGATCCGCGAAGCGTCCGGCATTTTTGCCGGGTTATCAATCGCAAGCATTGTTCCATCCGTCAGATATACATGATAGATTACGGACGGCGCTGTACAGATCAGATCGAGATCATATTCCCTCTCAAGCCGCTCCTGAATCACATCCATATGCAGCAGTCCAAGAAAGCCGCAGCGAAATCCGAAGCCGAGTGCCTGAGAAGTTTCAGGTTCATACTGAAGGCTCGCATCATTCAGCTTCAGCTTATCAAGAGCTTCATGCAGATCCTCATATTTTGCGGCATCGCTCGGATAAAGCCCGCAGTAAACCATCGGGTTCATTTTCCGGTACCCTTCCAGCGGTTCTGCCGCGGAGTTTCCTGCTTTTGTGACCGTATCACCGACCCGTACATCCTGAATCGACTTGATCGATGCCGCAAACCATCCGACATCTCCGCATTCCAGTGTTTTGACCGGAACTTCTTTCGGATTCCGGATACCTGCTTCCGTGATCTCATACTGCGCACCGGTTGCCATGAAGGAGATTTTATCTCCTACCGACAGGGAACCGTCAAAAACGCGGATCAACGCAATGACACCACGATAGCTGTCGTAGAAGCTGTCAAAGACAAGTGCCTTCAAGGGTTTCTCCGGATCGCCGGACGGCGCCGGGATTTTATGAACGATCTGCTCCAGCACGGTTTTCACGTTCAATCCGGTACGGGCGGAAATAAGCGGTGCTTCACTGCAGTCCAGGCCGACAATCGTTTCAATTTCCTGCTTTACTTCTTCCGGCATTGCATTATTCATATCCACCTTGTTTATGACAGGAAGAATCTCAAGATCATTATCAAGGGCAAGATATGTATTTGCCAGTGTCTGAGCCTGCACACCCTGCGTTGCATCGACCACCAGCACCGCTCCTTCGCATGCCGCAAGTGACCGGGAAACTTCATAGCTGAAGTCAACATGCCCTGGTGTATCAATCAGATTAAACAGATAGTCTTCTCCGTTGTCCGCAGTATATCTCAGCTGAACGGCATTCAGCTTAATCGTGATTCCGCGTTCCCGCTCAAGATCCATTTCATCCAGCAGCTGCGCTTTCATATCACGCTGCGTAACTGTTTCTGTCAGTTCAAGAATGCGATCTGCCAGCGTTGATTTTCCATGGTCAATATGTGCAATAATGCAGAAATTTCTGATATGCTTCTGATCTGTCATAAATCAATCAAATACCTTTCCTGTCAGCTGTCTGCCGGCTCCATTGCCAAACGCATCAGCACTCATCCGTGATTTTCCTTCCATCTGAAGTTCGTATACAAGCAGATAGCCGCCATTTGCCGCAATTTTCATCGCATGGTCCGCAAATCCCGCAATTGTGCCCGGTGCTTCCTTCGCCATACCGCTCTGCATTCTCACGTTTGCGAATTTGATCCGTTTTCCTTCCAGAACACCATAACCCATCGGCTCCTCGATCAGTCCCCGAAGATGATTGTACAGCTCCGCAATCGGCTCATCCCGAAACGATACGCGCTCTTCTTCCCGCCTGATATTCGGAGCGATCACAACTTTTGATTCATCCTGTTTTTCGCCCTTTAAGGAGCCGTCCAGTACCTTTGGAAGATACTCATGAATCAGCAGTGCCGCATGTTCTTTCAGCCGCTCAAACAGCTCAGAGGCAGTCTCATCATCACCGATCTCTGCAGGCAGACGGGCAAATACATCTCCGCTGTCCATTTTTTCGGCCATTGCCATCAGACAGACTTCCGTTGTCCGGTCACCATTCATCACTGCGCGCTGTATCGGCGCCCCTCCTCTGTATTTCGGAAGTGCGCTGGGATGGATATTGAAACATCCGTACTTCGGCGCATTCAGAATGGAAACAGGTATCAGCTGACCATATGCGCATGTAATAATCAGATCCGGATTCAGCTCAAGTATCTGTTCCGGATTCAATGAAAGCTTTTCCGGCTGAAGTACTCTGATTCCTTTTTCCTCAGCAAGTTTTTTTACCTCCGGCGCATGCATGACACGCTTTCGTCCAACCGGTCTGTCCGGCTGGCAGACTGCAGCACGAACATCATATCCATCTTCCAGCAGTGCGTTCAATACCGCGCATGCATAGTCTGTAGTACCAAAAAAAACAACGGTTCCTGCGTTCATAGATTGCTCCTTTACCGCGACAATTATAGCTGAAATACATTGCTTTTTAAAAGGGGCTTTGATATAATCCATGTGTTTGAGAAATAAAGGAGGTCTTCATGGCGAACATCAAGTCTCAGAAGAAGCGTGCTCTGACAAATGCAAAAGCTCAGGCAAAGAATACCGCTGAGAGAACTGAAGTAAAGAACGCGATCAAAAACGTTCTGAAAGCAGTAGATGCAAAAGATGCTGATGCCGCTAAAGCAGCATTTGACAAGGCGAATTCCGTTCTTGATAAGGCTGTTTCCGACGGAATCAAGAAAGGCAACTACGCTTCCCGTCAGAAATCGCGTCTGGCAAAAGCCGTTAATACAATCGGTTAATGTAATCCATGCTGAGCATGGATTTTTTTGGTCTGCCCGTCCCCGTTGAACACATGCAGTGAATCATTCCATTTGTCGTAATCAGTTATCCGTTCAGACGATCATTGACGATTCTGAAAACACCGGTTTTACTTTAACCGGTGTTTTTCTGTCTGATCTCTGGCTTCAGCAGTTCTGTCTCCGCTTCAGAAGTACGGACGATTCCTCCCACAGCGCAATCTGTTTCTGTATCTGTGAATCGCCTCCGCGCCGTTCGTTTACAAATCTGAGACGGTTCAGTTCGTGAGCCACCTGATTCTGAAATGCATCGCTGTCCCGGATTGCGTCCAGAGGCCCGCAGAGAATCTCCCGTTCACTGTAAGGAGAATGCTTCCGGCAGCTGAATTCGACAATCGTATAATACAGGCTTCGCTCCATTACCGTCAGTTCAGAATGAATCGTATATCCATGTTCACAGATCCATGTCCGAAGGCAGGAAACATCCTGATTGACCTGTACAATGATCTGTTTCATCGCATGGAGCCTGCCGTCTGCCTCTTCCAGAATCCTGCAGGCAGTAAACCATCCCATACCGGCAATCACCGCACAATCAGCATCCGACGGTACCTGCTCAAATCCATCTGACAGCACCGGCACAATCTGATCCTGACAGCCATGTGCAGCGATATTTGCTCTGGCTTGCGAAAGGGGTCCTTCTGCGACATCGCATGCATAGGCTTTCTGAACGATTCCCTGCTCCACAAGAAGAATCGGAAGCAGACCATGGTCCGTCCCGATATCCGCAGGTATCGTTCCTTTCTGAACCAGCTCAGCCAGCTTCCGAATTCGTAAACTCATTTGTCAAAAAAGTCCTTCAGGCGTTTGGAACGGGTCGGATGCTTCAGTTTACGCAGCGCTTTCGCTTCAATCTGACGAATACGCTCTCTTGTGACATTGAATTCCTTTCCGACTTCTTCCAGTGTACGGGTGCGCCCGTCATACAGACCGAACCGCAGACGGAGCACTTTTTCCTCACGTTCGGTAAGACCGGCAAGCACGTTGTTGATTTCATCTTTCAGAAGCTGATTGTTTGCATATTCATCCGGGCTCATAGCATCTTTATCTTCAATAAAGTCGCCAAGATGTGAATCATCTTCTTCACCGATCGGTGTCTCAAGACTTACCGGCTCCAATGCAATCTTCTGTATCTCGCGCACCTTCTCCGGAGAGATTCCTTCCATCCGTGCGCTGATTTCCTCCGCTGTCGGATCTCTTCCAAGCTCCTGAACAAGCTGACGCTGAATTCTGGAGAGCTTGTTTATTGTTTCAACCATATGTACCGGAATACGGATGGTTCTCGCCTGGTCAGCAATCGCCCTGGTAATCGCCTGACGGATCCACCATGTTGCATAGGTGGAGAATTTGAATCCTTTCGTGTAGTCGAACTTTTCAACCGCTTTGACAAGACCCATATTTCCTTCCTGAATCAGATCCAGGAACAGCATGCCGCGGCCGACATATTTTTTTGCAATACTGACAACCAGACGAAGGTTTGCGGAAATCAGAATGTTCTTCGCTTCTTCATCTCCTTCTTCAATCCGTTTTGCAATCGCAGGTTCATCTTCCGGTTTCAGAAGAGGTACTCTTCCGATTTCTTTCAGATACATCTTTACCGGATCGTTCAAACTGATCGTATTCCCCCGGTTCGGATTTGTATAATCTATAACAAGCTTCGAAACGTTTGCCGGCGTTTCCGCATCCTTGTTATCATCTTCCTCGTCATCATCGCTACCTTCAGAATCATTGCGGTCGTCGTCTTCCTCATCAAGAAGATCTACTTCCTCATCATCGAGCTCTTCGATATCTTCATCTTCGGAAATCTCAATTCCTTCATTGCCGAACCACTCCCAGAGCGCATCAAGATCATCGTCGCTCATCTCAAGACGCTCAAGTGCATTCATGACATCTTTCTGATAAATCTCGCCGTCAGTCCGGAAAACAAGTCTGAAATCCTCCTTCAGCTCATCAAGCGTTTTCAGCTCTTTCTGTTTCCCGGTGCCTTTGAACACATTGATTTCAGTGTGCTTCCTGGTATCACGGGGTTTTCCTGCTTCTGTGTTCAGTACTTCCTTATCCACTTTCGGCTTTACATAGTTCTTCGGTTCTTCCATTTCTGACTCTGCCTGTTTTGATGTTTCTTTATCCGGTTCTTCCGGTTCTGTAAGTTGTTCCAGTGTCTGATTCAGGATTTCATCATCCCGGAGGATCTTCTTTACTTCATTGAGAAGCTCTTTGCGCTGAACTGCAGTCTTACGGACTGCCGCGAGGTAACAGCGCGCATTTCCGGTAAACTCATCTGTCTGATCAGATTCGCTTTTCTGCCTTGTTCCCCTGTCCGCTTGATTGTTATTTTTCATCATCTAATATACACCTCCGTAGATCATTCAGACATCTCCGGTATTCCTCCATCAATGTCCGTGTACTCTCCTGATTCATAGCCTGTCCGAGCTGTTCTTTATACTGTTCAGCTAACGCGGTTTTTATGCTGATGTTCACCTTGCGGATTGCTCCGTCAAGATACGATCTGTCATATGGCTGAATATATTCCCAGCGGTTGATCAGTTTTGTAATCAGGTTTTTTTCTTCCTGTGTCGCTGTTTTATCAATCAGATCCGATACATCGATTGTATCTGCAGTGCGATATGCATCGACAATCTGCATCGCAACTGCACCGCGCACACTGTCCTGCAGAAATCCAAGCGTCTCGCTGAACCTCTGTGCAGCTTCCTTATGGCCGAGCATCATTGCCAGAATCTGTTCTTCCGCACTGACTGTTCCGTTCTGAATTGGATTTCCCGGACTGTTAATCACGGATGTCCGCTGCGCACGCGGAACATAGTCTATCGTAAAACCGCTGATTTTCGACAGTTCGTTCGTAAAATAACGCCTGTCCATCTCATCTTCAAGAGTTTCAATTTCTTCTTTTGCCTTCAGGACAAATTCCTTTTTCTCCTGATAGTTGTCAAAATTGGTCCGCTCTTTCAGATATTTCAGAACAAATTCCATCCAGGTCATCTCAGCAGACACAAGTTTTCTGAGGCCTTCCGGTCCGTTCTGACGGAGAATTTCATCCGGGTCCAGTTTTACGCGGTTGTCAATCACACTGACCTGACAGCCTTCTTCCCTGGCAAGCCGCCCTGCCTTCATCGTTGCATTCTGTCCGGCATTGTCACCGTCATAGCAGAATACAATCCTCGGGGCGAGCCTTCGAAGCAGCTGAATCTGACTTCTGGTACATGCAGTGCCAAGCGTACACACCGCATTATCGATTCCCGCCTGTGAGAATGCAATCACATCGGTCACTCCCTCACAGAGATAGATTTTCGCTTCCCTGCGGGCGCTCAGCGATGCACGATGCGCGTTATATACAATCTCTCCCTTATGAAAGAGTACGGTTTCTGTCGAATTGATATACTTGCGGGGATTTTCCGGATCCATCGTTCTGGCGCTGAATCCGATCGGATTTCCGCTTCTGTCATGGATCGGAAACATGATCCTTCCGGAAAACACATCGCTGAGACCGTTCACTCCGGTCCGGGACACATTCACCTCAACAAGCTCACCGTCTTCAAACCCCTTAGCCTGAAGAAATCGTGTCAGACGGTCACCCGGAGGATTATATCCGATTCCGAACTTTTCCCGTATCTCCTGATTCAGACCACGCTGATCAAGATACGCCCTGGCTTCTGTCCCATCTTCCGAATTCAGCTCATAACTGGTAAACCGGACAGCTTCATTCAGTACCCGGAACCCGCGTACATTTTCCTGAGCTGTTTCCTGTTTCGTACCGGTGTCTGTCACCGACAGAGGATAACCGATCAGCTCAGCAACCTTGATTACAGCTTCCGGAAAATTTACATGTTCATAGTTTTCAACAAATGTAAATACACTGCCGCCTGCACCGCATACGAAGCATTTATAGAACTGTCTGGAAGTGCTGATATGCAGTGATGGATCATGATCATCATGAAACGGGCAGACAGCCACAAACTCTCTGCCCCGTTTCTGAACCGGAATATACCTTCCGATGATATCTGCGATATCCGCCTTCTGCCGGACTGCTTGTATTTCCTCTTTCGGAATCAGTACCATGTTATATTTATATACAGCTCAGAAACAGAACGTTCTGAACAATCAGAAACGAATTTCTTTCAGAATCAGTGATCTTACTTCATCCACAGAGAGTCTTTCCTGTTTCATGGAGTCCCGATAACGAATTGTTACCGTTCCGTCTTCCAGGGTCTGATCATCTACTGTGATACAGTACGGCGTTCCGATCTCATCCTGACGGCGATACCGTTTTCCGATTGAACCGCTTTCGTCGTATTCTGTTTCAAAATCATAGCTGAGATCTTTCCGGATCTCGAGTGCCTTCCCGGCATGACGTTTTTTCACAAGCGGAAGAACAGCAGCTTTTACCGGAGCGAGAATCGGTGAGAAGTGCATTACCACACGGGTATCCGTACTTCCATCTTCTTTTGTCAGTACTTCTTCGTCATATGCATCCGTGAAGAACATGAAGAACAGACGTTCCACACCGACAGCCGGTTCGACGACATACGGAATATATTTCTCATTGGTTGTCGGATCCAGATAACTCATATCTTTACCGGATGTAACCTGATGCTGTGTAAGGTCATAATCCGTACGATCCGCGATCCCCCAGAGCTCGCCCCAGCCCCACGGGAACCGGTATTCAATATCCGTTGTTCCCTTGGAATAGAAACTGAGTTCTTCCTTTGTATGATCACGGAACCGCAGGTTCTCCGGATTTCCGCCAAGCGACAGAATCCAGTTCATGCAGAACTGACGCCAGTACGGAAACCACTCATCATCCGTGCCGGGTTTGCAGAAGAATTCCATTTCCATCTGTTCAAATTCTCTTGTCCGGAAAATAAAGTTGCCCGGCGTGATTTCATTCCGGAAGCTCTTGCCGATCTGACCAATTCCGAACGGAAGCTTCTTACGGTAAGCCCGCTGAACATTTCTGAAGTCCACAAACATTCCCTGTGCTGTTTCCGGACGAAGATAAATCGTAGCTTTTCCGTCTTCTGTTGTTCCCTGGAATGTCTTGAACATCAGATTAAACTGACGGATCGGCGTGAAGTCATGACCACCGCAATCCGGACATGCAATATGATGTTCGCTGATATACTGCTCCATCTGTTCGTTCGACCAGCCTTCACAGGTAACCTTGCCCTCGGTTGCCTTTTCAATCAGCTGATCTGCGCGATGGCGTGTTTTGCACTGACGGCAGTCCATAAGCGGATCAGAGAATCCTTTCAGGTGACCGGAAGCCTCCCAGACTTTCGGATTCATCAGAATCGCAGCCTGAATCTCTACATTATTCGGGTCTTCCTGAATGAATTTTTTCTGCCACGCACGTTTGATATGATCCTTCAGCAGAACGCCATATGGCCCAAAGTCCCAGGTATTGCTGAGGCCGCCGTAAATCTCGGAACCCTGAAAAACAAATCCCGTATTTTTGGCATGTGAAACGATTTTATCAAATGTTTTTTCCATAAAAAAGAAACTGCCCCCTATCTTACGTTAACAGCATTGGCAGTATAGCACTTTTCAAACCCCGGTTCAATGCGGCAATCCGGATGAATTTCATTCATCTGAAAAAATACAGGCATGGTCAGCGGACCGGACATCAGAGCGAAGAACTGCACCTCCATACATGCCGTATGGAACAGAGAACACTCATTTTTTTACTGTTGTTCAGATCAGACTCATCCGCTGATAGAGCGCAAAACTTTTTACCGGAATCCCGGCATGTGTTCTGATAAATTCCGTCAGAAGTCCGCATTCCTTTCTGGCTGACTCCATATGTGTTTCAAGAATTGAAAGATGTTCCATCCTGGCCTTATTGATCAGCCGGAACGCTCTGAGATCAGCTGCTTCCGCTGGCGCAATGCCGTGAGCAAGCGCACAGGACGAACAGAGGAAGCCGCCTTCTTTTACCGATAAAGATGTGACGACAGTCCTTCCGCAAAGCACACATTCATCTACATCCGGCGCAATTCCCTGCGTCTCCATCATACGGGCAAGCCCGACCGCAAGCACAATATCATCCCGATGTCCCTGATCCAGCGCTTCACATGCGGATTCAAACAGATCATAACAGAACATCGAAAACGAAAGATCTGTTCCCTCCGGGAGGAACGAATCTATTACTTCCGCAAGAACGCCGCAGGCAAGCGATGCATTCAGATTCTCATGCAGGTGACGGTACATCTTCACAGTATGAGCTGTTCTCATCCGGAACATCGTTCTGCCTTCCTTATAATCAAACAGGAATTCACCTTTCGTATACGGGAACACAGAACTTCTGTTTTTGGATGACATCTTCCGTGCTCCCTGCGCAACCAGTGAAAGTTTTCCGTATTCCTTTGTAAGTACGGTCAGCAGAACCGAATTATCTTTATAATCCCGTTCCCGGAGAATCAGGCCTGTCAGTTTCTCATTCATCTACGTGACCGTATCCATACTGAGTAATACGGCTGTCAATATCCCGCCATTCTTCTTCAATCCGGACAAACAGCGAAAGCCGGACATGAGTTCCGAGAAGCTGCTCGATATCTTTTCTCGCTGCGATTCCGATCTGTTTCAGCATGGAACCCTGCTTTCCGATCAGAATTGCTTTCTGCCCCGGTTTCTCGACAAGAATCATCGCCTGGATCTCACATGCATCCTTCACGAACTCTTTTCGCTCAATGACTACAGCCGTCGCATGCGGTACTTCTTCTTCCGTAAACAGCAATACCTTTTCCCGGATGATTTCCGCGATTCGGAAGTTTTCTGGATTATCGCTTACGACTTCCCGCGGGTACAGCGGTTCGCCTTCCGGCAGATAGGATACCGTTGTGTTCAGAAGATCTTCAAACGACTCCGTTTTCAGCGCAGACAGCGGAAAGAATTCATCAAATGCATAACGCTTCTGCCAGGACATCAGGTTCTTCAGCACAAGTTCCTTCGGCAGAAGATCAATTTTATTGAATATCAGAAAAACCGGAACGCCGGCATTTTTCACCATATTCAGAACAAATTCATCACCTGTGCCGAATGCTTTGGTCCCATCCGTCACAAGATAAATCAGATCAACCCCCTGTATGACGTTGGAAGCTTCCTTGTTCATTCTTGTCTCAAGCCGATGTTTTGCCTTGTGAATTCCCGGTGTATCTGTAAATACGATCTGTGCATCTTCCGTATTGACAATTCCCCGGATTTCACTTCTTGTCGTCTGCGGCTTCGGTGAAACAATTGCAATCTTCTCATTGACGAGACTGTTGATCAGCGTGCTTTTTCCGGCATTCGGCCGGCCTGCAAGTGCAACAAAACCGGATTTCATCATTGCATGTCCTCCGCTTCAAACGCCATCGGCAGAAGCTGCCGGATCGTTGTTTCAATTGTTTCTGATTCATTCGCCAGTATAATCGGCATATCTTTTTCCGCCATCTCCGCAAGCATCTGCCGGCAGATGCCGCACGGCCCTGCTATGGTACGGCCTTTTGATACAACCGCCATAGCCTTCAGATCACTCTTCCGATAGCCGCGGCTGTAGGCACTGACCAGTGCAGAGCGTTCCGCACAGATACCGGCCGGATAAGAAGCATTCTCAATATTCGTTCCATGCACGATACTGCCGTCTTTCATCAGAATCGCCGCACCAACAGGATAATTCGAGTAAGGAGAATAAGAATGATTTAATGCAAGAAACGCTTCGTGAATCAGTTCTTCCTTTTCCATAAGTCCCCCTCAATGCAGATGATGTCCCAGAATCATCAAAGCAATTGTCAGTGCGCATAATGAAGATGCCAGAACCGCTCCCGCTGCGATATCCTTGATTACGCGAATCCTGTCATCCTTCCGGATCGTAAGATAATTGCAGATAAACTCAATTGCTGTATTGAGGTATTCTGCAGTAATCACCATTCCGATGCATATCAGAACCGCAATCCATTCCATATAGGTCAGTTTCAGTATCAGTCCTGCAATTATCGCTCCGGCTCCAAGCACATACTGCGTGAGGATGGAACGATGTCTCAGTCCGTTCAGCAGACCGGAAAAAGCCGGTTCAAATTTTTTCCGGATCATATGTCTCTCCCGATTACCGGATCAAGAATCTCATCCTGCAGCGCAAACATCTCTTTTTCTTCTTCCGGATTCATATGATCATATCCAAGACAATGCAGAAGACCATGCGTAAACAGAAAGCACATCTCCCGCTCATAGGAATGTCCGTATTCGTTCGCCTGTCTGCGCGCGTAGTCAATATTTATGAAAAGATCTCCGAGATCCAGAAGCTCTTCCTCCGACTCAAATCCGCTGCGTTCATCTCCCGCCGCAAAGCTGATCACATCCGTCGGACGATCAATGCCGCGATAATCTCGATTGATCTGATGAATCGCCCTTGAGCGCACAAAAGTCACAGAGATCGTATGATTCTCCGGCAGCTTCAGAATCTGCTCCGTACGCGCTGCAATTGTGCGGAAACGGGCGGTAATCGCTTCCGGATCCTGATTTGTTCTGTTGTATACCGTAATTTCCATGTGGTCTTATTATAGCGCATCCGTCTGTATTTACGAACGGATCCTGAAGCCAAATCTGCCGGCAGAACCGATGCTTTTTCCCTTATAATAACGGGTATGAGCGAACTGAATGAACTGTATGACCGGGATGCATATCTGCGTGAATTTGATGCACGCGTCATTTCCTGCACACCCGGCAGAAAAGGATATGAAGTGATCCTTTCCGAAACCGCCTTTTATCCGGAAGGCGGCGGACAGCCGGGAGATACCGGCATATTGAACGGAATACCGGTGACGGATACCAGAAAGAAAAACGGAACCGTCATACACCTGACTGACTCCCCTCTGCAGGAGAATACTCCCGTGCACGGGAAAATCAACTGGGAGAGACGATTCGACCATATGCAGCAGCATTCCGGAGAGCACATTTTCTCCGGATTGATTCATCACTTCTTCGGCTATGAGAACATCGGATTTCATCTCGGTGATGAAACGGTCACTCTGGATTTTTCCGGTACACTTTCCCGAGAGGATCTTTCAATGATTGAACTGCGTGCAAATGAGATCATCTGGTCCGATATTGAGACCGAGATTACTTTTCCTTCCGAAGAAGAACTCGCCTCTCTTTCATACCGGTCAAAAAAAGAACTACACGGTATGGTCCGCATCGTAACATTTCCCGGTGCTGACCGGTGTGCGTGCTGCGGAACACATGTACGTCGCAGCGGTGAAATCGGCCTGATCAAAGTGCTCTCTTCCCAGAACCGGAAGTCCGGTACCCGGACGGAAATCGTATGCGGTAAACGCGCGCTGAAGTATATCTGTGCCGTCTATGAGGAAAACGAGAAGATTTCTCACCTGCTCTCCGCTCCGCGCAGAGAAACCTCCGTTTCCGTAGAGCGTGCAGTAAATGAGCTCGGTGTTCTGCAGGGAGAAAAACACCAGGCACAACTCGCCTGTCTTGAAGCACGGAAACAGGAACTGAACGATGGAGAGCCCCTTGCCGTCATTTTTACTGATCCGATCGACAGCAGGGATCTGAGGACGTTTATCAGTCAGACTGCTGAAGAGAAACAGATCGGCATCTGCGCCGGATTCAGTGGAACGGAAGGCTCCTATCAATACGCAATTCTGTCTTCCGTGTATGACCTCCGGCCGTTATGCAGAGCACTGAACCAGCAGTTCAGCGGTAAGGGAGGAGGACCGAAAGAGATGGTACAGGGATCCCTTAACGGTCAGCCGGATGCGATCCGTTCCTTTCTTGAATCGTACATCAGTCAGCAGTAAATAAAGCCATCCGCAGATGGCTTTTTTACCGGTTTATCGATTGGCTTCCGTATAGCGTTCAACAATCTTCTGAACAAGCGGATGCCGCACGACATCATCGCTGCTCAGTTCAACAATCGAGATCTCATCAATTCCCCGAAGCAATCCGGCGGCCTGAATCAGTCCGCTTTCCTCTCCTTTTCTGAGATCAATCTGAGATGCATCTCCTGTAATGACCATACGGGAATGAAAACCCAGACGGGTCAGAAACATTTTCATCTGTGAGCCTGTCGTATTCTGCGCTTCATCCAGAATCACAAAACTGTCATCCAGCGTACGTCCGCGCATATATGCTAGCGGAGCGATTTCAATTGTCCCGCGTTCCAGAAGCGTTTCGGTTTTCTCCACTCCGAGCATATCATGCAGCGCATCATAAAGCGGCGTCAGATAAGGATCTACCTTTTCTTTCATATCACCCGGAAGAAACCCCAGATTTTCACCAGCTTCCACTGCCGGACGCGTGAGTACGATCCGTTTCACATTTCCTTTTTTCAGTTCTGATACCGCCTTGATCACCGCAAGAAAGGTTTTTCCTGTTCCGGCCGGACCGATCGCAAATACAATGGAACTGCTTTCCATCGCACTGACAAATTCATACTGCCCTGCAGTCTTTGGCGCAATCGCTTTACCGGTCAGTGTTCTTCCGATCACCTCCTGACTGTACTTGTTAAGGCTGAGCGGTTCATTCTTCGTAACAAGTCTGCATGCATAAATTACATCCTGCTCCGAAACAGTCTGATTCTTTTTCGCAACTTCATAAAGCGCAGAAAGAATATCCTGAAGCTGAAGGTATGTATCATCTCCGCAGTCGTGAATTGTAAATGTGTTGTCCCGGAACGTAATGATCTTCCCGAAACACTCTTCCAGAACCCGAAGATTCCTGTCCTCTGTGCCGGCCAGATTCATTGCCTGAACACCAGTCATATCATCAAATGTGATTGTTCTTGTTAGTTCCAACGAAATTCCCCCTTCATTCGTTAACAGTATTGTACAAAAATACAACCGAAGCCTGTACAAAAAAGAAGTCCGCAGACTTCTTTTTTATGCATTACTTACCGCGGCGGCGCGCTTTGCGAGCTGCTTCACTCTTGAGCTTGCGCTTGACACCCGGCTTAACGTAATACTCTCTTTTCCGTGCTTCAGCCAGCGTTCCGCTGCGGGAGACCTGACGCTTGAAGCGACGCAGTGCATCGTCAAGATTTTCATTTTCTTTGACTACTACTCTCGGCATTCATATCCCCCCTTTCTGAGTTGACAACATCAAGATACTACCAGACAAATGGATTTTTTGCAATAGAAACATGAACGTTAAATCAGCTTCCCTGGTTCAGCTCAGTTTTCCGACAATTGCAGCACCGCTGCTTGTACCGATCCGATCAGCACCGGCTTGAATCATTTCGCGGAAACGCTCGGGTGTCCGGATTCCGCCGCTGGCTTTTACTCCCATTGCAGCGCCGACAGTTTTTTTCATCAGCGCAACATCTTCCGCTCGTGCGCCGCCCGTTGAAAACCCGGTCGAAGTTTTCACAAAATCCGCCCCAGCTTCCTTTGCCAGCCTGCAGGCGCATACGATTTCTTCTTCTGTAAGCAGACAGGTTTCAAGTATCACTTTCAGCACACATTCGCCGATCGCTTCTTTCACCTTTTTTATTTCAGAACGTACCTCATCCCTATTCCCGTCCTTCAGCTTGCCGATATTCAGAACCATATCGATCTCCTGCGCGCCATTGCGCACCGCATCGCGGGCTTCAAATACTTTCGTTTCACAGGTCGAAGCGCCAAGCGGAAAGCCGACCACACAGCATATCTTCACACCGGTCTGCTTCAGTTCCTCTGCCGCTGTACTTACCCGGGATGGGTTTACGCAGACACTGTGAAAGTGATATTCCTTCGCTTCCCGGCAGAGCCTGATGATATCCTCAACGCCCGCATCCGGTTTCAGAAGCGTATGATCGATATAATCTGCCGCATTCATTTTCCGTCCTCCAGCATGTCGAAATAGAACTGCTTGATGCAGTGTCGGGCGATCACATCATCCCCGTCATACGGTTCTCTGCCGTACTCCCGGTAGATAAACCGTTCATCGCCTTTTCCCATAATCAGAATCGTATCGTTTTTCGAACACATCTCCACAGCCTGACGGATCGCATTATAACGATCTTCGATAATCACATACGGTGTTTTATGGATTCCCTTCGATATTTCTTCGGCAATTTCCACTGGCTTTTCATCCCGCGGGTCATCCTCCGTGAGAATGATCATATCCGCAAACCGATCCAGTATTTCTCCGAAAATCGGCCGCTTGGCCGTATCCCGTTTTCCGGCCGACCCGGTGATGGCAATAATCCGGTTATCCTTCGGTGTAATGGCACTGGCATACTGACAGAGTTTCTCGATACCATCCGGCGTATGGGCAAAGTCAACAATGACGTTAAACGGCTGCCCGATATCAATTCGCTGCATCCGTCCTTCGATCTGCGTCACGTGTTTCAGCTCCGGCAGCATCATCGTCATGGAGACTCCGTTCACATTCAGCGCAGCGATCGACGCAAGCAGATTGTACAGATTGAATTTCGCAACAAGATTGGTTTCAATCTCATATTCCATATTGTTGCAGCGAAGCGTGAAGATTGTCCGATCACGCTTCAGCGTATAATTAATGATCTGATAATCC
The DNA here is from genome assembly GCA_017543025.1 of Solobacterium sp. Next base: position 23,426 of record JAFYGX010000023.1, read on the forward strand.
GCTTTATTCTCAATTCCGTATGTCACTACTCTGCATGGACAGTCTGCGACAATTTTCCGCCCGTAAGGATCATCAACATTTGTGATCGCGACTGCATCCTTTTTCAGATGATCAAACAGTTTCTTCTTCGCCTGAAAGTAATTCTCCATCGTGCCATGATAGTCCAGATGATCATGCGTAAGATTCGTGAAGATCGCTGTATCAAAATCGATCGCATCCACTCTTCCCTGTTCAATTCCGATTGAAGAGGCTTCCAGCGCACATGCTTCGATTCCGGCATCGACCATATCGCGGAGTATGCCATGCAGATCATCGATATCCGGCGTCGTAAGCAGCGGAGGAAGCTTTACGTTTCCGTATTCGATCGCAATCGTTCCGATGTATCCGGTCGGACGGAAATGATTCAGCACATCTCTGATCACACATGAGATCGTGCTTTTTCCATTCGTTCCGGTTACTCCGAACATCAGCAGCTTATGGCTCGGATACCCGTAAAACGCATCTGCAACCCGGTTATAGACCTGATTGACATCCTTCACTTTGATATAGGTGATGTCCGGATTCTTTTCCTCCAGAGGCTCTGAATGAACGATAACTTTCGCACCGTTTTCAATTGCCTGTGACACGAACCGATGTCCGTCAAACATCATTCCTTTTTCACAGAAAAAAATGGAGTCCGGTCTTTTTTTCCGGCTGTCAGCCATCAGACTGCGTATTTCAATATCTCCAACCTGATCAAATAATTCACTCAGTTTCATGCGCTTTCTCTTTCCCCGGCATAGACAATGCCGTCTTTCACTTCGGTTATCACTGCATGTATCAGTTCTCCCTGCCGGTATGATCCGGCAAGCGTCACATTCAGATATTCTCCGGTATACCCGCTGTGTTCCGTTTCCATCAGCACCTGCACATCCCTGCCGATCATGGACTTCGCATATGCTTCATAATATGCTTCAGAACGCTTCAGACATACCGCTGCCCGCTGTTTCCGGATCTCCGGTGCTACCTGTCCATCCATTTCCTCCGCTGCCGTTCCTTTGCGTACGCTGAAGGGAAAAACATGCAGAAATGAGAACCGGCATCGATCGAGAAATGACAGTGTTTCCGCGAACCGTTCATCTGTTTCACCCGGAAATCCGGTCATGAGGTCGGCAGATACAGAAACATCGGGAACATAGGAACGGATTTCTTCCAGCTTGCGGTAATATTCGTCAGCTGTATACGGTCTTCCCATCCGCTTCAGCACAGCATCTGAACCAGACTGCAGCGGAATATGAAGATGCTTTGCAATCCGCGGTTCCCGGCAGAACAGATCGACAAATTCATCGCTCAGTTCCGTAACCTCGATTGAAGAGATACGGATCCGCGGCAGATCGCTCACTTCTGAAAGAATCCGTTTCAGAAGGTCCGTCAATGTCATATGGTATTCCCTGCCATACCTTCCGGTATGAATCCCGGCAAGTACGAGTTCCTTATGATAACGGGATAATTTCCGGACTTCCGCAATCACCTGATCCGGGTCCATGGACCGTTCATGTCCTCTTGCGAACGGAATCACACAATAGGCACAGTACTGATCACAGCCGTCCTGAATCCGAAGAAATGCTCTTGTCCGCTGTGAAAACGAATCCAGCGGAAGCGGTTCAAAACAGACATTCTTCAGATTACCGACATCCCTTACCGAAACATGATCGTTCAGATACCGGCTGATATACTCTCCGAGATACTGTTTATGTGCGGTTCCGATCAGGATATCCGCTTCCTTCAGTGCCTCCGGTTCAATCTGTGCGTAACAGCCTGCAACCGCTATCACAGCCTGCGGGTTTTTCCGCCTGGCACGATGAATCATCTTTCTGCTTTTCGCAGCAGCCGTATTGGTCACAGCACAGGTAAATATCACAGTCACATCAGCTGGTTCCTTCCCGTCCGCACGCACCAGACCGGTACGTTCCAGCTGCTGACCAACCGCTTCCGTTTCAAACGCATTGACTTTGCAGCCAAGATTAATCAGTTCAAACTTCATCCGCAAAGCTCCCCCACGACACTGCAGGCATACAGCGCTGCCGTCTCAGCCCGAAGAATCCGATTTCCCAGAGTCACCGGAATGAACCCCTGTTCTGAAAGGATACGGATCTCCTGTTCGCTGAACCCGCCTTCCGGCCCGATCACGATCGTAACAGATGAAGCAGGCAGCAGATCGTTCAGATGATCAGATTCACTGCCGGCTTTTTCATATGCCGCAAGATTCAGCTGTGACCGGAACCCGGCAAGATCCGAAAGTCTTACCGGAGGACAGACTTCCGGCACCCTGTTCCGTTTGCACTGTTCCGCTGCTTCAAGAACAATCGCACTGCGCCTCTGACTCTGCTTCTCACTCCGTTCCTTTTTATCCTTCACAACACATCGCTCCGACTCAAACGGAACAATTTTCGATACTCCGAGTTCGGTTGCCTTCTGCAGCACAAACTCGAATTTTTCTCGGCGGATCAACGCCATGCACAGAATAACTGATGTGTTCAGTTCATTGATTTCTGTGTCCTTTGAAAGGATACGGGCGCACTTTCTGCCGCCTTCCTGAAATACTTCCGCAAAATAACCGATTCCGTCCGATACAAGACGCACAGTCTCATGATTCAGATGAAGGACATCAAATGCATGGTGCGCCTTGTCAGCTGCCAGTTCGATCGTATTGCCGGGAACCAGCGGACCATCCACAAAATACTCCTGCATTATTCCACCTCTTCCGGCTTTCTGATCTCCACCTGAATCTCATGGACACGCCTCTGATCTGCTTTCGTCACTGTCACATGAAGATTCTTGTAATCAAAGGTATCACCGACCTGCGGAATCCGATCCAGTTCATGAATCACCCATCCGCTCACGGTAATAAAATCATATTCATCTTCATCGTAATCCACACCGAACCGTTCCATCATGTCATCAATCTCGGCTGTGCATTTTACAAGAAAGGTATTTTCACCGGTCTGCTCATAATACTCTTTTACCGTATCATGCTCATCATAGATTTCACCGACAAGTTCCTCTATGATATCTTCCATTGTAATAATTCCTGCAGTTCCTCCGTATTCATCGAGTACAACCGCAAAATGGAGCTTTGCTCTCTGAAGCTGCTTGAGAAGCGTACTGATCTTGACATTTTCACTGGTATAAATCACCGGTTTGATGATCCGTCTCAGATATCGCCGTTCCTTATCCGCATACAGCATACTGTAAAAATCCTTTTCATGAATGACGCCGACAATATTATCAATTGAGGTCTCATATACCGGCAAACGTGAAAACGAATTCAGACGGAACAGTTTTTCCACTTCTTCAAGTGACATCGTAATATTTACCGCTATCACATTCACACGCGGTGTAAGAACATCTTTCACATCCAGATCATTAAACTCAATTGCGGCGGAAATCAGATCAGATTCATGCGCTTTGAGATCTCCCTCCCGTTCCGCTTCATCGATCATTGTAATCAGTTCATCAGAGATATCGCTGTCGCTCTCTTCAACCCGGATAACCCGTGATACCAGCCATTGCCAGCCGCTGAAGATCACCGTAAGCGGTGTAAGAACAAATTCAAACAGACGGACAAATCCCCTGGTATGAATCGCAAAAAGCTCCGGATTCTGTTTTGCAATGGTTTTCGGTGCAATTTCACCGAAAAGAAGCACCGCCAGAGTGAGAACCAGAGTTGATATCCATGCACCGTCTTCTTTATAAAGCCTGGTAAAAACGATCGTTGCCATAGTCGCCGCAAGAATATTGACAATATTATTTCCAATCAGAACGGCAGAAATAAAACGGTCAAAATGATCCAGAATCGAAATCACTTCATCAGCCGCATCGGTTTCCATCGCTTTCAAACGGATCCTGCTGGCACTGGAATAGGCAGTTTCCGTAGCAGAAAACAACCCGGAGAAAAAAATCAGCACCAGAATGAACACTATAAGAGCAGAGTTTGATAAACTGTTCATGTTTGACTCCCGGTTAAAAAACGGAACCAACCGCTTAACAACTAGGAATTATAGCATTACCCTGAATAGCCATGCAATATATGGCAAACGGAATGGACACCGGTGACAGCCTATGAAAAAACCTTTACTCATCGCAATACTCCCAAGATATAAGGAAATCCTGCAGTCTGATGCAGGATATGTCCTGAAGGACTACATTGATTATCTGAAACGCCCCGGAATTCCGGTCTTTCCGATTCTGCTGCCTTCTGATCCCGCAGATGCTGAAGAAGCTGCTGGGTTCTGTGACGGCCTGCTGATTCCCGGAGGAAACGATATTGACCCTGCGCTTTATCATTACCAGGCGGAACCGGATGATCAGATTGAATGTGAACCCGCGCTGATTGATGCCTGCGATATCAGTACATATCACGCATTTCAGACACTGCATAAACCGATCTTCGGGATCTGCCGCGGAATACAGCTGATCAATACTGCAGAGGGCGGTACACTGATTCCTGATATTCCTTCCCGTACCGGCAAACAGCATAATCAGCGGAAGATATCTGAAACGCTTCCCCCGGACCAGACACTTCACCGGATTCAGTTTATCGAAGGAACTGCATTGTATTCTGTCTTCGGATCGAATACACGGGTCAACAGCTTTCACCATCAGGCAATCGATCAGCCGGCTCATGGGTTTACAGTCAGCGGCATCAGTGATGACGGAATTATTGAAGCAATAGAAAAAGACCGCATCCTTGCAGTCCAATGGCATCCGGAACGAATGGCTCAGCAGAAAGAGATGACAGACCTTGCGGCGCTCTTCCTTCAGAAATGCATATCAGCCAAACAGCCCCCTAAGTGAGCTCACAACATAGGTCGGTCTGATCTGACTCTCGGTAAGATTCTCATTCACATTGTCTTCTGTGACATATATCGTATCAATCCCGGACAGGATAGCTGTGGAAATCTCCCCTTCGAGATTGTTGCTTACAAATACTGTATCCTCTGGCTCAGCACCGATATATCCCATTGCTTTCTTGATAATCAGCGAACTGCTCCAGCCGGAAACAAGCGCTTCATTTCCGGAAGCCGTTTCCAGCATTGCCGTAACAGCCGCAGGCCCCGGAACAATACCGGAGCGATCCCACAGATTGACTGAATCGCTTACTGTTATCATCGATGCGCCTGATACAGCAAGCTGAAGTACATGAGAATATTCACGGAATGAAATATTCCGCTGATCACCGATAAAAAGCCACTGCGGATATTCTTCATCCAATGTGAAGCCGCCTTTCTCCAGCAGATTCCGCATTGCATCTGATCCGATACAGAACGCCCTGTTTCTGGTCGGATAATTGCTGCGAATTGCATCAACAGCCCCCATTGTAGTAGTGTAAAACAGATCCTCTGACATCAGAGGAAAGCCGGCATTATACATCCGATCCGCAAGCCAGTTTCTGGTATGAAGAGATTCATCTGTAAGAATCAGAAAGGAATATCCTTCCGTATACAGATATTTGATGAGTTCTGAGGCACCTTCAGCCGCTTCGCTTCCTTTCATCAGAACATCATATGACAATAAAAACACACTCTTCATAAATCATGCATCACCTAACTTGTTTATTATATATTAATACGGAGGTTGACAGTCAATGGATGCACAGAAAAAAAAGATTATCATAATCATTTTCAGCGTACTGATTCTGACCAGTCTTTTCGGTGCCACTCTGTATTATGACTCCTATTTCACAGCACCTTCCCGATTTCAGGTACGTTATGAAACATTGCGGTCCATGTTTATTCCGGATCAGATGGATGATGTCAAAATACTGTTTTTTTCCGATCTGGATTACGGAACATTCATGGATGAAAAGCGAATGGACAAGCTGTGCAGCAGAATCAATGAACTGCGGCCGGACATTATTCTGTTCGGCGGCGATCTGATTGATCAGTCCTCACCGACCCTGAACGAGGCAACTGCCGTAATGCTGTGTGAGAAACTGTATAATCTTCAGGCGCCGCTTGGAAAATTTGCGGTTCTGGGCGACTTTGACTGCCGATCGCCGGAAGAAACAGAACTGATCCGTCAGGTACTGTTTGAAAGTGAATTTGAATTGCTTGAGAATCGCAGTATTATTCTCCGCAACAACGGAAATGAATCGATCACGCTGACCGGCGTGGACAACGGAATGAACGGAGTTCCCGACATCACTTCTGCATTTGCCAATGTAAGCAGAGCCTCCTACAATATTGTGCTCTGTCACACTCCGGACATGGCAGAGTATATGCCGGTGGACCTGACTGATTATATGCTCAGCGGTCACAGCCATGGAGGTCAGGCATACTGGGGAATCGGCGCATTGTATACACCGGGAATGGCTGAAATCTATTTCAGAGGAAAACACCTGATCGATGATCTCTATACACTTGATATATCCAACGGAACCGGAACAACCATTGAAGACGTCCGCTTTCTTTCCAATGCGGAGATCGTTCTTTACCGTCTGAAACATATTGGAGTATATGATCCGGATACACTGCAGTAACAGTCACAGCTGTATTACATTATCAGTCTTTCACAAAAAAACGTTTCAGAGCTTATCACACCTATGCAAATCTGTTCTGCTGTCTGAATAGTCAGCTTCTGAAGCGTTCCGTTAATAAAGTCCGGCAATCAGATTGTTCCCTGCTGCAGACGACATTCCTGCTTCGTGCATCTGAGAAGAGTTTTCATCTGCCAGATCTGCCTGTTTATGAACACTGCAGTTCGCAGTCTGCAATACCGTTTTCCAACGCTACCCCTGTCCGCTCATGCACAGTTTTCTGTCATCTGCACAGAACGAATCTGGACGGTGCAATTCAAAGCATCAAGCAGTAAAACAGAATAAAGTGACTTAGGACATTCAATATAGTATGCGCGCATGCTCTTTAAATGATCGCCATAGCCTCTGTGATTGACATTAGATGGGCTTTGAAACGCCAATACTGCGCGACCATGGATGTCATGCACAACGTACAGCCAGATCCTTTTCGGCATCAAAGATGTTTTTCGTCATAATATCCTTCACGTAGAAATACATCTGGTGCCGGTTCAGTTCTCGGATTAATGAAGTTCTCTTTTCGCTGAGGCACTTTCCTCTCAGATTGCAGAAGAACGATA
>JAFYGX010000175.1 GCA_017543025.1 Solobacterium sp.
ATTTGAGGCAATCGGACTTGCAATGCATGTGCTTGCGGATACATGGGCACACACCTATTTTGCGGGAACACCGTCGCTTGTGATCAATAATACCGATAATCATTTCTTTGAGCTGGTGCCGGCGAAAGGCAATAAGTTTGTGCGCAGGCCGATTGTATTCGGCCACAATCCGGCAGCGAAAGAAGATCCTGAAACCCGGTCTTATACCGGCAGTATTTATCAGGCCAGCGAAAACAGCATTATGAATCTCGGTCATGGACGTGCCGGGCATCTTCCGGATTACAGCTTTATCCGTTATGTCTATCTTCCGGCATGGGGGGATTATAAAGAAATCTACAAGGATAACCAGCATGATTATCTGTTTGCCTTTGCGCAGATGGTATATGCGATGCAGTATCTGAATGATCTGCTTCCTTCGTTTGAACAGGATACCTATGCGTGGGATTCCATTGAACCGTTCAGAGAGGAGATCGAACGCATCATTTCTGTCCGGCGCGTGGATGACTCGGAAGACTGGAAAGCGCTCGGAGAATCGATCACGGGATCGGAAATCCGCCCGTTTGATCTCATGCAGTATCAGAAGGAATTCATTTCTGCACCGGAGGATCAGAAATATAACGATACTTATCTTGGCCGGTTTTTCACTGCTGCTCTGGCGCAGAAGGCGATGGTTGCCTCCCGTGTGGCCGCAACCGGCAGTAAACTGATGGGCATTGCGGCACATGATGCAAGAAAAGGCTTCCGTGAGATTGGTGATTACCGGAAGGCTGTGGAGAACCGTAATAGAAGCAACCGGATATGAAGAGACGGCAGAATCTATGCGGTATTCCTGATCTGGTCTGAGTGATTCGGCTGAGAAACCGCTGCGGTTCGTTCTTCAGGGCAGCTTTTTTTCTGGCAACAAAAAAGCTGCTCTGCAGAAGCAGAACAGCCTGAAACAGTCAGTTCATTTCCTTCAGGTATTTCTGGGCGCTGGCGATCCGCACGCAGACGGTGAAGATCTTCATGGCACTTGTCAGATCATCCAGAGAAGGATAGGTAGGAGCGATCCGGATATTGGAATCATTCGGATCCTTGCCGTAAGGCCAGGTGGCTCCGGCAGGCGTGATGACGACGCCGGCTTTCTTTGCCAGTGCAACGATTTCCTTGGCACATCCCGGGAGTGAGTCGAACATGATGAAGTAACCGCCGAGCGGACAGGTCCAGGTACCGACTTCGAGTTCTTCCAGATCTTCTTTCAGGATCTGCTCAACTGCTTCGAATTTCGGACGGATGATATCCGCGTGTTTTCTCATATGTTCAATGAGGCCGGCAATGTCACCGAAGAACCGGACATGACGGAGCTGGTTAACTTTATCGTGACCGATTGTCTGACGCTTCAGATAGGACAGGAAATCGTCCATGTTGTTCGGACTGGTCGCTACCGCAGCAATTCCGCTTCCCGGGAAAGTGATCTTGGACGTTGAGGAGAATTTATATACAAGATCAGGATTTCCGGCCCGTTTGCACTCTGCGAGAATTTCAATCAGATAATCCTGACGGTCATCATAGAGATGGTGAACGCCATAAGCGTTATCCCAGAAGATCCGGAAATCATTTGCGGCAGGTTTCAGACGGGCAAACCGGCGTACGGTTTCGTCCGAATAGGAGTAACCCTGGGGATTGGAATACTTCGGTACACACCAGATACCTTTTACTGATTCATCACTGCTGACAAGTGATTCCACCATATCCATATCAGGCCCGGTCGGAGTCATCGGAACAGGAATCATTTTTATCCCGAAGAACTCTGTGATCGCAAAATGACGGTCATAACCCGGGACCGGACAGAGAAATTTCACTTCCGGGAGTTTTCCCCACGGGGTATTGCCCATGACGCCGTGTGTCCAGCAGCGGCTGATCGTATCAAACATGACGTTCAGAGAAGAGTTTCCGTATATGATGATGTCTTTCGGGTTGTTTTCCATCATATCGCCGAGCAGCTGACGTGCTTCCTGGATTCCGCTCAGCTGGCCGTAGTTCCGACAGTCCGTCCCGTCTTCACATGTAAGATCAGAAGAAGAGTCCAGCACATCCATCATACCCATGGAAAGGTTGAGCTGATCCTGACCGGGTTTTCCGCGGCTCATATCCAGATGGATATTCTGCTCCTGAATCTTTACATATTTCTGTTTCAGTTCATGAAGTTCCTGCTTCAGTTCTTCAGCTGACATATCCTTGTAAGGTTTCATGTTTATCCTCCTTGTCCGGATCTGCTCGGACATATATTTAAAAATATACTCCATTTTCTGCGGCCGTTCGCATAAAATATTAAATCATCTGAATGTCAGATAAAGGAGAGACCGCTCTATGAAGTGTGAACGCATCAATCTGTATGAACCCGAAGAATATCATTACAGGCATGCATTCGGATTCATGCCGAATCTGCATACTTATCTGCATGAAGACAGCCGCAGTCTTCCGCTTGTGCTTGTGGTTCCGGGCGGAGGCTATAATTACTGTTCAGAGTCGGAAAGTGAAATCACCGCAAGAACGTTTTACAGGCTCGGATATCAGGCGGCTGTGCTGACATATACCTGCAACCTTCTGTTTGCAGAGCCGCTGAAAGAACAGCCTCTCAGGGATATTGTGCGGGCAGTCAGATTGCTGAGAACGAATGCGGAGGAATTCGGCATTGATCCGAAGAGGATTATCGTCTGCGGCTTCTCTGCCGGCGGGCATCTTTCCGGAACGCTTGCAGAATACCATGATTCAATTGATGATGTCCGCTATCCGTCTGTGAGCGCTGCTCCGGACCGGCTGATTCTCTGCTATCCGGTTATTACGTCCGGTGAATACGGGCATCATCAGTCTTTTGAAGCGCTGCTTGGAAAGGATGCTTCAGAAGAGGAAACTGACCGGATGTCGCTGGAAAAGCATGTCCGTGAGGATATGTGTCCGGTATTTCTCTGGCAGACTGCGGAAGATCAGGCCGTGCCGGTGGAAAACAGCTACCTGATGGCGCTTGCTCTGCGGAAGAAGCGGATCCCGTTTGAACATCATGTATTTCCGCATGGCAGGCATGGACTCTGTGTTGCGACGGAAGAATGGCAGAAACGCACCTTTGCGGCAGCGTATTCGCTGGAACAGGTGAAAGAGGTGCTTGCGGCGGTGGACCGGGGAGAGATCACAGCGGACAGAGACGCTGTGAACGGAATCCGGGAAAGCTATGCGAATCGGATTGATCCGGATTTCGTGGACAGAAAGAAGAAAGCGAATAAAGAAGTGGCTGTCTGGGTGGATCTTGCGGATGCGTGGCTGAAACGGTCGTTTGCGGAATCAGAGTAACGAAAAAGCAGGGGCTTCCTGCTTTTTCTGTACTCAGCGGATTTCAATCAGCTCAATTTCGAAATTCAGTTCTTTTCCGGCCATTTCATGGTTGGCATCCAGTGTGACGGCAGAGTCGTTTTTTTCTCTGACCGTTACCCGGAAGCGTCTTCCGTATTCATCAGCGAGAATGACCTGTTCTCCGACCGTGAGATCTTCTGACCCCGGAAGGTCTTTGAACGGAATGACCATGATCGCGGCAGGGTCTGCCACACCATAGGCCTCCTCCGGCATCAGATGAACGGTTGTTTTCTGCCCGGGCTCCATATCCGCAACTGCCTTGTCAAAGCCGCGGATCATCATACCGGCTCCGCAGACAAATTCAATCGGTGTACCGCGGTCATAGGAAGAGTCAAACTGTGTGCCGTCATTGAATGTGCCGCGGTAATGAACTCTGCAGGTATGGCCTGCATTTTTTCCGATCGGTTCAATCTTCAGCTCACCGCCGCATCCCCCGCATCCGCCGCATCCGGAAGCACCTCCGCAGTGCTCGCTTTCTGCGTGCTCTCCGCAGGAATGGCCGTCTTCGTGGTGATGATTGCAGGATTCCTCCGAAGAAACCAGCGTGCCGTTCAGATAGGATGCGACTGCATCATCTGCGTTTCCTTCCGCTCCGGCAATTACCTGGATTCCTTCATTCGAAAGCGCATTGCGCGCACCTTCGCCGATTCCGCCGCAGATTACAGTCTGAACGCCTTTACTGCTGAGAAAAGATGCAAGTGCACTGTGCCCGGTTCCGGCTGTATCGGTTACCAGGGAAGAAACGATTTTTCTGTTTTCGATTTCATAGAGTTTAAACGCTTCGGTTTTTCCGAAATGCTGAAATACTTCTCCGTTATCATAGGAGACTGCAAGTTTCATGGATTTATGTTCCTTTCTGTTACGCAACGTCCATCATACTTAAAAACCGGCAGTTTTGCCAGACAGAAGCAGTAAAGCACAGCAAAGGATGAAGATGCAGAATAAAAATAATGAGGAAATCTGCCGGAACATCGTTTATGCTGTGAGCATGACAGATACAGAAAAGCGGATCAGAGCGCTTCAGAAGCGGATGCTTGCGGCAAGAAGGAGCAGCAGACCGCACAGAATTGTATTTCTGGATTTTGACGGTGTGGTCAATGTGCCGTATGAATACGGAACGGAAGAGTTTGACGCTGCGATGGCGGAAGGGGTTTATGATTTCTTTCGGCCTGAGATTACTGTGCGCCTTGACCGGCTGATCCACGACTATGATCTTCGTGTGGTGATTTCATCTTCCTGGCGGTATTCCGGAATGGAGTTCTGCTGTAACAGTCTGAGGAATGCCGGATTCTCCGAAGATGTGGTTATTGAAGGGATGACAGCGCTGCGGGAGGATTATCCGCCGCGTTGGGAAGAAATACTGATCTATCTGGAAGAACATCCGAATGTCAGTGAATTTCTGATTCTTGATGATCTGCCGATGCGTGTTCTTTCTCCATGGGCGGTTCAGACTGTATTTGAAGAAGGCTATTCAGAAGAATGCGACCGGAAGGCACGGGAGATTCTGGACCGGCAGATTGCGGATGTACGGAAGGATTTCCGGCTGTTCTGGGTCGCTGCGGCCGGTCTGTGCATTCTTCTGATTCTGTGGGTTCTGTCGAACATAGGAGGGCTGAAGTGAAACTTCTGAAAGAACGGATCATCCGTCAGGGGACGGTGATTAACGATGACATTATCAGAGTGGACAGTTTTCTGAATCATCAGATTGATACAGAACTGATTGGAGAAATAGGAAGGGAATTCTACCGCTGTTTCTGTGATCTTCCGGTGACGAAGATTGTTACCGCAGAGACGGGCGGAATCGTATTTGCCTTAACGGCTGCACAGGCGTTCGGAAACATTCCGGTCGTATATGCGAAAAAGGGAGAGATCAGTACAATTACTGAAGAGTGTTACAGTGCGGCAGTGCAGTCATTCACCCGGGGCGGATCCCCCCGGCTGAAGATTTCCGCGAAGTATCTCGGTCCGCAGGATCATGTGCTGCTGATTGATGATTTTCTGGCAGCAGGCAGTGCTGTGAGCGCCATGGTATCGATCTGTGAGCAGGCAGGCGCAACGATCTGCGGTGCAGGCGTCGTCGTTGAAAAGAAATACATGAACGGAAGAGCTGTTCTGGAAGAAAAGGGCATTCCGTTTGTCTCGCTTGCCTGTATTGAATCGGCCAGAAACGGACAGATCATTTTTGCGGACTGAAACAGAAAAAGCCGGTTTAGACGCCGGCTTTCATTGGGTTTATACGGAGCTGCTACGGTTAACGGACGGTTCTTTGCTGGAGAGCAGCAGGAAGATAAATCCGAGTGCGAAGAAGATTGCGAGTGATCCGACTGCGATGTTGATTGTTCCGCCTGCGAGTTTGACCGCCGCAATGACGGCCGAACCGAGGAGCTTGCGCCTTTGGCAAAAATATCATAGATGCCGAAGTATTCACCGGAGTTGTCCGGCGGGATGATCTTGGAAAAATAGCTTCTGGACAGCGACTGAATCGATCCCTGGAAGCATCCGACACCGAATGCGAGAACGCCGAAGTCAAAGAGTGTCCGCAGGGTGAGCGCATAAAGGCAGACTGCGAAATATCCGGCAATACAGACAAGGATCAGAGGAACGGTATCGTATTTTCTGGACAGCCTTGCAAAGACAAGCGATCCGATCCACGCAACAACCTGTGTCGCAAGCAGGAAGACGACCTGACCGACCGCCGGCAGACCGAGATCGGTTCCGATATTGATGCAGTTGTCGATGATCGTTCCGACGCCGTCGATATAGAGGAAGAAAGCGATCAGGAAGAACAGAACTTTTCTGTCCTTTGTCGCAATCCGCTTCAGCGTCTCGAAGATCTTCCGGAATACTCTGCGGATCGAGCCTTTTGTCCGTTCAACATAGTTGATCTGGCGGTAGTTTCTGATCAGCGGGATCGTTACAAGGAACCACCAGACTGCGGTAATCGCAAAGCCGATGATTTTTCCGGCCTGCGGGGAGATGATCATCAGAGAATCACTGAGACCTCCGCTGATAATATAGGCGATCAATGAGAGCGTAAACGGAATGCAGGAACCGATATACCCCCAGGCATATCCGTAAGAGGAAACCTGATCCATCCGATCTTCCGTCGTAACATCATTCAGCATGGAATCATAGAAGGTGAGTGAGGCGGCGTAGAAAATGCGCGTGATGATGTAGATGACCAGAAATGCGATCCAGGTTGAAGCGAATCCGTTCAGGATACAGCCTGCCACGCCGATCGCAACCGCAGTGGTGAAGAAGATTTTCTTCATGTCTCTGTGATCCGCGATGGCGCCGCATACAGGGCCGAGAACAGCTACTACAACTGTAACAATCGCAATGGAAATGGAATAATATGCGGTTGCCCGATCGCCGGAAATCTGTCCCGGTGCGTTTCCGATCGCAAGCGCTTTGAACCAGATCGGAATCAGAGAACAGGCGAGCATTGTGTATGCGCTGTTTCCGACATCGTAAAGAACCCATGCACTCTCGGTTTTGGTGAGATTCTTAAACATAAGCAGTCCCCTTTATTGTGTTTGCTGAAATTGATACATTTATTATATGGGCAAACGCGGATGATTTGCGAAAAAAATCATCTGCGGAACAGATGCCGGAATGGATGGCGCAATGGACGTGATCCGGCGCGTGAAACAGAAGGAACACAGAACAGCCGGATAACCGGAAAACGAAGGGTGTAACAGCAGATTCGTTATGTCAGGATAATGAAAAAACGACTCTGCCGAGCCGTTCTTCTGTGTAATCATGCGGATGACAGGATTCGAACCTGCACGAGTCTCCTCACTGACCCCTGAAATCAGCGTGTCTACCGGTTTCACCACATCCGCAGTGCTTTATAATAGTAACGGGTAAAATCGGATTTGTCTATAGATTTGAAAAACTTTTTTCTGAAATTTTTTCGCCCCGAAGTGAAATACGGAATTCTGTTCTGAAGACGCAATCTCAGATGTCTTCGGAATACGGGGTGCGGAATGGTTTCAGCGCTTGAAAACGGATGAGATGAATAAAACAGGGGGCAGACAGTATGAAAGAATGGGTTCTGAATCACAGGCAGGATCTGATCGGGGCAATTGCGTATTTCGGATTTCTTCCGTTCTTCGCAAATGAGATCAGCGGGTTTTCAGTGGAAGAAATGACGCCCGCAGAACTCTGGTTTACAGACAGGGAAGGTCCGTGGGAATGGAAAGGCATGGTCATTTCAGAAGGAAACTGCGTATATGGGAAAGTGTTCGGTAAGAAATCGGGGTTTGTATCGAACAGGTGGTATCCGGACTTTGCGAATGTACGGCGTGATGGATATGACTTTGATGCGCGGTTTGAAGACGGGCTGGCAGATCACAGGGAAAAATACCTTTATGAGCTGATTGCTTCGCGGCACTCGATTCTTTCGAAGGACGCCAAGCTGATCGGGGGTTATGTGAAGCCGAAAAAGACGGGGAAAGATGACTGGAAACCGCGAACAGGATTTGATTCGACGATTACAAAGCTGCAGATGCAGGGATATGTGATTATCTCGGATTTTGAATATGAACGCTCAAAAACCGGAGAGCCTTATGGCTGGGGTATTGCAAGATATGCATTGCCGGAAGTGTATCTTGGGGCTTCCTTCCGGAAACGGGTATATAAGCGGAAGCCGGAACAGTCGGCTGACAGAATCAGAAAACATCTCAGAACCGTTCTGCCGCAGGCAGATGAAGTCTCTCTGGAACGGCTGATCACAGGAAAGAACCGTTTGAATGCATGCTTGTGAAAAAGCTTGAAAAACTCACTATTCATGCCGATTTCGGCAATTATTTGCGATTGAAATCACAGCCTTGTTTTGCTAGAATGTTAACGACTATGAGAAAACTTTAACAAGTTGCTCATAAATCTATTTAGATGGAGGAATTGAATTCATGTCGAAGAAGGTAGTATTAGCAGGTGCATGCCGTACGCCGATCGGGAAAATGGGCGGGGCACTCAGCACTGTGCCGGCGGTGGACCTTGGCGCGCTCGTGATCAGAGAAGCGCTGAACCGTGCCGGCGTGAAGCCGGAACAGGTTGACCATGTTTATATGGGAAACGTCATTCAGGCAGGACTTGGCCAGAACCCGGCCCGTCAGGCGTCCATTAAAGCAGGACTTCCGGTCGAAGTTCCGGCAGTATCGGTCAATGTGGTATGCGGAATCGGTCTGAACTGCGTGAATATGGCGGCTCAGATGATTCAGGCAGGCGATGCGGATATCGTTGTTGCCGGCGGTATGGAGAACATGAGTCAGGGACCGTATGCGGTAATGCAGGGACGTTACGGCTATCGTATGAACGACGGCAAGCTGGTTGACCTGATGGTTCATGATGCGCTGTGGGATGCGTTCAACAACTATCATATGATGATCACTGCTGAAAATGTTGCGGAACAGTGGAAGCTTACCAGAGAAGAACTTGATGCATTCTCTGCCGAAAGCCAGCAGAAATGTGAAAAAGCAATGGCAGAAGGAAAATTCAGGGATGAGATTGTTCCGGTAACGATCCATGGCCGCAAGGGCGATACCATCGTTGATACCGATGAAGGACCCCGTCCAGGTACAACTGTTGAAACGCTTGCGAAGCTGAAGTGCTGCTCCGGCAAGAAAGAAGGCGGCGTCGTAACTGCAGGCAACGCTTCCGGCATCAATGACGGAGCTGCGGCGGTTGTGGTTATGAGCGAAGAAAAAGCGAAGGAACTCGGCATCACTCCGATGGCGACATATGTTGCCGGTGCACTCGGCGGTGTTGATCCGTCCATCATGGGCGTCGGACCGGTTGCGGCAACGAAGAAGGTATTCGCTAAGACCGGCTGGACCGTTGATGATCTTGATCTCATTGAGGCAAACGAAGCATTCGCAGCACAGTCTGTTGCGGTTGAAAAGGAACTGAAGTGGGATCATTCCAAACTGAATGTTAACGGCGGTGCAATTGCGCTCGGACATCCGGTTGGAGCTTCCGGCTGCAGAATTCTCGTGACGCTGCTGAATGAAATGGTTAAGCGCGATGCGAAGAAGGGTCTTGCGACGCTCTGCATCGGCGGCGGCATGGGCTGCGCTACGCTTGTGGAACGGGACTGAGGAAATTCACATGAGCTTTGTGACTTATGAGAACAAGGGTGCCTATGGCATCATTACAATGAATCGTCCGGAAGCGCTGAATGCGCTGGACTCCAAAGTTCTGGAAGATCTTTCCGCTGCGCTGGATGAAGCGGATCTTACCACGGTACGCTGTCTGATCATTACCGGCGCAGGAGAAAAGAGCTTTGTTGCAGGTTCGGATATCAAGGAGATGGCTGGTCTTACGAAGACGGAAGGCACTGCCTTCGGCAAGAAGGGAAATGATATCTTCCGGCGGATTGAAACC
>JAFYGX010000176.1 GCA_017543025.1 Solobacterium sp.
ACCGTGTATCTGGCAACCGACCCGGACCGGGAAGGAGAAGCGATTTCCTGGCATCTTGCGCAGGAACTCGGTCTGCCGGAGAATGCGGTTGACCGTGTGACATTTCATGAAATCACGAAAGATGCGGTAGCCAATGCATTTCAGAGCCCGCGGATGATCGATATGGACCTGGTGCATTCACAGGAGACCCGGAGGATTCTTGATCGCATCATCGGGTTCCGGCTTTCAAATCTTCTGCATAACAAGATCCGTTCGAAGTCGGCAGGCCGGGTTCAGTCGGTTGCGCTGAAGCTGATCGTTGAGCGGGAAAAGGAAATTCAGGCGTTTGTTCCGACAGAATACTGGACCATTGATGCGCTGTTTGAAAAAGACGGTCAGAAGTTCAGCGCGTCGCTGTCGAAGATCAGCGGGGCAAAAGCGGAGCTTCACAACGAAGCAGAAGCGATGAAGGTGTTCAATGACTGTCAGGGACCGTTCACGGTTTCGGCAATCCGGGAGACAACAAAATCCACAGCGCCGTTCAAACCGTTCATTACCTCCACACTGCAGCAGGAAGCTTCCACAAAGCTCGGCTTCAAGGCAAAGCATACGATGTCAGTCGCTCAGAAGCTGTATGAAGGAATTGACATCGGAAATGGCGAAGAGGGTCTCATCACCTATATGCGTACAGACAGCACTCGTCTTTCCGATACATATACCAAGGCGGCGCATTCGATGATTACGGAGCGGTTCGGCAAACAGTACAACGGGGTATACAATGTCAAAAACAGTTCCAATGCGCAGGATGCGCATGAAGCAATCCGTCCGACCAGCCTTGCGAATGAACCGGAAAGGATCCGTTCCTATCTGAGCGAGGACCAGTATAAACTGTATAAGCTGATCTATGCCCGCGCACTGGCAAGCCAGATGGCACCGGCAAAATATGCGGGCAGATCTGTTACGCTTTCGCAGAAGGAATATGATTTCACCGCCACCGGGTCTTCTCAGATCTTTGACGGATGGCTGAAAGTATACGGCGCTTATTATTCCAGCAAGGACACCTATCTTCCCCCGCTGCAGGAGCAGGAGCAGCTGACGGCGCTTGAAATGAAGCCGAACCAGCACTTTACAGAACCGCCTGCCCGTTATACGGAAGCGAAGCTGATCAAGGAACTCGAAGAGCAGGGAGTCGGCCGGCCGAGTACCTATGCCATGATCATTGATACGATTCAGGATCGCGGTTATGTGAGGCTGGATTATTCGACCGAAAAATCCAAGACGAAGGTGTTCTTTCCGACAGAGCAGGGAACCCTTACGGTTGAAAAACTGGATGAGTTCTTCTCTTCGATCATCAATGTGAAGTACACGGCGCAGATGGAAAGCGATCTGGACCGGATCGCGGAAGGAGAAGTGGACGAAGTCGCCACCCTGCGGAATTTCTGGAATGAATTCACCCCGCTTGTGGATCATGCATATAAGAATATGGAAAAGATGAAGCCGGAAGAAGTGGGAGAGAATTGCCCGGACTGCGGCAGCCCGCTGGTTTACCGGAACGGCCGGTTCGGCAAATTCATCTCCTGCAGCGGATTTCCGAAATGCAAATACAAGCGGAAAATCGAAGCGGCAGATAAACCGGCACCGGAACATACCGGCAGATCCTGTCCGAAATGCGGTGAAGGAGAACTGCTGAAACGGCAGTCCAGATACCGGACATACTTCTATGGCTGTTCCAGATTTCCGGCCTGCGATTACATGGAAAAGCTGGACGGTACGGTCATTGAACCGAAGAAAAAAGCGGCCAGGTCTGCAGTGGAAACAAAGACTGCCGCTAAGAAGACGGCTGCGAAGAAAACTGCGGTGAAAACGACCGCAAAGAAAGCTTCCGGAACAGCGAAAAAAACGGCAGGAGCGAAAACCGCAGCGGCGAAGAAACCCGCTGCGAGGAAGACAGCCGCGAAGAAAACCGTAAAAACAGATGCGGATGCCTCCGCGGAAGCCTGATCAGATACAGATCACCGGCAGACGGATTCGTGCCGGTGATTTTTTTGAAGAGGAGTGAAACAATCGCAATATGGAGAATACAGATAAAAACGTAACGGTGATCGGAGCCGGACTAGCGGGTTGTGAGGCGGCGTATCAGCTCGCCCGCCGGGGGATTCCTGTCACGCTTGTGGAGATGAAGCCGAAGAAGAAGACACCTGCGCATGCAGCGGATACATTCGGGGAGCTTGTATGTTCGAACAGCCTCCGGTCTGATTCGCTGAAAAACGGAGTCGGACTGCTTAAGGAAGAGATGCGTCTGATCGGCTCGGCGGTCATGGATGCGGCAGAAGCGAACCGGCTTCCGGCTGGCAGTGCACTGGCAGTGGACCGGGAAGGATTCAGCCGGTATCTCGATGATCTGATGCGGAATCATCCGCTGATCACCGTAGTTGAAGAGGAAGCGGATGCGATTCCGGAAGGGCCGGCAGTCATTGCCAGCGGGCCGCTTACCAGTGATCCGCTGATGAAGGCGATTCAGGAATTTCTCGATGAGCAGTACTGTTATTTCTTTGATGCGGAAGCTCCGATTGTAACTGCAGATTCGATTGATTTTACAAAAGCGTACCGGAAATCCAGATATGACAAGGGAGATGCGGATTATGTGAACTGTCCGATGACGAAGGAACAGTTCGACGCATTCTATGATGCTCTGATCAGCGCAGAGACTGTTAAGATCCGGGAGTTTGAGCAGGAAATCTATTTTGAAGGATGCATGCCGTTTGAAGTGATGGCGAAGCGTGGAAGAAATACCCTGCTGTTCGGACCGATGAAACCGGTCGGTCTGGAACAGGAGGGAAAGCGTCCGTATGCGGTGGTTCAGCTGAGACAGGACAATGCGGCGGCGAGTCTTTACAACATCGTCGGTTTTCAGACGCATCTGACCTGGCCGGAACAGCGGAGAATACTGCGGATGATTCCGGGGCTTGAGGCGTGCGAGATTGTCCGCTATGGCGTAATGCACCGCAACAATTACATCTGCAGTCCGCGCTGTCTGAACGAGACCTATCAGTCAAAGAAACGCTCTGACCTGTTTTTTGCCGGACAGATGACCGGGGTGGAAGGCTATGTGGAGAGCGCTGCCTCAGGGATGCTTGCCGGAATCAATCTTGCCCATGTGATGAAGAAGGAAGAACCGGCAGTGCCTGGGCCGGAAACGATGATCGGTGCGATGGCGCATTATATCACGCATGCGGAGGCGAGCCGGTTTCAGCCGATGAATGCAAATTTCGGCATCATGCGTCTGACGGCACCGGTAAAAAAGAAGGAGCGCAAGGAGGCGTACGCAAAGCAGTCGCTTCCGATTGTGCAGGAAGCGATCAGAGATGGCCGGCTTTGATGAAATTCTGGAGCGGTTTCTGAATCATGTGGCGCTCAGCCGGACGGGTTCAGAAGATACGCAGGATGCGTACCGGCGGGATGTGGAACGGTTTCTCTGGTATTTGGAAGACGAGAAGATCACTTCACTGGAACGGGTGGACAAGACGGTGCTTTCCGACTATGTGATGAAGCTGCGAAGCGGGGAATTTGGACAGAAACCGCTGTCCAATGCGTCCTACGCGAGAAATCTGTCGAGTCTTCGCTCATTCTACAGATATCTCAATAAATATGAAGGAATCAAAAACAATCCGGTTCGTCAGTTCAGGGGAAGCGTTCCGCGCAGAAAGCTGCCGGATTTTCTGACCTTTGATCAGATGGAAACGCTGCTGCAAAGCTTTGATCTGTCGAAGCCTGCGGATCTGCGCGACCGCTGCATGATTGAGGTGATGTATGCCTGCGGTCTGCGTGTGAGTGAATGTGCCGGCCTGAGAGTCTCGCGGATCCATCTGGCAGAAGGGTATCTTACCGTGCTCGGTAAGGAAAGCAAGGAGCGGATGGTGCCGTTTTACAGGCGCTGTGCAAAGCTGATTGAGAAATATCTGAAAGAAGGCAGGCCGCAGTTCAGAAAAGACGGAACGGATTATCTGTTTCTGAATCAGAAAGGAAAGCCGATCAGCGCCAGAGCAATTCAGGAAATCTGTGCGAAGCGCGGTGAAGAAGCCGGGCTCAGCGTTCATGTGCATCCGCATATGATCCGTCACAGCTTTGCGACGCATCTGCTGGATAACGGAGCGGATCTGCGTGTCGTACAGGAGCTGCTCGGACATGAAAATCTTTCGACGACCCAGATTTATACGCATGTGACAGCTGACCGGCTGCGGGCGACGGTGGAGAAAGCGCACCCGCATGCGGAAAAAGGCGGAAAATAATACTTAACACGGGCGGTTCGTTGTGGTAACATGATGAAGCGCTCGTGATTTTTTATGCGTGCGCAAATACTCACACAGGGGATTCCGGCTCCCGTGCATGCGGACTGCCTTAAGGGCAGACGGCAATGTTGATCCGGTTCGAACCTGTGGCGGATAGCAACGGAAAGTGAGGTTAAAGAAAAATGACTGTTGTCTCCATGAGGAAAATGCTCGAGAACGGTGTTCATTTCGGACATCAGACTCGCAAATGGAACCCGAAGTTCCGCCCGTTCATCTACACTAGCAAGAACGGAATCTACATCATCGACCTGGCAAAGACCCAGGAACAGCTTGATGTCGCTTATGCCAAGCTGAAGGAAATCACCGAGAACGGCGGAAAGATTCTGTTCGTCGGTACAAAGAAGCAGGCGCAGGCTCCGATTCTTGCCGAAGCGCTTCGTTCCGGTTCCTTCTATGTCAACCAGCGCTGGCTCGGCGGTACTCTGACAAACTTCCGCACGATTCAGAAATCGGTCAAGAAGCTTGTTGAGATTGAGGAAATGGAATCTTCCGGAACCATCAATGTTTACAAGAAGAAAGAGCAGAGCATGCTGCTGAAGCGGAAAGAGCGTCTGGAAAACTTCCTTGGCGGTATCAAGGAAATGAAGAAGCTCCCGGATGCGCTGTTTGTAGTTGACCCGATTGAGGAGCATAACGCAGTTGCGGAAGCACGGAAGCTTCATATTCCGGTATTTGCACTGATCGATACCAATGCAGATCCGACAATGGTAGATTATCCGATTCCGGCAAATGACGATGCAGTTCGCTCCATTACGCTGATGGTCGGCGTAATTGCCGATGCGATCGTTGAAGCACGCGGAACAGGCGAGCTTGAATTTGCGCACAAGGAGGACGAGACTGCAGAAGACATCACCATGAAGGAAGTCATGATCAATGTCGAACAGCAGGCAGCAGAATATGAGCGTCGGAAGCGTCAGCGTTATGAAGAGCGCCGCGCACAGATGCAGAACCGCAGCCGGTTCAACCGTGACGGCCAGGGCGAACGCCGTATTTTCCGCAGAGACAACAACCGGAATACACCGGCTCGTCAGGGCGGTGCAGGCGCAGCAGTGAAGACGGAAGAGACAAAGGCAGCTCCTGCACAGGAGACTAAGGAGGCAGCAGAATAATCATGGCGATTACAGCAGCTCAGGTAAAACAGCTCCGGGATGAAACCGGGGCAGGAATGATGGACTGTAAGAAGGCTCTTACAGAATCCAACGGCAACTTTGAAGAAGCGAAGGACTGGCTCCGCAAGAAGGGAATCTCCAAGGCGGAGAAGAAGGAAGGCCGCACTGCAGCAGAAGGTCTGACCCGCGTCGTTACAGACGGCAATACCGCTATAATCGTTGAGATCAATGCTGAGACGGACTTTGTTGCGAAGAACGAGAAGTTCCTTGCCCTCATTGAAAAGACCATTCATGCAATTCGTGAACACATGCCGGCTGATCTTGAAGCAGCACTTGCGCTCAAGGTGGAAGACGGAACCCTGAACGATGCGATGATCAATGCGACCGCAATCATCGGTGAGAAGATCAAGCTTCGTCGCTTTGAAATCATTAAGAAGAATGATGACGAAATCTTCGGTACATACATGCACAACGGCGGCCAGATTTCTGCGCTTACCGTTCTGAAGGGAAATGATGCTCAGGTTGCCAAGGAGATGGCAATGCAGGTAGCTTCCATGTCTCCGACATATGTATCCCGTGATGAAATGCCGGCAGAAGTGATTGCGCATGAAAAGGAAATCCTGCTCGAGCAGATGAACAATGATCCTGCTATGGCAAAGAAGCCTGAGATGGTGAAAGAGAAGATCGTGGAAGGACGTCTCTCCAAGAACCTCGAGGATCTCTGCCTGGTTGATCAGGTATTCTTCCTGGATCAGGATAAGAAAGTCGGCCAGTATCTCAAGGAAAAGGGAACAGAAGTTGTTCGCTTTGTGAAGTACAAGGTCGGTGAAGGCATCGAAAAGAAAGTCGATGACTTCGCGGCTGAAGTTGCCGCAATGGCAAAATAAGCAGTGGATAGTCTGAAAATCCGTATACAGAAGAGGGGGCATTACGGTGCTCCCTTTTTATTCTGCAGCTGCATCATCGCAGAGAATCCTGTTTCCGGTTGTTCTTCAGCATCTTTGTATAAATGCACTCTGCATATGCATGACAGCAGGAAATCGCAGGCTTATGACAGAGATCCGACAACTTGTTTTCAACCGAACGGAAAAGCATTAGAATAGTAACTGGAAACTGGAGGTGAATTACAATGGATATTTCCAAAGAGATTTCTAATATGACAACTGTTACGAAGACATTCCCGCTTGGAACCGCATCGGTTCAGAATGTCGCATATGCGCTTTCGGAATATCTTGATACAAAGAAGAATCTGGTGACGCAGACCATGCGTACACGGAACGGATATTCGGTTCAGGGCAAAGGCGATGCGAACATGGAGTGGACGCGTTACCTTGGCATGGACGCTGCTGTTACAATCCAGCTGACAAAGATGGAAGGCGATCTGATCGTAGAGATCGGCTCCGGCAGATGGGTGGAAAAGCTCGGTGTCGCTGCAGTCGGTTCGATCTTCTTTCAGCCGCTGCTGATCACATCCGGAATTGGTGCGATCCGTCAGCTTGCGCTTCCGAATGATATCTTCAATTTTATTTCGGACTATCTCGGAACAGAGCCGGTTGAAGAGAAAAAGGCTGCTGCACCGAAAAAGATCTGTCCGAACTGCGGAAAGGAAATGGATGTCGAATCCGGTTTCTGCTCTGCATGCGGATATAAATTTCCGGAAGAACAGCCGGACGTGAAAGCAAAGCCGTCTGTCTGCCCGGTATGCGGAAAAGAACTGAACGGAGATGAAGCATTCTGCCCGCTCTGCGGTCAGAAACTGAATGGCTGATCGTTTCAGGAAGGAGGATAACGCAAATGGCATATTACTGTCCGAACTGCGGTGAACCTGTGCGGAACGCGGATCGTTTCTGCCAGAGCTGCGGATTCAGTCTCTCTGATGAACCGGTCGATGTCGAAGCACTGCGCCGGGTTCATACGAAGACTGCCGGCAACGTACAGTATCAGGAGACCGTTGCGGATCCTTTCTATGAGGAGGAACCGCTGAGCGAGCGTGCGACTGATTCATATGAGGAATACCGCCGGCATACATATGATTACAGCGGCAAAGACCGGGAAACCTTTCACAGGAATACCTATGAGCACAGCGGAGTAGAATATTTCCGCGACCCGCAATGGCCGGTAAGATCACGGGTTGCGGCAGCGTTATTTGCAATTCTGCTCGGGAATCTAGGGGTTCACAAGTTCTATCTCGGAAAGATCGGTGAAGGCATTCTGATGCTCATGTTTTCCTGGACCTGTGTTCCGGGGCTGATCGGGCTGATTGAAGGAATCATCTATCTGACACAGAGCGATGAGGAATTCAGCTGGAAAAATCACGTTCGGACAGAGTAGACAGCAGGAAGATTCCTGCCTGAAGACAGGTACAGAACATGATCAATCCATTTCAGAGAAAGAAACCGGCAGTCCGGACGCTGGATCTCACCGGTAAGACTCCGGTGATCCGGTGCAGTATCTGCACCGGTGAGCAGACGGCGGGGGTTCGTGATAATGAAACAGGCGTATTCACGGAAGTGATGCGGATTGTGACCGAACAGGATTATGAGGAATTCTGTGCGATGTGCAGAACAGATCAGATTGAACGGATTTACTGAATCCGGTTCGCTGACGTAAAAAAAGGATCAGAAAAAAGGAATCAGAAGATGCTGCGGGCAGCTGGCAGTATCTTCTGATTATTGAGTTATGGGAAGAAAAGCGGTTTTTTTTGATTGTGACGGAACGCTTCTGTCACATCATACCAATACGGTGCCTGCTTCCGCAAAGCTGGCGCTGAAGGCTTTGCAGGAAAACGGAATTCTGACAGTGCTTTCCACCGGCAGGCATCTTTGTGAGCTGAAGAAGCTGTCCGCATTGAACGGGCTGCACTTTGATGCATATATCACAATGAATGGCGCTTATTCGTTTGACGAAAAGGGAATCATAGAAGAATGGCCGATTGAAGCGGAAGATATTCAGACGGTGTATGAATTTCTGAAGAAGCACATAGTGCCGGTTCAATTTTTTGAAGCGGAACATACCTTTATCAGCTCCGTCAATGACACAGTGATCCGCTCACAGCAGATGATCCATACGCCGGTTCCTGAAACAGGCCGGACAGAGCGGATTCTGGAAGAGCCGGTCTATATGATGGTGCCGTTTGGGATTCAGGAATCGGAGCCGCTGATCCGTTCGCTGAACCATGTCGCTGTGACGCGCTGGTCTGAACATGATGCCTGTGATCTCATACATGAATCTGCCGGGAAGGAGCGCGGAATGCGTGCCGTCATGAAGCGTTACGGAATTGAGAGAGGGGATGCCGCAGCTTTCGGCGATGCGATGAACGATCACAGTATGCTGGAGGAAGCGGGGATTGGCGTCTGTATGGGAAACGGAGATCCTTCGCTGAAGGAAACGGCGGATTATGTGACAGATGATATTGATGAAAACGGAATTCTTCATGGCCTGATTGAGATCGGGTTTCTGAAGGAGTCTCTGATTGGAGGAAAATGATGATGCGAAAGTTCATTGCCGGATGTTCCATACGGACGCTGCTCGTCATGATGACGGTGTGTGCCGTACTGACCGGG
>JAFYGX010000177.1 GCA_017543025.1 Solobacterium sp.
ATAATAAGGAACGAGGTAATGAAATATGAAAATCCAGTATCTGATTAATATTGTATTGATTGCTGTTTCGGGATACATGCTTTACAGAGTGATCCGGCTTTCCGGCCGCAGTAAGCAGAATAAGAAAATGCTTGAAATTCTGGATCAGTTTGATGATAAGGATACTTTTTTCTCCAGAGCAGAAGAATATATCAGCACTTCCAGAGACGCGGAATATGTTCAGAAAGTCAGTGTGCTCCGATTATGGGGAGATGCGTTCTATGAACGCGATGAAGACTTTCTGAAACATCTTTCGGAGCTTGATATCGATGTGCTGCTGAACCCGGACGGCAGACACAAGGGCTATACGGCAAATGAAGACAGCTTCTTCTATCTGTATATGGCGCTTGCCAACCGGCTGTTCTTCCGGAAGCGGAATGATCTGCGGGATGTACTGTACGAAAAACTTCAGGGGTATGAAGAACGCAACAGGGATACGCTTCTGAGAAAGATCTGTGAAGAAAACAGAAAATACTATGCCGGCACGGATGACAGAGGAGAAGCCTTCATGCGTTCTCTTCTGGAAGGAGATTACGGCGGATATCAGTACTCCAGACAGCTGGTCGGACTGTACAAGCACTGTGAAGAGGCACTGCCTGCGAACATCTGCAGAGACAGAGGAGATCTGCAGGGATATCAGGAATGTGTCGATGATCTGGATGACTTCGGCCGCAACACACGGCTTGGCCGCCGCTGGCTGAAGGAATGCGGTATTACGCTTCCGGAAAAGGAAGAAGCGAAGGAAGAAGACAGCGAAGTGAACGATGCGGAAACCGGCAGTGAAGCACAGAAGTCGGAAGATGCACAGACAGAAAAGGAAGCAGAAACCGAATGAAACTGATTGCCGGACTTGGAAATCCCGGAAAAGAATATGAACACACCCGTCACAACAGCGGGTATATGGCGCTGGCAAAGCTTGCGGAGCGTAATGGCGTGAATGTAACCGCAAAGAAATTTCAGGCACTGACTGCGATGGTCATGATCGGAAATGAGAAAGTACTGCTCATGGAGCCGCTAACATTCATGAATCTTTCCGGCAATGCGGTAAGGGCAGCAGCGGATTATTACCATATTGATCCGTCAGATATCCTCATTCTTCATGACGATATGGATCTGCCGGTCGGCTCGGTGCGCATTCGTCCGAAAGGAAGCTCCGGCGGGCAGAAAGGCATGAAGCATATCATTTCATGCATGGGTACTGATCAGATTGCCCGCATCCGGATCGGTGTCGGTCACAGTAAGCCCGGTGCGCATGGAGAAGTGCCGGACTGGGTGCTTTCTCCGGTTGCGAAAGCAGACAGAGATCTGTTTGACAATGCGATAGACACTGCCGCAAGAGCGGCGGAAGCCTGGGTGACAGAGCCGATGGATCATGTGATGTCTGCATACAATCTGAAGGTTAAGCCAGCAGAAGAAAAGGAAGAGTAAACTTTGACGGAACACAGCCGAATTCCCGTACAGATCGCATCCATGCTTGAAGATAATGCGGCTGTACGAAAACTGAACAGCGGGAAAAGTCCGCTGCCAATGGCTTCCCTTATCGCGGAAGCAATCGTTCTTGCGGAATCGTACCGGCAGATGCCGCGGCCGATTCTGGTTGTAAAAAACAGCTTATACAGCGCACAGAGACTCTATGAGAGACTGTCATCCCTCCTGGATGTGACGGAATGTGCGCTTTTCGGCGCGGATGAATCGCTTCGGGTAGAGGCAATTGCCGCAAGTCCGGAGATGACTGCGGCGAAAGTGGAGACACTGTCGTCTCTTCTGGAGAATCCCTGCCAGATCGTTGTGACCTGCCCAAGCGGCTTTCTCCGCCAGCTTCCCTCCCCGGAACAGTTCCGTTCTGCCTGTATTACGATTCGTCCGGGTGATGTGCTGGAGATAGATGATCTCAAACGGAGTCTTCGGGCCGGCGGTTATACGGAAACCTCTCATATCGATCAGCCGCTTTCCTTCGCGGCCAGAGGCGGAATTGTAGATGTGTATTCCATCAACTATGAACATCCGGTGCGGATCGAGTTCTTTGACAATGAAGTGGATAATATCCGCTTCTTTGATGAATCGACGCAGAAAACACTGCTGCCGCTGAACGAAGTGAAGATTGTACCGGCAAGCGATATTCTCTTTTCAGACAGTGAAAAGAAGGAGATCCGGAAAAAGGCGGAGGCAATTCTGGCAGATAGCGGTGATGTGATGCTGGAAAGCGCTGTGAATTCCGCGCTGGATCTTATCGATCAGTCGATCAGTGAGCCCGGACTGTATCCGTATTATGCGCTGCTTGACCATACTGCAGGCATTGCGGATTATATGAACCGGCCGCTCATTGTGATCGGTGACGAAGATCTGGTCAGAGATTCTGTAAAGCATCTGAATGAAGAAGCACTTACCTATATGCAGGAAATGGTACAGGAGAAGAAATTCCTTCCCCGGTATGTGATGTATCACGATTATGAGCGTTCCTGGGAATCCTGCAGACGGATTGCGGAAGATCCGATGTATGACAATATCTCCGGGATTACCGAAGTCCATCTGCCGAATGAAACCCTTTCCGTGCGGCTCCGCATCCTGAGCCAGGAACCATGCGTGCTGTGCGTCCTGCGCAGCGGGCAGATGCAGAAAGTGATCAATACCTGTGTGGCAGAGGATATGCCCTATCATCTGATTACCGGAGAGGAACCTCTGAATTCCGGCTTCAATATCATGCTGGGAGATCTGAGTGAAGGATTTGAACTGAACGGGGTGATGGTTGTCACAGACCGGGAGCTGTTTGAAATTCATCATCCTGCAGGCCGGTATGAAAAGAAATTCCGCAGTGCGGAAGTGATACACGGCTACGATGAACTGGAGCCGGGAGATTATATCGTGCACGCCTCGCATGGCGTTGGCCAGTATATCGGGATTGAAACCCGGGAAGTACAGGGAACCATGCGGGATTTTCTGCGGATTGTATATAAGGGAAATGCAGAACTGCTGGTTCCGCTGGAACAGTTTCGCCTGGTACGGAAGTTTGTATCACGGGAGGGCGTAGTACCCCGGCTGAATAAACTCGGTACAAATGAATGGGAAAAGACAAAGCGGAAGATCGAGGAAAACGTATCGGATCTTGCGGAGCGTCTGGTGTCGCTGTATTCCAGCCGGGAAGACAATATCGGATATGCGTTTCAGAAAGACAGCCCGCTGCAGAAGCAGTTTGAATCGGAGTTTGCCTATGAGCTGACGCCGGATCAGGCGTCGGCAGTGGAAGACGTCAAACGGGATATGGAAAGCGAAAAGCCGATGGACCGGCTGATCTGCGGCGATGTGGGATTCGGAAAAACGGAGATCGCAGTCCGTGCCGCATTCAAAGCAGCGGCTGAAAACAAGCAGGTAGCCGTACTCTGTCCGACCACGATCCTTGCCGAACAGCATTTTCATACCTTTCAGAGCCGGTTTGAAAACCATCCGTTCACAATCCGTGTGCTTGACCGCTTTGTGACGCCGGCCAATGTAAAAGAGACCCTGAAGGGACTCCGGGAAGGCAGTGTGGATATTGTGATCGGTACGCACCGGCTGCTTTCCAGAGATGTGAAGTTTAAAGATCTTGGTCTGCTGGTGGTCGATGAAGAACAGCGCTTCGGTGTAGAACATAAGGAAAAGATCAAGGAACTGAAACAGAACATTGATGTGCTTACACTGAGCGCAACCCCGATTCCGCGGACACTTCAGATGTCACTGGTGGGAATCCGCTCCTTATCCCAGCTGGAAACACCTCCGGCTAACCGTTACAATGTTCAGATTTATGTGGCGGAGATGAACCGCGGTCTGATTACCGGAGCGATTGAAAAGGAACTGGCAAGAGATGGTCAGGTATTCTATCTCTGCAACTCCATTGACCGGATTTACAATACCGCCCGGCAGCTGAATTCCTATATTCCGGACGCAAAGGTCGGTATCGTACACGGTCAGATGGACCGGGAATCGATTGAAGATGTCATGTACCGGTTCAATCAGAAAGAACTGAATGTACTGGTATGTACCACAATCATTGAAAACGGAATCGATATTCCGAATGCAAATACCATACTGATTGAAGATGCGCAGAATTTCGGCCTTTCGCAGATTTATCAGATCAAAGGGCGTGTCGGAAGAAGTGATCGGGTGGCATATGCCTACCTTCTGATTCCGCCCCGGAAACAGCTTTCCGAAACTGCCTCCAAGCGGCTTCAGGCAGTGAAGGAGTTTGCGCGTCTTGGCAGCGGATACCGGATTGCCATGCGGGATCTTACCATCCGGGGAGCAGGTGATATGCTCGGACCGGAACAGTCCGGATTTATTGATACTGTCGGAATTGACATGTATATCGAAATGCTGGAACAGGCGATCGAAAAGAAAAAAGGACATGTTGTCGAAGCAGAACCGGAACGCAGGCATGCGGTGGTTTCCGGCAGCGGGTATATTCCGGAACAGTTTGCGCCGGATGATTTTGATAAGATTTCAATGTATCAGAAGATTGATAAGCTGAATGACTTTGCGGCGCTGGAAGAATACAGAGCAGAAGTGGTCGATCAGTACGGACGTCTGCCGAAGGAAGTGGAGAGTCTGTTTCAGAAGCGGCGACTCGATATTGTGATCAATGAACCGCACGTGGAGTCTTACAGAGAACTCAAAGGCATTCATACCATAACCTTTACAAAGGAATTCTCCCAGTCGGTAGACGGAATCAGACTGTTCAGAATCTTTTCTGATATCAGTAAAGACATTGAACTGCGCTATACCGGACAGCGGATCATTGCGTCTGTGCCGGGGATCGCAAATGTACTGGAGATTGTAATTCAGGCAATCACAAAAGCAAAGGAGGCAGTCAGAAATGAGAATTGATAAATGGCTGAAAGTATCGCGTATTCTGAAGCGGAGAACGATTTCTCAGGAACTGGCAAAAAATGAGCGGGTGGAAATCAACGGCAAAGCGGTCAAGCCGTCGCATGAAGTCCGCATCGGCGATGAGGTTGCGGTGAGATTCGGCCGCCGCAGACTCACGGTCCGGGTAAACTCCGTTGAGGATGTGAAACGCAAGCAGGACGCAGCTGAGATGTATGAAGTGGTGAGCGAAGAGCTGATTGAAACGGAAGAAGAGCCGCTGTTCTGAGATGTATCTGTAAACAAACCGGCTGTTCTGTATCCTCGTCCGGAATAGCGGACTGCGGGGTCAGACGGATGACGGAGTGCTTCTTCCTGCCGGGAAGGCATAATCTTTCGGCTGATTTGGATAATAAAAATCGATTTCTCTGTTTTCTTCGGAACAGTCCGCATATCACGGTCTCTCAGCGCTCGTCATTGAGGAATATGGGTTTTCTCTTGCGCGCCGGCCGGTTGAATGTGAGAGTGAGCCGTGATAGTATACTTAGGAAATCTTGAAACCGATACGGGATATCGGTAAGATCACACGATTCAACCTGGTCAGAATCAGAAACAGGCTGTCTTTTCAGAGGAATCCTGCGACCTTGCCGATGGGTGAGGTTTTTTGTTTCAGGAGGTCTCTATGAAAGAGCTGAAGAAGACGTTCAACATGAATGACGCACACGAACCGAATGCGGTTCGTCTTCCCGGTTTTTGCGATGTACATGTGCATCTGCGAGAGCCGGGTTTTTCTTATAAGGAAACGATTCTGACCGGAACACTGGCAGCCGCAGCAGGAGGTTATACCGACGTATGCACGATGCCGAATCTGAATCCGGTGCCGGACAGTCCGGAACATCTTGCGGTACAGCAGGAGATCATTGACCGCGATGCGGTGATCCGGGTTCATCCGTACGGAGCGATAACCGTCGGCGAAAACGGCGAACAGCTTGCGGACCTGAGTGCGCTGGCTCCGCATGTGATTGCCTTCTCCGATGACGGACACGGCGTGCAGTCCGATGCGATGATGAAGGAAGCGATGCGGCAGGCAAAGCAGCTGAATAAGCTGATCGTAGCGCATTGCGAAGATAATTCTCTGCTTCACGGCGGTTACATCCACGACGGGGTATATGCTGAAACACACGGCCATAAAGGGATCTGTTCCAGGAGTGAATGGGGGCAGATCGAACGGGATCTGAAGCTTGCGGAAGAAACCGGCTGCGGATATCACGTATGCCACATTTCAGCGAAGGAAAGCGTGGAACTGATCCGTCAGGCAAAGAAGCGCGGCGTGGATGTGACATGTGAGACCGCGCCGCATTATCTTCTGATGAATGAAACAGACCTGCAGGAGGACGGCAGATTCAAGATGAACCCACCGTTACGTGGAAGGGAAGACCAGCTTGCATTGCTGGAAGGCATCAAAGACGGAACGATCGATATGATTGCGACCGACCATGCCCCGCACAGTGCAGAAGAAAAAAGCAGAGGACTTGCCGGCAGCGCATTCGGAATCGTCGGAATCGAAACTGCGTTCGCGCTGCTGTATACCGAGCTGGTGCGGAAGAATGTCATTTCAATGGAGAAGCTGCTCGATCTGCTTGTAGTTCATCCGAGAAAGCGGTTCGGGCTGCCGGTGAATGAGCTGGATTATTCTCTGTGGGATCTGGAAACAGAGACTGTAATCGATCCGCAGAAGTTTTATTCAAAAGGAAGAGCAACACCGTTTGCAGGAAGACGTGTGAGAGGCATCTGTCTGAAAACGGTTATGAACGGAAAAACAGTCTATGAAAGGATGGAAGGATAACTATGGCAAAACGTACGGATATCAGAAAAGTTCTTATCATCGGGTCGGGGCCGATTGTCATCGGTCAGGCAGCGGAATTTGACTATGCAGGAACACAGGCCTGTCTTGCCCTGAAAGAAGAAGGGTATCAGGTGATTCTCTGCAATTCCAATCCGGCTACGATCATGACGGACACTTCAATCGCGGACAAGGTATATATGGAACCGCTGACGCTGGAATATATCGCAAAGATTCTGCGATATGAGCGGCCGGATGCGATTCTGCCGGGCATCGGCGGCCAGACCGGTCTGAATCTTGCGATGCTGCTGGAGAAGAAAGGCATTCTGAAAGAGTGCGGCGTTGAGCTGATCGGAACCCCGAGCCGCAGTATTGAGCGGGCGGAAGACCGGGAGCTGTTCAAGGAAATGTGCCAGTCGATCAATGAACCGGTCATTCCTTCCGAAATCACCTATTCTCTGGAAGAAGCGAAGAAAGCAGCGCATGATATCGGCTATCCGGTCGTATTGCGGCCAGCCTTCACACTGGGCGGTACCGGAGGCGGATTTGCGAATAATGATGAAGAACTGTACGAGATCGGTCTGAATGCATTCAAGCTTTCACCGGTTCATCAGGTACTGGTGGAAAAGTCTGTAAAAGGATATAAGGAAATTGAATTTGAAGTCATGCGGGACGGAAGCGATCATGCGATCACGATCTGCGGCATGGAAAATGTCGATCCGGTCGGCGTGCATACCGGTGACAGTATTGTTGTTGCGCCGATCTTATCACTGAATGACCACGATCTGAAAATGCTCAACGACAGCGCGCTGCGGATTATCCGTGAGCTGCAGATCGAAGGCGGCTGTAATGTGCAGTTTGCATTGAATCCCGAATCGAGTGAGTACTATCTGATCGAAGTTAATCCGCGTGTCTCGCGCTCTTCTGCTCTGGCGTCCAAAGCCAGCGGTTATCCGATTGCCCGGGTCACTGCGAAGATCGCAGTAGGGATGCGGCTGGAAGAGATTCCGGTTGCCGGCGGAACGGCA
Source organism: Solobacterium sp. (assembly GCA_017543025.1). The sequence goes on from JAFYGX010000177.1 coordinate 7,747, forward strand.
GCGATCGAGCCACAGCTTGACTATCTTGTCGCCAAATTCCCGCGCTTCCCGTTTGACAAATTCCCGCTTGCCCCGAATACACTTGGCACACAGATGAAAGCGACCGGTGAAGTGATGGGCATCGGTTCCACACTTGCGGAATGTTTCCTGAAATCGGTCCGTTCGCTGGAAACCGGCGTCTGTCATTTCCATATGACGAAGTTTGATGGAATGCATACAGATTCGCTGAAAGACTATGTGAAGGAGTTCCGGGCAGACGGCATCTTTGCGGTGGCAGAACTGCTGCGCAGAGGAGAATCTGTGGCAGAGCTCCACAAACTGACCATGATCACGGAGCTGTTTCTTGAAACTATCCGGGAAATCGTTGATTACGAACAGGTAATCCGTAAGAATCCCTGTGATCTCAGTGTTCTGAAAGAAGCGAAGAAAAAAGGCTTCTCAGACCGGATCATTGCGAAATACTGGGGCATGAAGGAAATTGAGATTTATCAGCTCCGGAAGAAAGAAGGCATTGTGCCGGTCTTCCGGATGGTCGATACGCTTCATACCGGAAAATATATCGCATATCTCTATTCTTCCTATACCGGAGAAAACCAGTCGCGTCTCTCTGAGCGGAAGAAAGTGATTGTTATCGGAGCAGGACCGATCCGGATCGGCCAGGGGGTGGAATTTGACTACTCTTCCGTGCATTCGGTACAGACCATACGGCGGGAAGGATACGAGGCGATCATTATCAACAATAACCCGGAGACAGTTTCGACCGACTATACCACAGCAGACAAGCTGTACTTTGAACCGCTGACGGCAGAAGATGTCATGGCGATCATCGACTTTGAACAGCCGATGGGCGTCATTGCCTCGCTTGGCGGCCAGACCGCAATCAATCTGGCACAGCCGCTGAAAGAGCGCGGTGTGAAGCTGATCGGAACGGATTGTGACGCAATTGAAAAAGCAGAAAACCGCGACAGCTTTGAAAAAGTACTGCAGGAGCTCCATATCCCGCAGCCGCAGGGAGAAGCGGTGACCAATATCGAAGACGGTCTGAAAACTGCAGAGAAGATCGGTTACCCGGTGCTGGTGCGGCCTTCCTTTGTACTGGGGGGACGCGCAATGCAGATTGTGGCAGATGACAGCCAGCTGCGGATGTATCTGCGCAATGCGGTGGAAATCGATGCGGACAAGCCGGTTCTGGTAGACCATTACATCCAGGGAAAAGAACTGGAAGTCGATGCGATCTGCGACGGCAATGATGTGTTTGTACCGGGTATCATGGAACTGGTAGAGCGGACGGGTATTCATTCCGGTGACTCGATTTCGGTATATCCGACCTTCAGTGTTTCCGATAAGGTTAAGGGAATCATTCTGCAGTATACGAAAAAACTTGGTCTGGCAATCGGAATCAGAGGTCTTTACAATATCCAGTTCATTGTCGACAGAGATGAGAATGTCTATATCATCGAAGTCAATCCGCGTTCCTCCCGCACGGTTCCGTTTCTTTCCAAGGCAACCGGCTGGTCGCTGGCAGATATCGCCACCGAAGTCATTCTCGGCAAGAGTCTGAAGGAACAGGGAATCTTCTCGCTGTATCCGGAAGAGAAGAAACGGTATTACGTCAAGGTACCGGTCTTCTCCTTCAATAAGATCAAAGGACTCGATGCGTACCTCTCGCCGGAAATGAAGTCAACCGGAGAAGCGATCGGATATGACGACAAGCTGAACCGTGCGCTTTACAAAGCACTGCAGGCAGGAGGCACCCGGCTGAAAAACTACGGTACAATCTTTGTAACAGTCGCGGCGAAGGACCGGGAAGAAGTACTGCCGCTGGTGCAGCGGTTCTATAACCTCGGCTTCAATATTCAGGCAACTCCGGGTACTGCGGAGTTCCTCAAGAAGAACGGCATCCGCACGCATGTGCTGCAGAAGATCCGGGAAGGAAGCGAAGATATCCCGAATGCGATCCGTCAGGGGCATCTTGCCTATGTGATCAATACACAGGATCCGGGAAACATGTCTGTTGAAAGCGACGGCGCACAGATCCGCAGACTTGCGACCGAGAACAATGTTACGATTTTCACTTCCCTTGATACAGTAGCTGTTCTGCTCGATGTTCTGGAGGAGACAACCCTTACGATTTCGACAATCGATGCATAAACTATGAAACAGAGAATCTGTGTGATTGAATCCAACCGGCAGCTGACGCCGCTGGTATATGAAATGGATCTGTATATGACGAAAGGGCAGCCGATTCTGCCCGGACAGTTTGTCAACGTGAAACTGGAAGGTCTGTATCTGAGAAGGCCGATATCCGTATGCAATTATGAAAACGGAACACTGACGCTGGTATACAAAACCGTCGGAAAAGGAACCGAAGCGATGAGCCGGATGAAGTCCGGGGAAACGCTCGATGTGCTTTTCGGACTTGGCTCCGGGTATCATACGGAACGGGCAGGACGCGAACCGGTGCTGATCGGAGGCGGCGTTGGAGTACCGCCGCTGTATATGCTGGCACGGCAGCTGAAGGAACAGGGGCGCAGCGTGCATGTGATCCTCGGCTTCAACACGGAAGCGGAAGTGTTCTATGAAAAAGAGTTCAGGGCGCTTGGCGCAGATGTATGCATTACGACTGCAGACGGAAGCTGCGGCAGAAAAGGATTTGTGACGGATGCGCTTGCAGGTCCGTACAGCTATTTCTATGCCTGCGGGCCGATGCCGATGTTAAAAGCGGTATACCGCTCCTGCGCATGTGACGGAGAATTCAGTCTGGAAGAGCGGATGGGCTGCGGCTTCGGGGCGTGCATGGGCTGTTCTGTTCAGACCGCATCCGGGAATAAACGGGTATGCAAGGACGGACCGGTATTCCGGAAGGGAGACCTGTTATGGGACGATTAAGTGTGGATCTCTGCGGAATCACGCTGGATAATCCGGTGATTCCGGCATCCGGTACCTTCGGGTTCGGTATGGAATTTGCGCAGCTGTATGACATCAATGTGCTCGGTACGTTTTCCTTCAAGGGGACGACATGGGAGCCGAGATTCGGGAATCCGACTCCGCGGATTGCGGAGTGCCCGGCCGGAATGCTCAATGCGGTAGGGCTGCAGAATCCGGGCTGTGAGCAGGTGATCCGGGAAGAGCTCCCGCAGCTGAAGCAGGTATTTCATAAGCCGGTCATGGCAAATGTCAGCGGCTTTTCCGTGGAAGAGTATGTAAAAACCGCTTCCCTTCTGGATCAGGAAGAACAGGTTGGCTGGCTGGAAATCAACATCAGCTGCCCGAATGTGCATGGCGGCGGGATGAGTTTCGGTACGGATCCCGACGCAGCCTATGAGGTGATTCATGCGGTAAGGCAGGAAGTGAAGAAACCGGTGATTGCGAAGCTTTCGCCGAATGTGACAGATATCACGGCAATCGCAAAAGCATGCGAATCTGCCGGGGCAGACGGACTGAGCCTGATCAATACGCTGCTTGGCATGCGGATCGATCTGAATACCCGGAAACCGGTGCTTGCCAATACAACCGGCGGTTATTCGGGGCCGGGCGTATTTCCGGTCGCACTGCGCATGGTATATCAGACGGTGCGGGCAGTGTCGATTCCGGTGATCGGCATGGGCGGCATCACAACCGCAGAGGATGTGCTGGAGATGATGATGGCCGGCGCTGCGGCGGTTGAGATCGGCGCAGCAAATCTGATTGACCCATATGCCTGTAAAAAGATCATTGAAGCGCTGCCGGAAGTCATGGATCGCTATGGCGTGAATACGCTGGCAGAGCTGAACGTTCGTGCAGAAACGGAGGGAGAATAATGGCAAAGGATGTAATTATTGCATGTGATTTTGCGAGTGAAGAAGAAACACTCAGGTTTCTCGATCAGTTCACAGAGGAAAAACCATTTGTGAAGATCGGCATGGAGCTGTTCTATGCGGCAGGGCCTTCGATCGTAAAGAAGATCCGGGAGCGGGGGCATCCGATCTTTCTGGATCTGAAGCTTCATGACATTCCCAATACCGTAAAGAAAGCGATGAAGGTATTGTCCTCGCTGGATGTGGATATCTGCAATCTTCACGCATCCGGAACAGTGCCGATGATGAAGGCGGCTCTTGAGGGGCTGGTCAGAAGCGACGGTACAAGACCGCTGCTGATTGCGGTCACGCAGCTGACCTCCACCGATCAGAAGACAATGGAAGAAGACCTTCTGATTCATGAACCGATAGATCAGGTTGTCATGCATTACGCACAGAAGGCAAAGGAAGCCGGACTGGACGGCGTGGTATGTTCGCCGCTGGAAGCGGAAAAAGTGCATGAGACTTGCGGAGCGGAGTTTCTTACGGTGACGCCGGGCGTGCGGTTTGCGGACAGCGCGGCAGATGATCAGCGGCGGGTAATGACGCCGGAAAAGGCAAGAGAAGCGGGATCCGATTATATCGTAGTAGGACGGCCGATCACGCAGGCGTCTGATCCGGTTGCGGCATACCGCAGATGCGTCAGAGAATTTCTCGGAAAGGAATAATGAACGATGAGCAGAAATGAGCAGATTGCAGAAGATCTTCTGAAAATCAGAGCGGTGTTTTTCCGCCCGGATGAACCGTTCACCTGGGCAAGCGGAATCAAGAGTCCGGTGTACTGTGACAACCGTCTTACCCTGACGGCGCCGGATGTGCGCACGGATGTGGAAAACGGTCTGGCAGAGCTGATTCAGATTCATTTTCCGGAAGCGGAAGTACTGATGGGTACTTCCACGGCAGGTATCGCCCATGCGGCGATTACCGGGCACCTGCTTGACCTTCCGATGGGATATGTGCGCAGCGGTTCCAAAGATCATGGACGGAAGAATCAGATTGAGGGAAGGCTCGAACCCGGACAGAAGGTGGTTGTGGTGGAAGACCTGATCTCTACCGGCGGAAGCGTGATCGAAGTGGTCAATGTGCTGCGTGATGCAGGCGCAGAGGTGCTTGGCGTTGTTTCGATTTTCACCTATGGCATGGAGAAAGGAAAACAGCGGCTGGCAGAGGCGGATGTGATCAACTACTCCCTGACGGATTTTGATACTGTCGCTGATGTCGCTGCGAAGACCGGATATATTTCAGAATCGGACGTGGCGCGTCTGATTGCGTTCCGCAACAATCCGTCTGACGAGTCCTGGATTACAAAATGAGAAGCATTATAGATGTGCTGGATCTTTCCACGGAAGAGATCACGGAGCTGATTCATACCGCGGAAGCGATCATGGCGGACCCGGACCGGTATGCACATGCATGTGACCGGAAGAAACTGGCAACCCTGTTCTTTGAGCCTTCTACCAGGACGAGAATGAGCTTTGAAGCAGCGATGTATGAACTGGGCGGACATGTCATTTCCATGTCGGAAGCACAGTCATCCAGTGCCGCAAAAGGAGAATCGGTAGCGGATACGGTGAAAACGGTATCCAATTATGTCGACATCATCGCCATGCGGCATCCGAAGGAAGGCGCCGCACTGGTCGCTTCGATGAACGCGACGGTTCCGGTGATCAATGCCGGAGACGGCGGGCATTGCCATCCGACCCAGACACTGGCAGATCTGCTTACCATCTGGCGGGAAAAAGGAAGCTTTGAAAACCTGACGATCGGTTTCTGCGGGGATCTGAAGTTCGGGCGTACCGTACATTCGCTTGCCGGGGCAATGGCAAGATATGCTGGTACAAAACTGGTGCTGATTTCTCCGGAGGAGCTGAAGCTGCCTGCGTATGTAAAACGGAATACGCTTGATCCGGCAGGGGTTCCGTATGAACAGACAACGGACCTTGAGGAAGCGCTGCCGAAGCTGGATATTCTGTACATGACGCGGGTACAGCGGGAACGGTTCTTCAATGAAGAAGATTATCTTCGCCTGAAAGACCGGTATATCCTGACGGCGGAGAAGATGAAAGCAGCGCCGGAATCAATGATCGTGATGCATCCGCTGCCGCGGGTGAACGAGATCTCGGTAGCGGTGGACGAAGATCCGCGTGCCTGCTATTTCAAACAGGTGCTTTATGGCAAATATATGCGCATGGCACTGATTCTGCGCCTGCTGAAGGAGGCGGGAACCCTATGAATATCGACAGTATTCAGAACGGAATTGTAATCGATCATATTTCTGCCGGCAAAGGGATGCGGCTGGTGCAGCTGCTGGATCTGGACCGGGAGGATGTATCGGTTGCGATCATAAAAAATGTGCACAGTCAGAAGATGGGAAAAAAAGACATCATCAAGATTGATGCCGAGATTCCGGTCAATCTGGATGTGATTGGCTATGTTGATCCGGACGCAACGGTCAATATCATCAAAGACGGCGTGCTTGCGGAAAAGAAAACGATCAGCCGGCCGGCAAGGCTGATCGGCGTGATCCGCTGCAAAAACCCCCGGTGCATCACTTCCGTGGAACAGGAGCTGAAACATGTTTTCTGTCTGCGTTCAGATGGGTACCGGTGCATGTACTGTGAAACAAAAGCAGAATGATCGGTCTGTATAGGAACGGACCGGGAAACCGGTTCGTTCGGCAGATCACACTGCCGGCAGAATGAACTTAAACTTCCGGGTTATTTCATTCTGACATTGCTATGGTATTCTGTCGGTACAAGAGGACCGAACGAAGAGTCCCTTCAGGAGAAAAAGTCATGTAAGAAGCTGACTTTTTCCAGGGAGGGATTTTTATGTGCAGAAATGAAACAACAGCAGCGAACTGGTACGCAATGCGTCTGGTGCCGAGCACCAGAGAGCTCTGCGTTGTGGTTTATGAGCGGTACTGCAGGCGTACCGGATGCCTGGAGCAGGAACGCGGATTTGCCCGGTATTATGATGGCAAATGGCACTTTACCAAACGCATTCCGAAACAGGCTGCCGGAGTATGCTGGAGGCCGGTGAAGTACATGGATGCGGAAGAGATAGACTTTTCCAACCCGCTGGCAGATTCGTAACCAGCCCTGCTGCAGTCTTATGGGAAGTGATTTCTCATAAGACGCAGCGCAATCTTTGCATTCCTTTCACCAGAATGACAAAAGGAACGGTATACTTCACAATAGCCGGAAAGCAGAACTGCGCATATTCAGAACCGTAACTTAGCGCGCAGATGATTTCCGCTGCCGGCTCTGAAACAGCAGATGAACAATCGGGGAGGAAATGAAAATGAAGGAATATAAAACATCCGCAAAAGTACTGATTACGGAACTGAAACGCAATCCGACATTTTCTACCGTTACGGCAATGGTTGGCCCGGATGTGATGGAGCGATACGGGTTTGAGTTCGGAGACAGCCTGGATCTGTCCTTCAGCAATGGCCGATCCTTTACCGATGTGCCGTATCATAACGGATATTATACCGATCCGGGAAATCTGATCGTCGTTGCCTATCCGGGCAAGCATAAACTCAATATTGCGTTTAACCTCGGTCAGGCGTCCTGGAATGCAATGAATCTCAGGGAAGGAGATACCCTGACGATTACACTGCATGAAAAAGGCAGATATCTGGAAACACAGAATCTGTTTTCCCAGGTGCATTCCAATGACATAAACGACTATTCCTCGGAAGAGGCATTTGCCAATTTCCGGGCATTAGCAGGCGGAAACCTGAAAAAAGGATGGATATACCGTTCGGCATCCATGGTAAATAACGAACATCTGCGGGCACCGGTCGTTGACAGACTGATCGGGAAATACGGAATCAGAAGCGTACTGGATCTGGCGGATACATATGAAGAGATTCAGAAGGCAAGAGAACAGGAAGACTGGGCGTCTGTCCGGTTTGATGAACTGGATCAGAACGGGAATCTGATAACCGTGAGTCTTGGCATCAATACCGAGTCGGAGAAATTCCGCAAGGATCTTTCCCAGAGCATTCTTGCGCTGTGCGAGCTGGAAGGACCGTATCTGATTAACTGCAATGAAGGCAAAGACCGTACCGGTTATGCCAGTGCATTGCTGGAAGCGCTATGCGGAGCTTCGTATGAAGAGATCAAAGCGGATTATATGAAGACCTATGAGAATTATTACGGTCTTACCGAAGCGAAGACACCGGAGAGTTTCGCGGCGTTGAGCAGGGTTTATCTGGAACCGATGATGCAGGGGCTGTTCGGAACCTCTGATGCATCGTTAAGCAGAGAAGAATACCGGCAGCGTGCAAGACAGTTCTTTCAGAAAGGCGGACTTGAGGAAACCGAAATTGACCGGATTGAACGAACATTTTCCGCTTCAGAAAAATGAACAGCGCCGGGATATTCATTCGGAATGTTTTCAGAATGAAAAACCGGCACATATGTGGCCGGTCTCTGGAAAGAACATGCATTTTCTCAGTTCAGGAAATCCCTTCTTCAGACAGAATTTTCCGGATATCTGTATCCGGATATGCTTTCTGAATCCGTTCGATGATCCGTTCCGGCGGAAGGAATTCCTCAAGCGCACGATACATATTGAGAACA
>JAFYGX010000178.1 GCA_017543025.1 Solobacterium sp.
ACTTCAACATACATAGGAATAACCGGGAATACAGAAAATCAAAATGCTTGACATAAAAAACATGGCAACCAAGCCATGTTTGAAGATTTTCAGCATGTATCAAGTTTAAAACTCAGGAGATGACAGATCTGTGAATCGCAGCAATGCGGTTTCCGGATCTGTCTTTTATTATGCCTGGCGGAACGAAACGAACCAGTTCTGCCGTTATCTGCTCATGTGCATTCTCTGGCATGCATGAGGAGATAACCGGGGAAGATGGAGAAGCAGGAAAGAAATTCACAAAGAATTCATGGTTTGGTCGTTTACTCGGTTTCTTGCGTGATGTTATAATATTCACGCCATAAAAGGAGGAGATTTATAATTTATGTCTAAGGTTACTGTTAGGGATCTGGACGTTAAGGGCAAGCACGTAATTGTACGTGTCGATTTTAACGTACCGCACAAGGGAGAAGTCATTACGGATGACAACCGTATTCAGGCTGCGCTCCCGACAATTAATTACCTGACGGAGAATGGCGCAAAAGTTCTGCTCTTGAGCCATCTCGGAAAGGTGAAGACGGATGAGGACAAGGCTAAGAACGATATGGCAATCGTTGCGAAGCGTCTGGCAGAAGTACAGAGTGCCCCTGTTACATTCGTTAATGCGACGCGTGGTGAAGAACTCGAAAATGCAGTAAAAGCGCAGGAGAACGGCTCCATCGTTCTCATGCAGAACACCCGCTATGAAAAAGGCGAATCCAAAAACGATCCGGAACTTGGAAAGTACTGGGCAAGCTTGGGTGAAGTGTTCGTTGAAGATGCATTCGGTTCTGTTCACAGAGCACACGCTTCCACTGTCGGCATTCCGTCCAACCTGAAGGAAGTTGCTGTAGGCTTCCTTGTAGAAAAAGAACTCAATGTTCTCGGTAAGGCACTGAACGACCCGCAGCGTCCGTTCGTTGCGATTCTCGGCGGTGCAAAAGTTTCCGACAAGATCGGTGTCATTGACAACCTTCTGAAGATTGCAGATAAAGTCCTGATCGGCGGCGGTATGTCTTATACCTTCGCAGCAGCTGTCGGCGGCAAGATCGGCACTTCGCTGCTTGAAGCAGATAAGATGGATATGGCAAAAGAATTCCTTGCCAAGGGTGAAGGCAAGCTCTTCCTGCCGGTTGATACGGTAGTAGCGAATGACTTCTCCAACCCGACTGAGATTAAGACCGTTAAGGCCGGCGAGATTGACGACGGCTTCATGGGCCTCGATATCGGTCCGGAGACAGTGAAGGAATTCCAGAAGCAGCTCGAAGGTGCGAAGACCGTATTCTGGAACGGCCCGATGGGTGTGTTCGAAGATCCGCGTTTCGCAAAGGGAACCGAAGAAATCTGCAAGACACTTGCAGAGCTTGAAGGTGCTACTACAATCATCGGCGGAGGCGACAGTGCGAGCGCTGCGAAGAACCTCGGTTTCGCAGAGAAGTTCAGCCACATTTCCACCGGCGGCGGAGCATCCCTGGAATACATGGAAGGAAAGGAGCTCCCGGGTGTAGCGATTATCCCGGAGAAGTAATAACATGGCAAGAAAACCTATTATTGTTGGAAACTGGAAAATGAACAAAACCCCTTCTGAAGCAGAAGAATTCATGAAGGGCATCGAACAGGTCCTCACCGGAACCGAAGCTGCTGATTACGGCGTCGGTGCTCCGTTTGTGGATCTTGATGTATGCGTAAAGAATGCGAAGAATCTCATCATTGCGGCGGAAAACTGCAATGAAAAGGATTCCGGTGCATATACGGGTGAAGTATCCGTTCCGATGCTGAAGGAAGTAGGTATTACCTACTGCATCATCGGTCACAGTGAGCGCCGCACATACTATGCGGAGACTGACGCGGCATGTGCTGCCAAGGCAAAGAGACTGCTCGCAGACAATATCATTCCGATTCTCTGCATCGGTGAAACCGAAGCACAGTATGATGCAGGTGAGACAGCAGATGTCATCAAGAGCCAGCTCGCAGGAAGCCTCGAAGGCCTGACTGCGGAAGAAGTTGCAAAGATGGTTATCGCATATGAGCCGATCTGGGCAATCGGAACCGGAAAATCCGCTGACGAGACAACTGCGGAAAACTGCTGCAAGCTCGTTCGCGACACGGTCTGTGCGCTCTATGATGCGCCGACTGCAGAAGCAGTTCGCATTCAGTACGGCGGAAGCGTTAAGCCGACCAACATCAAATCCTACATGGCGTGCCCGGATATCGACGGTGCGCTGATCGGCGGAGCGTCACTCAAAGTTGATTCCTTCAAGGAAATCATCGACGCAACCAAATAAGGTTTCAGGAAGACAGAGTCTTCTGAAATATAGCAGTTAAGGTATTGAAGGAGGAAAATAATTAATGCCTTATATCGTAAGTGTTTATGCACGTGAAGTAATTGACTCCCGCGGCAACCCGACAGTCGAAGCTGAAGTTACCACAGAGTCCGGCGCGTTCGGTCGTGCCATTGTCCCGTCCGGCGCATCTACCGGTGAGCGTGAAGCGCTTGAGCTTCGTGATGGTGATAAGAAGCGTTTCGGCGGCAAGGGAACTCTCAAGGCTGTCAAGAACGTAAATGATGTCATTGCGCCGAAGATCATCGGTCTCGATGTTACATGCCAGAGCGAAATCGACAAGATCATGATCGAGCTCGACGGAACAGAGTTCAAGTCCAAGCTCGGTGCGAACGCAACACTCGCAGTTTCACTGGCCTGCGCACGCGCAGCTGCAGATTATTACGGAATGCCGCTGTACAAGTACATCGGCGGTGCAAATGCGAAGGTTCTCCCGGTTCCGATGATGAACGTTCTGAACGGCGGCAAGCACGCTGATTCTGCGGCTGACTGCCAGGAATACATGATCATGCCGGTAGGCGCTGCTACAGTTCGCGAAGCAATCCGTATGGGTGCTGAAGTATTCGCAGCTCTGAAGACTGTTCTGAAGAAGTACGGATACAACACTGCTGTCGGTGATGAAGGCGGATATGCTCCGTCCTGCGTACCTGGCGGAAACGGACCTCTCGAGAAGTATGGCAACGAAGGACCGCTGGAACTCATGGTTGAAGCAGTTGAAGCTGCCGGCTACAAGCTCGGTGAAGATGTCTGCTTCGCAATGGACCTCGCTTCCTCTGAATTCTACAATGCTGAGAAGAACGTTTATGTTCTTGCACGTTCCGGTGAAGGCGAGAAGACAAGCGATGAAATGATCGACCTTCTCGAAAGCTGGGTAGACAAGTATCCGCTGATCTCCATCGAAGATGGTCTTGCGGAAAACGACTGGGACGGCTGGAAGAAGCTCACTGATCGTCTTGGTGACCGCGTACAGCTGGTCGGCGATGACCTGTTCGTTACAAATACCACTTACATCAGGAAGGGTATTGAACTCGGCGTTGCCAATGCAGTTCTGATCAAGGTTAACCAGATCGGTACACTGACCGAAACACTCGATGCAATCGAGATGGCAAAGGAAGCACGCTATACAGCAGTTGTTTCCCACCGTTCCGGTGAGTCCGAAGACACAACGATTTCCGATCTCGTAGTCGGCGTCAACGCTGGCCAGATCAAGACCGGTTCCATGAGCCGTACCGACCGTATTGCGAAGTACAACCAGCTCATGAGAATTGAAGAGGAGCTCGGACCTGTTGCGGATTACAAGGGCAAAGGTGCGTTCTACAACGTAAAAGCGATCTCCGCTGAAAAGGCTCCGAAAAAGGCTGCCAAGAAAAGCACAAAGAAGTAATCTTCTGATGGCTGGATGATCCTGCATACGGCAAGGTGCTTTACCTTCCCGCTGTGCGGGATCTTTTTTTGCGGAATTGCACATCTGAACATCCGGTAAGGAGTATAGTAGAAGAAAGAAAAACACAGATCGGGCGTTTACTGACAGCTGACTGACGGCGGAAAGTTCAGATCTGAAGCGGGAGAACACTATGGAATACAGGGAACTGCTTTTTAATGACGAACGGGGAAATCCGATCCTTTCAATGATTCTTCCGGAAGGTTCTGTGACGCAGGCGCGGGTACAGACGGAGAACCGGAACGGAGAAGTTAAAGTGAATTATACGGTTCAGGCAAAAGGACTGGGCGGATCGTTTGAGCTGTATGCAAAGAATGGGGGCTCATATGCGGATAGTACCGGCGGAGCATCTGATGTCATTGAACACAGGCCGTGTGATGCGGCTGAGCAGATCAATGAGTATGCAAGAGCGTTTGTCTCTCAGACGGGCGAACCTTCGAATCTGTTTTCCCTGCCGCCAAAGCGGATGGAACAGTTAGCCAGGGATGTGCAGATATATTGCGCGAAGTCGGCAGAGACTGCCGCACAGGTAGCGGCGATGCAGTCGGTGCCGATCAGGGTGAACTGCGTACAGCAGATTGCGGACGGAGGCATCGGTATTTATCCGTTCATGAACGAAGGAACCCGGTATACGCTGCTGACGGCAATCTGGCGCATCGGAATGACACAGGAAATGACGGTGGATATGTCCGGATACGGAATGATGCAGCAGATGCCGCCAAAGTATATTACAAGCTGGTATGTACCGCTGTCGCTATATATGATTGTTTCGAAAGAAATCGGCGAGGATGATCTTCGGACATTTGTAAATGCAGTGAACACTGTGAAAGCTGTACCGGCGTTTGATGCCTGGTGCAGGCAGATTGAAGAGCAGAACACGGCAAAGCAGATGAACGATGCGCATCAAGCGGCTATGCAGAATCAGGCGATGATCGATCAGATGTGGGCTCAGCATAATGCCGCATGGGCAAGAACGGAAGCGATGAGCAGATCTCTTTCACGGGATATGGATTCCTTCCGGGCGGGGCTTGCGGCAAACAGCGCCTCAATGGATGCGTTCCGTGAGAATCTGAATTCGTCGCTTGGCGGTTCAGGTTCATCCGGCTTCGGGGAAGGCGGCGAGTCACTGGATGACAGAATTCAGCGCGGCCGGCATGAAGCGATGATGGGCGTTAATACCTATGTCAGGGAAGACGGGACAGATTATGAACATACGATCATGAATGACCGGGTATTTGAAAACAACCTGAATCAGAATGATCATTTCGGAACTGAGAATTATTACGGAGACTATGTGCCGGATGGCTGGCATGAGATTTTCAGGAAATAGCAGAAAGAGAAAAATACCCCCGGGAAAATAAACTGGTCCCATGAAGACGTACAGAACATTGACAGTTCTGAACGGTCTTGATGGGGCCGGTTTTCATTTCAGCGGAGACTCGGGTAAAGCTGATCTGATAATGGCCGGAAAGGAGTTTCCGGTGCTATGGGAAAGAAAAAAGCAAGTGCGCGGCAGTTCACCGAAGAACAGATCAACAGATTTAAAGCAGATCCGAATGTACGTGACATTGATAAACGTTCTTTGCGGTTCAAATATGCCTTCCGGGTAAAGATGTATGAGGCCTGGGAGAAAGAAGGCCGTCAGGGAGTTAAGAGGGTTCTGAGTGAAAATGGGTATGATCTGAAAGAACTTGGGAAAGATTTTATTAGTGGTCTATGCAAATCTTTCAAACGTCATGGCCGCCCTTCCAATGCAAAAGGTGATAATCCTGTCGGATGCCGATCTTATTACCGGGCAGACAAGGCAGATGATGAATATCTCCTGGGCACTGGCAAATTCAGAAAATGCAGAAATGGTATTGTCTTCACAGAGAAATTTCAAAACGATCTGTTCTCTGCGTATCCGGAACAGTCCATTGAGGATGGCCTGCGGAAAGCCGGCATCGATCCTGTGAGAGTTGGCTACCAGCGCATATACACCTTGAAAAGACTGTTTGACGGTGCCCGCACAGAACCGAGGAAAATCTGTTACTCTAGTGAAATCGTTGAATCTTATAGCGAGCATCCCTATATAGAATCAATTACCGCGATACAGCTGAGGTTCAGTAAAGCTTTCTTCAACGAAGCTTTGTTTCTGATCGAGATTATGGACATTGATGAGATTCTGAAGCTGTATGAGATTGAACCGGCAGATCTTCCTGTTTCCGTCAGAGTCAATCTGTCTTATAAGCTGAGGTCATGGAAAAGAACGGATGACCGGTGTACTGAAGTATCAGAACAACGCGTAAGGATACAGTATGGCAGGTATCAGAAGCTCTTTCAGCTGCGGGAAGAACGCTTCAGAAGGATACGGGAAGAAGAGCTCCCACACATGTCGCTTCCCGAGAAGAAACAGCTGTGTCAGTGGATACAGGGGTATCCGGCTGACCCGATGCGGGTTGTCAGCACAGAATATCTTCTGAAGAAGATCGGTATCTCTCACTCTTCGTACTACTCTATTCTCCGTGACGATCATTACGGCATGACGGCGGCTGAAAAAGACGAACAGGATGAACGGGATATCAAGGTGATCCGCAGAGTAATGGAATACCGCGGCTTCCGCAAGGGAACCCGGCAGATCTATATGATGATGCCAGACGTCACCGGCGATCACTTCTCCAGGAATAAGATCAGGCGGCTTATGAAGAAGTTCGGTGTTCATTCCGGGCTGCGGGAAAGGAAACAGTCGAGGATTGATGCGAGAAAACTTCTGGAGGAACACAAGAAAGATAATCTTCTGAAGCGACGATTCCGCCTTGCACGACCAAATGAGCACATCCTTACGGATGTGACCTATATCCACTACGGAGACAATAAGCTTGCCTATGGCTCCGCCTCCATAGATGCGGTTACCGGAAGGCTGTATAACTTTTCGGTAAGTGAGAGTAACGATCTTCAACTGGTCATCAGCACTGTCGACGCCCTTGACGGCATTGAGATGAAACCCGGCGCTATCTTTCACAGTGATCAGGGTATCCTTTACCTTAATGAAACATTTCAGAAAAGAATTGAGAAGCTTGGCCTGCGACAGTCCATGTCAAAACGCGGAAATTGCTGGGACAACGCTCCCCAGGAAAGCTTCTTCGGCCACTTCAAGGATGAGTGCAGCTATCAGGGCTGCGCGACATTTGAAGATCTGGCAGAGCACATATCGGAGTATGCAGTTTACTACAACAATGAGCGCCGGCAGTGGAACAGAAACCGAATGACACCTGTGCAGTATGAGAAATATCTGAACGAGCTCAGCGAGGAAGAATTCAACGAATATCTCCGGGCAGAAGAAGCCAGATATCAGGCGATGAAAGACCGCGCTGCAGATGAGGCAAGGCAGAGAGGAAAAACTCTTGGCGTCTGATATCATGTACGGAGATTGGAGAAAAGTGAATGTCGGGACGAAACAAACAGGAAGAAAGAAGTCTTGAGCAGAAAGCAGTGATCGCAGGAGTTAAGCTGGATGAGCTTCCGGAAGAGATCCGGGAAGCGTTTGCGAACGACTATGTAGAGACTCTGCGCAAGGGAAAGCTTGTCTACAGCCAGGACTTCTACAAGGCCATGGTAAAGCATGTCAAAGAAGACCATATGACCTATGTGGAGGCTTACAAAGCCTGCGGCTTTAATGTCGCTGCCCTTGGAAAGGATCGCGCCAACGCTGCAGGGAAGCGTGCTATGGCAATGCACAAGGACGGCAGCCTGTACCGAATACTGCCGACGGATATGGATGCGACAGTTCCGCTGAGCCGTATGGACCGGTCTATGGACGATGCCCACAAGCTCGCTTACTTTGAGGCAAGGTGTATGTATCTCGAAGCGGAACTCGAATACGAGCAGGAAAAAAAACGATTACTATATCTGGAGAATCTTTCCAGATTGCAGAGAATGATGGGGAAAAGAGAAAAAGGAAACTGACCGTCGCAGATAAAATCATTCAAGTGGCCGGCGAACTGTTTCCAGAATCCGCAATACTTCGTATGTGCAGGGTAAGCCGCTCCAGTTATATGGAACGCAGAAAGGCACAGGAGGCAGCGGAAGAACGGGAAACGGAAAAGACACAGAAAGAAGATGGAATAAAGGAATGCATGCGCAGGATCATCAAGAAGATTTCGTTCGTTCCGGGAGAACGGGTCTTCAAGTCATTTCTCTGGAGAGAATATGAGTGCAATGTTGGGCGTAAGCTGATCCGCAGACTGATGGCAGAGATGAATCTCGTCGCAGCCACTCCGAAGAAAGATGCATATAAAGGAAAAGCCAAACATGATCACCCCTGCACAGCACCTGAAAACCTTGTGAACCAGAATTTCCGTGTTGAACCGCGGCATATCATATGCACCGACATCACTTATCTCTACTTCGGAATTCTTCGTACAACCATATATCTCTGCGTTTTTCGTGACGCATTCACCAAAGAGATCCTTGGCTGGTCAGTAAAACGCCAGATGACCACAGATCTGATCAAGGCAGCGTATAAAATGATGATGACCAAACATGGCAATGAGCTTCGTGGCAAGAACACATCTGTTCTGGTCCACAGCGACCAGGGTTCCCAATACCTGTCATTTACCTTCAAAAAGCTGCTTGAAAATGATGGGTTTCTTCAGTCGGTATCAGCGCGTGGCAACAGCCAGGACAACGCAGCCTGTGAGGCATTCTTCTCCCGGCTTAAGACGATGGTTCTCGACCCTGTTTCGCTCTGCCGGAGCTTAGATCAGGCAGAGAAGATGCTCGATGGCTGTATTAATCAGTACAATAACGAAATCTATGAGTTGGACCTTGCCGGGCTGACACCGCATGAGTTTTACCTTTACTGCGTGACAGGTGTCTATCCCTGCGAAGATTACTTCGGCGTAAAAGCAACAGAGCTTGATTCCCTTGAATCTATTGTGCAGAGAAACCTGAAACGGCAGGAAGAACAGGCGGAGAAGAGACGGGAACAGAGTCAGGAACGAAACCGGGCCGCTCAGCTTCTGAAGAAGGACCCGGTTCAGATCACAATTGAAGATCAGCTGCTTCTGGAACGAGTGATCAGACGATACAAGAAACACCGGGATAAAATCGACGATGAGATCAAACAGCTGGAAGAAGTGCTGTCTCAGGCGAAAGCTGCTCAGAAGTTCCTTTCCGCCATGCCGGAAGAAGAACGCAGAAAATACGGCACACCGCAGGCCTGGCAGACAGAACCTCATCTGAATTACATCTACGGTATGGCTGGATTGTTCTGATACATCTCGGATCTCCTCGTGCCCCTGAAGGGGCGTCGTCGCTCCGAAGGTTTTCTTGCGGTAATGGGCTGCCAAAAGAGGAAAAGGATCCTAGCCAATCATGGCGTCAGATCCCTCCTCTACAAAATCTCTTTTGTATAGCCGTCACAATACCGTTCGTGGTCGGACCTCTCCGGAGCCATTGATCTCTCTTGTGACGCATTGATTATACTGCATAATTTCTGATTTGATTCAGCTCTTCGAAGAAAGAGAATTTTCCTGTGATACAGACCATTTGAAAACGCAGGTTGTGAGCCAGGGGTGGCTCCTTCCTGCGTTTCATTTTTCCTGCCTCCAGACAAATCTCGAAACTGTCAAACAATTGTACTTGACAAGGGTTCCAGTTTA
>JAFYGX010000179.1 GCA_017543025.1 Solobacterium sp.
GGTTGCTGTATTCACGGCAGATTTTAAGATCCTCATCAATAAGCGAATAGAAGGAATCGGCAGTGCGGTTGTAATCCTCCACCGCTTCCGTATTGTTGGATGTCCTGAGTTCTTCCGTCGCATCTTCTGTCTTTGCGCCGATTTCATTCATGATTTTGGAAACAGACGAAAGCGCATTATAAATCGTAAATTCCCGTGCGGCATTTTCCGTTCTGCGCATTGCGCTCATTCCTGAAGAACGGGCACTCCGCATTTCACTTTCATAAAGCGTATAGGCTCCGTTTGCGCCGGTCAGTGAGGTAACACGTCCTGTCACCAGATATTCATAGATCTTTGAGACTGCAAGAATATCCAGATACTTCGGGAATACAAAGAGCACATTCTGCAGATCAGATTCTGTCTGATATCCCTTCCGCAGCATCTTTGCGTTGCGCTGAATCTCCGCTTCATACAGGCGCTTCACCTTGGCGGGTCCGGAATTCTCCAGCATCTTCTGCGCATATTCCAGCGGATTCTTCAGCATTCCGCTCAGCTCTTCATCCCGGGCTGTCAGCTCATCCAGTTTCTTCTGTTTTTCAACGTTTTCGGGGCTGGTTTCCCAAGCTGTCTTTTCCTGTTCATATATTTCAGTCTGCCGCCGCTCATACTCTTCCTTGGCCTTCTTATAGGCTTCCAGAGATTCATCATAACTGCGGAGAATACCGTTGTACTCTTCCACTTTTGCGGTATAGGCAGCCCGAAGTTCATCATTCTGCCGGATTACTTCCTTGCGGTTGAACAGTCCTGCCTGACGGTATTCCGGCTCCGCGGGCGGCTCGATCACCGGTTTGATCGGTTCCTGCGGAATCGAAATTCCGTTTGCCTCGCGCCAGTCTTCCCGGATATGAAATTCCAGTTCCCGGCGAAGCTGTTCCGAGATCCCGGCAATCTGATGTTTTTCCTTGTCGATCTCGTTGACAATCGTCTCTTCGGAACGGCATGTGGAGTTGATATAATCACGCTCCGCCGGAAGCTGACTGAGCACAAGATCAAACAGACGGGTTTCCATGATCTGAATATCCGTCTTTACATTCATCAGCGTTCGGAAATACTGTGTGAGATCAACATCCTTTGTCTGCGCAAATCCGCCTTTGGACTTGATGACCGAATCATAGCCCTCCTGAATGATCTCATCGTAAATCACCTGGGCATCTTCGCGGTCTTCCTGGAGCACATAGTTTGTGAGCTCTCTGCGTTCGAGTTTGGTAAAGGAACCCTGGCCGCGGTTGCCGTCACTGAGCAGATACCAGGTATGATCGCTGTCCACATAATCTTCCCAGCGCCCGTCGACATAGGATGTCGGAAGTGAACCGATGCGGGAGAAAAACTCCTGCGAGGAACAGACAGGACAGCTCAGGCATACATAGCCGTCTTCAATTCTCTTTGTGCCGATGACCACCCTGTCACGGCGCATGTTGGAAATCACATTCGAGAATGCAGGATTGGCATCATAACGGACTGCAGCTACGCCGACACGCTTCTGCAGGAACTGCGAAAAGTCCGAATCCAGAAACGGAATCGAATCGGCCGCTTCAATAAACCCGTCACTGGCGAGCGTGGTCAGTATTTCAGACGCAAGATTTCCATCCACCTCCGAAACTGCTGCTCCGTAACAGAGCTGTCCGCATTTTTTGCACTTATATAGATCTCCCATTCCAAATGTTCTCCCGCACAATTCTTCTTTTATTTTATCAGTCTGCCGCAATAATAAACAACAAGTGATTCCAATCTGCGCCGGATCCCTGCATGAATGTTCAGCGCCGCGCGTACACTATGTCTTTTTTATGACTGTTTGCGTTGTTTAATATAAACAGGTCAGGATTCTGTGCAGAAGACGCAGATTCTGCATTGAAAACAGGCCTGCCCCTCTGCTGTCCGTATTCTTGCGGACAGTTTTTTTTAAAGTTTGTGAATAAACAGACCGCTGAGAAGCTTCGGTTCAAACCAGGTTGATTTCGGCGGCATGATTCTCCGGTCATCCGCAACCGCAATCAGGTCATGAATATCGGTCGGATAGAGGACAAAGCCGACACCGCCTGATTCCGTGCATGCACAGATCTGTTCTGCGGCATCGGTCCCGCCGATAAACGAAATCCGTTTGTTTCGGCGCGGATCATCAATGCCGAGAACCGGCGCAAGCAGGTTTTCCTGCAGGATCGATACATCAAGGCGGCTGATACTGTCACTCTCATCATAGGTGCTGCGGTGCGGTGTCAGAATATAATTCTTCGTTCCGAGGCGCATGATGATTTCATGCGGTGCTTCCGGACGGATCTTCTGCCCCGCTTCCGTCACATCAAAGGATTTCCGGACTTCTGACAGGAATGCGGATTCATCCATTCCGTTCAGATCCTTTACATAA
>JAFYGX010000180.1 GCA_017543025.1 Solobacterium sp.
ACCGGCCGCAGTGTCGTAATCGAAAGCCGGAACAGCGAGGTCAAGGTCATTCCTACTGATATCTGCACGAACTTCTACCTGGGCAGCGACGATATGGAGGATTCTTACAGAAACGGCAAACTCAGAGAAGAGGCCGTCAAAATGACGGATGAAGCCATGACTTCGAATTACAGTTACGGTTACGGTCATGGTTATCATCGTTTCGTTACGATCCTTGGGCAGCTGGAATGTTACAAAGATACAGCAAAAGAAGATTTTTATACCAGGATGCCGGAATCCACTGCTTTGGTGATCCTTCAGAGCGTGGCTCAAAACGCTTATACAAAGGCCGCCGGCATTTCTATGACCCAATACAGCGTTATTTACAACAACGCGAGAAAAACATTAGAAGTCTGGCCGTTCCAGAATTATGCACGATCTTTTAAATTTGATGTGAAAGGAAATGAGATCTCAGCTGATAAATAATACCGAAGCCTGCAGAGAAGCTTTCGCTTGTCCGGTCTTTTCATGATGGATTAATTGTTTGCCAGCCAGATGTTCTCCGGCAGTGTTAGTATGAAGAAAATACAAAGGGAGGCTAAGAGATAATCTTATGAAAAAAATTGATATCAAGCCAAAAACGCTGCTTTACCCAGTACCTGCACTTATGGTCAGCTCGGGCACGAAAGATGGAAGAACAAATATTATGACTGCCGGATGGACCGGTACAGTATGTACAAATCCTCCGATGGTTTATGTATCCATCCGTCCCTCGCGTGTATCGTATGAAATGATAAAGGAATCAGGTGAATTCGTACTCAATCTCAATACGGAAAAACTGGCTGCGGCTGCGGATCAGTGCGGTGTAGTCAGTGCGAAGGATTGTCCGGACAAATGGGCGTTGACCGGCTTAACCCCGGGAAAGGCGAATCATCTGGAGTATGCCCCGATTATCATGGAAAGTCCGCTGAATATCGAGTGCACTCTGAAGGAAATCATCAGCCTTGGAAGCCATGATATGTTTCTGGGAGAAGTCGTTGGTATTGACGTTTCAGAAGAATATATGGGTGAAAACGGATTTATCCATCTGGAAAATGCCGGGCTGGTTGCCTTCTCCACTGCAAAGACCGCAAATGATGTTCCGGTCGGAAGCTATGTAAAACTCGGTGAAACGGTTGGACGATACGGCTTTACCGCAAAAAAGGATATCCGTACTCACTAGTGTAATGTCTCATTCATAATTGACATAATAATCATAACAGTAAAGCAGGGTGATGGATCTGTATACCAAGCCAGGGATCCATTACCTGTTTTTCTTATTCCATTTGCGAACCAAGTTATACTCATTAACGAATAATAATGCTATTAATTGGAATGATGGCAGTAGCTAAGAGATCTTGATATAAAATATCTCAACGTTCGACGATTGGATACATTAACGGCATTGGATTCGTTAATTACGGATACTAAAGTGTACCTGTAAGAGGTGCAGTATGAGCAGAAAAACACAGTTCAGGAAACAGGATTTACATAGACCCGGTGCTCTTTGTCCTGGGTTATGTTTTTGGAGGGATCATAGCTGCGGCAGAATGAAAGCGCCATGAGAAACAGGAAACGGAAGTATTCGGACACACGGAAGAGCGTTACAGGAAACCTGCGGCATAGGAAGAAAGATCCGCGGGATTGCTCGTAAGGAAAGCCGCTGTGTTCAGATGCAGGGGAAAGTGCGGACGCCTGATGGATGGCGGACAAAAGGAAAGGCCTGCTTCGGAAAGCAGACCGTAATCCTTTTGCACATAATTTCTGATTTGGTTCAGGGAACGTTTATTCTACATCCTGCAGGGCAGCAGAGTTTTCTTCGCCCGTACGGATCTTGACAACTTTGCTTACCGGATAGACGAATACTTTTCCGTCTCCGATGTGTCCGGTATAAAGAACTTTTTTTGCAGTTTCAATCACATCTTCAACCGGGATTGCGCTGACGACAACTTCAAGCTTCACCTTTGGAAGAAGTGTCGCATCCAGTTCAATTCCACGGTAACGCTCTCCTGCACCGCGCTGTACACCGCAGCCCATTACCTGCGTCACAGTCATTCCGGTTACTCCGAGCTCATTCAGAGCTTTTTTCAGTGCGTCATATCTGGAGAGGCGGGCAATGATAACCACATTATGAATGCCGGTCCGGAACTCAGGCAGCGGTTCTTTCGCCTGATATACAGGAACCGATGCGTTTCTGACAGTTTCAGATGCAAGCTCGTATTGATCCGTTCCGATGTTGGTGTTTTCGTTAAGGCCCATCGTCATCGTGTTGGAAACGTCCAGGATGGCAAAGCCGGAATAGGCAGAAGGAAGGCCGTGCTCCGTAACATCAAGACCGGTTATTTCCTCCTCTTCCGAAACACGCAGACCGATTGTCTTGCGGATCAGGGTAAATGTCAGGAAAATCGTTGCAACGGTCCATGTACAGGTTATCAGAATACCCAGCAGCTGTTTCAGAAGCTGTGCGGCACCGCCGCCGTAAAACAGACCTTCCCGGATGCCGGCAACCGCAAATCCCGGTGCGGATGCAGTTGCGAACAGGCCGACTGCGATCGTTCCCCAGATTCCGTTCAGCATATGGACGGATACTGCACCGACAGGATCATCTATGTGAAGGATGAAATCATTGAGCCAGACTCCGAATACTACAAGCAGACCGGCAACAGCACCGATGACGGCAGCTCCTGCACAGTCAGTAACGTCACAGGAAGCGGTAATTGCGACCAGTCCTGCAAGGGAAGCGTTGAGACACATCGAAACATCCGGCTTGCCGTATTTTTTCCAGGTGAAGAGCATACAGACAACGGTCGCAACGGAAGGGGCAACGGTAGTTGTAAGGAAAACGGATCCAAGTGTCGGAATATCCGTGGCGGCCGCACCATTAAATCCATACCATCCGAGCCAGAGAATAAATACGCCCAGCGCCGCAATGACCAGATTGTGTCCCGGGAAGGCGTTGACCTTCGTGACAGTTCCGTCTTTGTCCCGCTCAAATTTTCCGATTCTCGGGCCAAGCATCCAGGCCCCGATCAGTGCACAGATTCCGCCAACCATATGAATGCAGTTGGACCCGGCATAATCGTGGAATCCCAGGGCAGAGAGAAATCCGCCGCCCCATGTCCAGTGTGCTTCAATCGGATAAATCACTGCGGATATGACAGCAGAGTATACACAGTAACTGGAAAACTTAGTGCGCTCTGCCATGGATCCGGAAACGATTGTGGCAGTTGTCGCACAGAATACAAGATTGAAGACAAATGCAGAATAATCGAAGCTGCCGTAGTTCGTGAATACATCAAATGAGAATCCTCCGGCAAATCCGTTCAGTATATTTTTTCCAAGCATGAGTGAGGCACCGCAGATAAACCACATCACCGTTCCGATACAGAAATCCATTAGGTTCTTCATGATGATGTTTCCTGCATTCTTTGCTCTGGTGAACCCGGCTTCACACATTGCAAATCCCGCCTGCATCCAGAACACCAGTGCTGTTCCGACGAGGAACCACACTCCAAACACTTCACTGTTCAATACATCCATGATTTCTTTTGTCATTTACATCTTCCTCCTTCCAGGCACAGCTGTTTCCCTTCGCTTTCTCAGGGCACCCTTGCCTTTCCGTGAAATCTGTACCTGCTGTAAAAATCATTTTCTGCTGATCCGCTTCCGGATTATGCTGTCTTACAGAACCTCATGTTTCTGCCGGTTTCGTCCGAACAATTCAAACGATTCCATAGCTCTCACCCCCTTAAAAAAAGAAAGCAAAGGGCGTATGTATGCACCTTTGCTCTGACAGAAAGATCGTAGCAGGCTGTCTGAAAATAGTCAAGTATTTTTCAGAAAGAAAATTAGAAATTTCAAATTTAAGAGAAATAATTTTCAATAATCATGTGTTGACCGATTGGACTGGAAAGCAGGATTTATCCGGATGATCCGGTGTTTTTTGCGGCAGAAGATGCGCCTTTGTCAGGGATCTTCTGCAATGTCTGTTTCCGAAAGATCCTGTCCGCAGGACGGCTATTGTCCAGACTGTCATCTGCAGGTGCAGAAATCGTCTGTTCTCTCTGGCGTGTCTGATATGGCAGGGAAGGGCATCAGATAAAGGGCGGATGTCTTTAAGACATGCATAAAAAAACCGGCTGTGGTTCAGCCGGTTCTGTAAACACAGGCAGCTCTTCAGGAACGGGAAGAAGGAGTGCTGTCATGCCATCAGTCAATACAGATGGCTTCGGTGCTCTGTTTTTGTGCCTTGTGTTCCTGTCTGCTGCTCCTTCGCCGGATGCAGTGAAGGTACAGGTGAGGTCAACTACCCAGTAGTATGAATTTTACCCTTCGGAAGGAACTGTAATCTCATACTCGCAGGTCCCGCACCGGATGCGATCCATTCCGCCAGCCGAACTGAGCAGCTTCCAGTTGAGGGTTCTGTCACCGCAGCGGGGGCAGACGAGACCCGGATGAATCTTCGGGTGCTCTTTCTTCGTGTGAACCCAGGTCTTTCCGCAGTACTCGCATTTGTAGGTATCGGTAAACTCGTCGCCGGCAACCAGTTTGAGCGGCCGATGTCCGCATAGCGGGCAGATGACTGTATCTGCCAGAAAGATCGGTTCGGAACCTCCCGCGACCGCTTCGAGCTGTTTGTTTTCAAGTGCAGAATTGTTTTCCATTGCAGACTCCTTTCAGACTGTATGTCTTTTTCTCAATAATCAATATACGAAGGGTTTATCCTGTGACACGTTTTTTTTGAGAGAAGAGCTCGCTTCCTGCATTATTTATATTTTTTTTACGCATTCCCGTATCCATAATCTTCAGATCCGGCGTACTGGTAAGGGAATCTTTGTTATTGCATCTCAGGACAAGATGGTAATAATTAAGAGGAATTGTGTGAATGATCTGAATATGTGAGTGACAGAGATAAGGGGGTACAACATGAACAGGAAAACGATTATGTCGATGCCGGTGAGCTGTTTCAGGTCCGTGATTGCGGTATGTGTTCTGGGAATTCTGATCGGCTCGTTCCGGGACTTTGAAATCAACGTGGCACTGGCTGACAGAACAGAAATCGGATCCTTTTTTGCGACTTATGGTTCTTACTTTTCCTACTGCCTGTATCCGGCGGCAGGAGCCTGTCTGTATGCAGGACTGAAACAGAAGGGAGAAAGATACCATCTGCTGGCCTGGACGCTTCTGATTCTCGGCTGGTTTATGGCGGTATATTATTCGAACAGTTATAACGGAAAAGCGGTCCGAGCATTGTTCGGGTACGTCGCCGGAGAGACTTCTCCGATACGGTCCGTGTTCAGCTGGCTGTTCTGGGCAGTTCTGTACAGCTGGGTGCCGTTTGCGGTTGTCCGGCTGGCTGACCGCAGTAATCCGGACAGACTGATCGCGGTCGGCGCAGCGATTCTCATTGCGGGCATCACTGCAGATAATGTGAATCTCTGGCTGAAACAGGTGGCCTCCCGTCCGAGGTATAAGTATCTGATTACACTGGATGATCCGAAAAGCGAATACCGCAGCTGGTGGCAGATGATTCCGAATCTGGCCGGCAGTAATGATAACTACAAGAGCTGGCCCAGCGGCAATATGACCATTGCCAGTATGATGTTCTCCCTGCCGATGGTGACGGATGTGATGAAAAAGCGAAGCAGCAGAACGAACGGGATTGCGTTTGCGCTGGCCTGTGTGTTTGTGCTGATCTACGGGTATAACCGGGTTCATATGACAAACCATTTTCTGAGCGACGTCTGTTTCGGAACACTGATTACATATCTGATATTTTCGCTTATCAGCACTGCGTTTCTGCGCGGGCTGAATGAATAGCAGCGGACGTTATTCTGTACTCTTACAGGTGGCGGGTCTGAATAGAAACAGGAAATGCACGGGCACTGTCGGCCAAGCGGCGCTGGCAAGTGCTTCCATCCTGATATGGGGAACAGGGGAAGCGGCGGCATTGATCGGCATCCCGTTCGGGACACATGAGGTGAGGCTTGCCGGAGCGGACGGCAGAAATCCGTGGTAAGGAAGTTCTGGCATGCTTATGGTTTCGTTTCTGTCCGGTCTTCCGGTATTACTTCTGATGCATAAGCTTTCACTGCCCCGGGCTGTGTTCTGTGCGCTGACTGGCTCGATCTGCGGGACGATGACAGAACTTTATTCTTCTTCTGAGCTGGATACCATTGCCGTTCCGATTATGATTGCGGCTGTTCTATTTCTGACAGCCCGGGTCGGTCAGCACTCGTATTCCGCACGTAAAACCGAATGAATTGCAGCTTCTCTGCATGGCTCCGGGATTCGCACTTATATTTGTGCATAATGAAAGGCTCTGTGTGTCACAGGGCCTTTCATGCATGATAAGCCTGTTTTTCTGCACATGATAATGAACTGATGCCCTGTGTCTGCCGTGGCAGACATCTGTTTTTTTCAGACCACGCCGCTGAAACCGGACAGGGAGTTAATTCCCGGAGGCTGAACCGTGTCTTAAATCAGCGGATGAGCCGCAAACCACGCTTCTGCTCTGACCCAGGCGTTTTCACGGATATTCAGGTAGAAAAAGGAATAATCACTTCCGTGATAGCTTGCCGGACCGAAAACGGATTCGAATTTTTCGAGTCCCGGAAGCGCCGTAATCACGTATTTTTTCAGCTTCGGTTCGGTAACGATTACCGTTCCGCGCTCCGTATCCACCACTGCATCGGCTTTCACACTCAGCCGGTGCAGACCATGCGTCAGAAGATGAGGCATGAAGGAACTGAGATTCAGATCTGCCGATGCAGGTGTTTCGTCGGTCTTCCAGTTCAGCGGGTTGATTGCGACGGCACCGGGTGCCACGACCAGAGATGCATGACCTTTGTTTTCCGGCCCTTCAGTATTCCACGAAACGACAACGCCAAGATCATCTTCACCCTGCGCAGCTTTGATATGCGGATTCTGTTCAAGGTATGTTTTTGTCAGAGAATCTCCGATGCAGTAGGCTGCGATCATCCGGGAATAATAGTCCGGGTGTTCTTTCATATATTCGGAAAGAACGATGTAGGAGAGTCTGGAGCCCTGTGAATGGCCGGCAAGAAAAAACGGACGTCCGTTGTTCAGGTGCTCGAAATACCAGTCCAGTGCCGCATACACATCCGTTCGCGGCTCAGCCCATTCTGCCTGGTCAACTTCTTCGAATGACATCTGGTTCAGTTTTATGCCGTTGACCTGACGCCAGTACGGCGCAAACAGATTCGCAACCGGTGCAAACGCTTCCGCCTGCTGACTGAAGTTGCGTTTTGCACCTTCGACCATACTGCGGTTGTCAATCGTGCAGATCGTATCCGCGTTCGGATCGTTGCAGCTGGAAGGATACAGGTAAATCAGGTCAACCGGCTCCTCCGGGTTTTCCGGCAGGGGAAGCCAATGTGCTCTGTCAGAATAATCTGCAGGTGTTCCAATCAATGGTTTTATAAAGATTTGTTTCCCCTCTGTTCTTTATTACTCTTATTGTGACGGTGTATCCGTCCTTTATGCATGTCTGTTTTGCTGAAAGAACAGCGTTCTGTCCGATGAAGTTTAAAGTGCTGCAGTGAAGGAGGCGGGCTTTTCAGACAATCGGTTCGACGGGCAGGGGCTGTTTTTTGTCAGCAGTGCAGTCCGCGGATGATGAAAAGTGAACTTATAATTTGCGTTTGATCAATTTTGGATGCATCATAGTACAGGTATATGGCAATGGCCATACAGAAAGGGGAAATTAAAATGGTTGCTGTTAGTATTATTCTCGGTATCGTATTTATCATCGGCGGCATCTTCTGCATGACCGCTCCGGTAAGTACATACTATGGCGTGATGCTGTTCTTTGCGGCTCTGATGCTTGTCTACGGAATTTATGGAATCATCCGTTTCTTCAAACGGAAAGCGCTTGTTCCGGAATTTCTGATCAGCATTGTGTCAGTTGTTCTCGGATTTGTTTATCTGTTCCGTCCGGGCAATACACCTGCAGCCGGAAACATGATTGGGATTGACCGCGTTGTTCTGTTTCTGACTGCCGCATGGTTCCTGATCAAGGGATGCATCATCGTCTACTATTCCGTGAAGACACGGTTTTTCAACAACCGCTGGGTTCTTGGGTTCATCAGCGGGATTCTAAGTGCCATACTCGGTATCTATTCATTCATCTATCCTTCCACAGCTGCTACGAGCATCGGTATTCTCGTCGGTCTCTGGGAGATTCAGTGCGGAATCGATTTCCTGACGCTTGGAACAACCGTTGGCTTTGTCCAGGAAGCAGTAGAGGAAATGGAACAGGAATTCAACAACCGAGTTGAAGAAGCAGTGAAGTCGGTTGAACAGTTTCAGCAGGAAGCTGAAAAACAGGTACGGGCAAGAGCTGCTGCAGAAGCAGAGCCGATCGATCAGCCGGCTGACAACAAAACCGATAACTGAGAATCCGGATTATCCGGAAGTACAGGAAAACAGGGGGGCCTATATGCATCCCCTTTTATTATGGAAGGCAGTACATTCTGCAGACCGTGTGAAACAGATGTGCTTCCGCAGAATACTCAGTGATCTTTCAGGTCATTTTCGGTGATGGACTGCGCAGCCAGATGACTGTAGTTATGCGTCAGCTCAGGCACAATAGCGCCGCTGTTGATCAGCTCAATCGCTTTCTGATGAAGCTGCGGATCCCATTCAACTCCGATGAGCTTCCAGTTTTCGGAGGTGTCCGGCCCCACAGTTCCATCCAGGTCAGCGCGGATATACTCTGCGAGCAGGTCCGTAAACGCGCCGAGATCCGGACGGATATCGCCTTCGATCAGAACCGGGAGCCCGTCTTCTTCTGAAAAGACAGGTCCGTATAGCGAAAGATGACTCTGATAGCGGTAGCTGCTTACCGCAACCGTAAACGAATCATCCTCCTGAACCGGTGTTCCGTCCGCTTTTCTGAGATTCACAATCCGTTCTCCGGGCTGTTTTGAAATATCGATTTCGTAGTTCACGCCGCGGAAGAAATCGTAATCGAAAAGCGATATGGAAGGATCAAAGGAAATGGTCAGATCACCGGGTCTGAATGTGTTGTAAAACGAAGCGGACCATTCCATGTATTTTTTCAGCTGTCTGCCGTTCATCCGGACCAGGCAAAGGGTGTTTTCATACGGATACAACGCAAGAAGGTCTTTCGCACAGAATGCACCGGGCAGAAGATCAGCGCTGGGGCTTGCGATCATGGATGCGGTGATATCCGCATCGGTAAAGCTTTCTGCAGCGTCATGGAACAGATTGACCAGCGGAGCATTCTGAAGCAGAAAGCCTGGTATGCATTCGGTTTCCGATGGAATCAGAAAACCATCCGGTCCTTCCGAAATTCCGATTTCCGAGCGAATTGAGGCAAGTATCTGTTCATGATACGGCCGGTATGTTTCCATGAATTCCGGATCGGGCTCATAATCAGACATCCGGAGTGCCCGGGAAGTACGGTCTGTGACCTTCCAGCCTGACACGGATTTCTGCATGGTAAGATCAATCTTAAGCATTGTTTCTCCGAACGAACTGTTTTCGGCAATCAGAACTCCGTTGACTTCGGTTTCTTCCTCAAGCAAGTGCTGATGGGAGGCAACGATCACATCGAACTGCGGGAAGTGTTCCGCATATTCTGCACAGCCGGAGCCGGGTGTGTCGTACTCCTGCGGGATGCTCATGTGATTCACCGCAATCAGGACGTCATACTTTCCTTCTATTTCCTTCAGGATCGCTTCGGTTTCGCTGATCGGATTCCGTACTTCACAGTTTCTGAGGTTGGCCGCATCCCATAAACTGATATTCGGTGTGACCATGCATACAACGGCGATCCGGATGCCGTTTTTCTCTATGATTGCCCATCGTTCTCCCAGCGGACTGCCGGTCTCATCCCGCACTTTGCTTACGATTGTGTGGCCCTGAAAACCGGATATGAGGCGTCTGAGCACGTTCATCCCATAGTTGTATTCATGATTTCCTGTGGTCCATACTTCATAGCCTAGTTCATTCATTGCCCGGATGATCGGGTTGTATGGCTCGTCAAGAAACAGGAATGCGGAATTACCCTGAACGGTATCTCCCGCATCAACAAGCAGACAGGTATCCGGATCATACCATTTCCGGATTGCGGTTTTCAGCTGTGCCATACTTCCGGAATCGGACGGCATGTCTGTCCGGTAATCCCAGGGCCAGAGCTTTCCGTGAATGTCACTGGTCGCAAGGATGGTGATCGTTCTGGCTGTATCAACCGCGGTTTCACGTCGACGGTTTTACAGCCGGCAGAAGACATCAACAGGAACAGACTGCTCACAAGCAGGGCAGGCAGAATCGTTCTGAAGCGTTTCATAACAGTATTTTTCAGTGTTTTCTGAATATACATGGAAGCCTCCTGTGTGATCGGACTGCTGCGGTTCTGATACTGAAACGAATCGCAGAGTCTGTTTTCTCTGATCCAATCATGCAATTGGCAACTGCATTACGGCATATCGGATTTGCGCCTGATGTAATTGCAGGCTCAGCGGCAGGTTGTTCGAAACAGATTGCATCTGACTGCATCCGGTGCAGAAGACGAAAAAAATCCCATCCGGCGTGCGCATGGGATTGCGGTTTATGAATCGGACGAGGCGGGAATGCCGCTGCCTGCTTAATGGACTGAAAACGGAATCACCGGTCTGCTTCCATGCGGGTAGAGCGGTTATTTTTTCTGATCCGGGTGTTTTGCATTGAATGGTTCAATATCGTCATACCGGACTTCCTCAAACCAGTGAAGCTTTTTGTCTGCATACAGAATGAATACGAGAAACAGGGATTTCAGTATGATGTTGAACAGGGTTGAAGATCCCGTCTGTTCCGCTGTGAGTATCCCGTATCCGAATCCGCCCATAATGAGTTCGGCGAGGTTGTTCACGATATGCAATGCGGAAGAGGCTTCAATTCCTCTTGAGAAATAACTGATGAGACCGTAAATCACAGCGGATGCGGCAATGTAGATGACGCCGGTGAGGTTGTATGGATGAACCGCCGCAAATGCAATCGTCTGAACAATCAGACCGATCACCGGCAGTCTGAACCAGCTGCTGACCGTCTGGCTGATGTAACCTCTGTACAGCAGCTCTTCCGCAATACATACCAGCGGCATCAGCAGAACCAGAAGGATGAGACCGCCCGGAGTGAACAGGACCTCGCCGACTTTTCCATTCAGCAGGAGCCGGAGGATGATCGGGATTCCGGCAATGACTGTTCCGGCCGCTGCTGTTTTCAGAAAGATTTTCCATCTCCATCCGCCCATGGAGGAAAGATAGGAAGAAAACGGACGGTCTTTTATAATCAATGCGGCAAACAGAAACGACGGTATGTATATGGCTGAGAGCGAGCAGTTGTAAAATGCGCCTGCGGCCGTATAGTAATTCAGATCATCATATCCCGTACCTGTGACAGTGGTATGGAATCCCAGGCTTGTAATCAGAAAGACAAGCGAAGCAAGCAGCAGGTAGAACGCAATAAACAGCAGACCGACCAGAATCGGCCTGAACCATCGGTATCTGAGGAAGTTTCGCGGATAGGTCGCAAACTCACGTTCAGTAACAGTTTCCATATAGTACCCCCTGAACGGAACTATGAATCGGATTTCACGCTCCCCGTAATGATAGCACGGAGGTTTCAGAGCAGCAGTTATAATGTCGCTCAGATTGCATATGCTACAGCATGGTTTCAGAAGAACCGTTCAGGGATTAGGAATGCGGAACGAACACGGATTCCGGTTTTTCAGGTACCGGGATTGCAGTTCTCAGATGGGTTTCTGCTGCGGATCGGATCGATATCCGCTGCCGTAGACAATTATGATTCACGTTTTGCCTTCCTGTCAGACAGCTCTATGTTCTGCAAGAGAGCCGGGTATGGTTCAGGAGAAAGACTGCAATATAAAATATGAGAACAGAAGAGTATAAGGAGGCAGGTATGAATCGTTCCGAATACGATCAGAAGTATGAGCACACCGCGAATCAATCGCGGATCGCATCCGCCGGGCATGGCACAGCTGAGCTTCAAACAGAAAATCTGACCCTGCGAAGATACGTTCCGGAAGATGCGGAAGTCCTGTATAAGCGGCTTGGGAGCGATCCAGGGATGGTTCAGTACTCGGGCTGGAATCCCTATGCGACTCTGGATATGGCAAAGCAGACGGTACAGAGATTCATCTGCAGTTATGAAGACAGTCATTCCTATTCGTGGGTGATGGACTCTGACGGCACTGCGGTTGGGACGATCGGTGCTTATGACTGTCAGAATGATCAGATAGAAGTCGGATTCAGCACTGTAAAAGAGTGGCAGGGCCGTGGCTTTGCGACGGAAGCGCTGAAGGCAGTACTCAGATATCTGACTGAAAAGGAAGGGTTTTCCTGTGTGGTTGCCTGGTGTGCTGAAGAGAATACCGGCTCACGCAGAGTGCTTGAGAAGTCCGGGATGCGGCTCGCTGAAACTCTGAAGGGCGGGCTTACCGTTGGCAGCAGAGTATATGACAAACGCATATACGAATACCGGAAAGCAGATCACTGACTTTACTCTGCATCTCGAACGGACAGGAGCGGAACCGGGCGGTTTCATGGATGGCCAGACAGAAAAAGTAATATCCGCATTCCGGGCTGCCTGACGGAGAGAATACGGATTCTGTTTTCACGGGCCCCGAAATAATCGTTCTCACATGGGTTTCAGTTACTGCCCCGTTCCGTATATGCTGCCGCGAATATTTTCTCTGTCACTGTCTCCGTCATTTCCTGTACGGACTCCGCATAACCGCCTCTGGCCCATTTCATGAAGATGCCGAAAAGACCATAAGCAAGATAAAAGCTTTCGTATGTATCCATGGGCAGATCGGTGTCGCTGTCGGTTGTGACAAGTTCAAACGCAGACAGGATAGCGCCATGATGGCCCTGATCGATAATGAGATCGTTTTTTCTGCGCATGGAATAGCAGAAATCAAAAAATCGCATTACACGATAGCTGTTATTCAGCGGATGTTCTCTGAGCCTGTACTTCCGCTCGTATTCACGCCACTTCATGATGATATAGGAGGTGATGATCTCATCTTTTGACCTGAAATTGCGAAAATAGGTCGCTCTGCCGATACCGCCTGTTTGACAGAGCTCATCCACGGTGATCTTCTCAATATTCTTCGTATTCATTAATGTGAACAGCGCTTCTCCGAAGGCTGAGACTGCATAATCCGACATGAAAACGGTCTCCTTTCTGCACAATGATACGAATTCGCTGGATCGTATCATTTTTCGCCTGAACATTGACTGTGAGCGATCGCGATGAGACTATAGTATCACTCTGATCCGGCCTGGCCAATCAGAAAACATGCAGGAGGTTGCCGTTGTGAAGAACACAGAACTGAAGAGAAGACTGAAAAAAGTGCTGGTGGTCATCGGTGTTGTGAGTGCAGGTATTGCGCTGGGACTGTTTGTATTTCTGAAGCTGACCGTTCTGAGAACGTTCCCGAAGCTTCAGGGTGAACCGGCGATCGGCGAATGGTACGAAATACCGGTGGAAACCGCAACGTCTTCAGATGGAAGTGAATGGCACGGTATTTTTCGTAAAGGTACAGAAAACAAAGCGGTCGTTTATTTCTTCGGCGGCGGCGTAAGCATTACGCCTGAAACCTCCGAAGGCGGGAAGAAGTTTTATGCACAGAATATGACGGCACAGGATTTTGTGGCACAGGGCGGGATCGGCAGCGATGCGGAGAACAACCCGTTCAGAAACTGGAGCTTTCTTGTAATCCCTTATGCGACAGGTGATTTTCACGCCGGGACGGGTATTTATGAGGGGAAAAAGACGGTGTATCACACAGGCTACCACAATTACTCTGCCTTTATTGAACAGATCAGGCCGTATATCGGGGAGCCGGATACGCTGCTTGTGACCGGTTTTTCAGCAGGCGGCTTTGCGGCCTCGTTGCTTGCGGATGATGTGATTGATCGGTTCCCCAGTGCGGAAAATGTGACCGTCTGTGTTGACAGTTCGCTGCTTCTTTATGATGGCTGGCACGATACAGCTGTCAATCTGTGGAAATCTCCGGCAGAAATTTCCGGTCGTCTGACGACAGACAACCTTGTACTGGACAGTCTCAGTGCACTTCACGAAAAAAGGGGTAACAGCGTTAAGATACTGTTTGACTGCTCTTTCCGTGATGATACGCTGATACAGTATCAGTCCTATATCGACAGCGGAACAATGAACCGGACGAAAGAGCTCGGGGATCAGTTTCAGAACGATCTGAAAGACATGGTAAATGGACTGCAGAGGAATATCCCCGATGTCGGGATCTATATCTGGAGCTTTAATGAGGATGCTGAAACACATAATACCCAGCATACGATCATTTCCTCCAACGTATTCGACAAGCTCGGAAATGACAGAAGCGTCGGGGAATGGATCATGGATGCCGTGAATGGTGAAGTCAGGACTTATGGACTTGAACTGCTGGACAGAGCATTCTGAGGCAATGCGGCTGTCAGAGGGAACAATCGGATAACAAAAAGCCTGTCAGAATGATCTGTTTCAGCGGATGAAATGGAGGGATTTCTTCCTTCATGGCGTCAGCTCTGCATCAGCAGATAAGACAGAGGAAAGCATTGGAAATCCGTGTCACCATCCGGAGGAGTGGTCAGATGACGGGCGTTTTGCGTAAGCGATCAGCTGATATCGTAGGGTCATGGTGGGGGTACAGTCTTCCACCGCGGTTAGGGATCTATCTGAAAGATGTTTCATTATTGACAGAAAATAAAATGATAATTTTCTGAAAATATATGAAATAGAGGTTGACGAACTGCAGTTTCTGCATTACGCTTCAACCATACATAAAGCAAAGCGATGCGGAAGAGGAGTACTTCTGAGCGAGTCATTCAAGAGAGCGGGCAGCAGATGGGAATCCCGTATGACAGACAGAACGGAAAAACACTTCCAAGCCCGACCCGAACAGCAAAGGTGTTAAGTAGGGAAGGCGTGAGAGCGGCACGTTATCCCCGCAGGGGTTTGCTGGAACCCGGTTTGAGAAGTAAGTCAGGTGGCACCACGGAGAGGCGGCCTTCGTCCTGAAGATGATCAGGAGGATTGCCGTCCGTACGGAGGTGCCATTTTATGTGCTCGATATTTACAGTACTGTCGAAGGATATCCCGGAAGATGTGATCCGGAAGAGTTTTTACAGAACCGTTTCACGCGGACCGGATATGAGCCGGCTCGTACCGTTTCCGCGCGGCTGGATGGGATTTCACCGGCTTGCCATTATGGGACTGGATGAAACGGGAATGCAGCCGTTTGAGAGGGACGGAGACTATGCGATATGCAATGGAGAACTTTACGGGTTCAGGCCGATACGGAGGCGTCTGTCAGAACAGTATCCGATCATCAGCGGTTCTGACTGTGAAATCATTCTTCCGCTGTATTACGAATATGGTCTGGAACTCTTCAAGACACTGGATGCGGAATTTGCAATGGTTCTCTACGATCATAAGCAGGATATGGTGATCGCAGCCCGTGATCCGATCGGCATCCGCCCGCTGTATTACGGAACCCTGCAGGATGGTTCGATGGTGTTTGCAAGTGAACCGAAAAACCTGACTGAACTTTGCCGGAAGATCATGCCGTTCCCGCCGGGTCATTACTGGACAGAACGGGATGGCTTTGTCCGATATGACGATCCTTCTGAAGTTGTGCAGTTCACAATGAAAGGTGAAGATGAAATCTGCAGAAAACTCAGACGGCTTCTGATGGATGGTGTGGCAAAACGGCTTGATGCGGATGCGCCTGTCGGGTTTCTGCTTTCCGGGGGTCTGGATTCATCTCTGGTGTGTGCGATTGCGGCCAGGCTTTCCGACCGGCCGATCCGTACGTTTGCCATCGGTATGGATGTGGACGCGATCGATCTGAAATATGCGCGGAAAACCGCGGATTATATCGGAAGCGAGCATACCGAAGTGATCATTTCAAAGCACGATGTACTGAATTGTCTGGAAGATGTGGTGCATCTTCTCGGAACGTGGGATATTACAACGATCCGGGCATCGGTGGGAATGTATCTTGTCTGTAAATATATTCATGAAAACACGGATATACGAGTGCTTCTGACAGGGGAGATATCCGATGAGCTGTTTGGCTATAAATATACAGACTTCGCACCGAATGCGGAGGAGTTTCAGAAGGAAGCAGAAAAACGGATCCGTGAGCTGCATATGTACGATGTGCTTCGGGCAGACCGATGCATTTCTGTCAATTCTCTGGAAGCGAGAGTTCCGTTCGGAGATCTGAAGTTTGTCCGCTATGCGATGAGCATTGATCCGGTACTTAAAATGAACCGTCATAACATGGGAAAATACCTGCTTCGCAAGGCGTTTGAAGCGGATCATATTCTGCCGGAGGAAATTCTCTGGCGGCAGAAAGCGGCGTTTTCTGATGCCGTAGGTCATTCCATGGTGGAGGATATCCGTGCTTATGCGGAAGATCTGTATACACAGGAAGAATTCGAAGCAAACTGCAGGAAGTATTCCTACTGCCCGCCTTTCACAAAGGAGAGCCTGCTGTATCGTGAGCTGTTTGAGAGGTATTACCCCGGAAATGCGGAAATGATTGCGGATTTCTGGATGCCGAACCGGAACTGGGAAGGGTGTGCGGTAGATGATCCTTCCGCACGAGTCCTTTCCAACTACGGAGAAAGCGGGGTGTAATGCGATGAAAATCACAAAGATGCAGGGAGCCGGAAATGATTATCTCTATTTCTTCGAAGAACCTCCCGCAGATGTGAAAGAACGTTCGATCAGGCTCTGTGACCGCCATTTCGGAATCGGAGCCGACGGGCTGATCTATATCTCAGAATCTGCTGCTGCAGACTTCCGGATGCGTATTTTCAATGCGGATGGAAGCGAAGCCGGGATGTGCGGCAACGGGATCCGCTGCGTCGCAAAGTATGTATATGCCAGAGGATATACCGATCAGACAGAACTGCGGATTGAAACACAGTCCGGAATTCGTGAGGTAAAGCTTCACCGGAAAGGGGCGGAAGTGACTGCCGTGTCTGTCAATATGGGAAAGGTTACGGTTTCCAAGCCTGTCACAGCAAAGATCGGCGGCATTTCGTATCTGATCCATCCGGTATCGGTCGGTAATCCGCATGCGGTAATCATTACGGATCAGAGCGGACTTGGACTTCCGGAACGGATCGGTTCGGAAATTGAACACTATCCGATGTTTCCGGGCGGAGTGAATGCGGAGTTTGTGACGGTACTGTCAGAAAACAGGATCCGCATGCGTGTATGGGAAAGAGGGAGCGGCGTCACGCTGGCGTGCGGTACCGGAGCCTGTGCCAGTGCTGCCGTCTGCACAGCAGAAGGACTGTGTGCGGGCGGACAGCCTGTCATTGCGGAGCTTGACGGCGGCGAACTTGAACTGACGGTTCAGGAAGACGGAACGGTATGGATGAAGGGACCGGCAGAATTTGTGTTTGAAGCTGAGGTGCAGATAGAAGGAGAAGACGGATGGCAACAGTGAATCGGCATTATGAAAAACTGCAGGATTCTTATCTGTTCGCAGGAATTGCAGATCGGGTAAACGCCTATTGCAGCGTTCATCCTGACCGGAAAGTTCTGCGGCTTGGCATCGGTGATGTGACGCAGCCGCTCTGTCCGTCAGTCATCGCAGCGATTCATGCGGCCGCAGAGGAACAGAGCAGAGCAGAAACGTTTCACGGATATATGCCTGAATGCGGGGATCCGGCATTGAGAAATGCGGTAAAGGAATACTATCGCAGACGGAATGTGATTCTCGATGCGAAGGAAGTGTTTATTTCCAGCGGAGCCAGCGATGAACTCGGGGATCTTCTGCATCTGTTTGACAGCAGTCTTGAGGTCATTCTGCCCGAACCGGCGTATCCTGCGTATGCGGATGCGAATATCATGGACGGAAGAACCATTCATTTCATTGAAACATCACTGGCGGACGGGTTTACGCCGGATCCTCCGGCAAAGCCGGTCACCGCACTGATATACATCTGCTCTCCGAATAACCCGACCGGCGCAGTGTTCTCAGAAGAACAGCTGAAGAAATGGGTTCACTATGCAAATGAGACGGAATCCGTGATTCTGTTTGATGCGGCTTATGAAGCGTTTATTACCGAAGCCGGGATTCCCCGCAGTATTTATGAAATCAAAGGAGCCAGAACCTGTGCCATTGAAATCAGTTCGCTTTCCAAAACAGCAGGGTTTACCGGAACACGCTGCGGGTACACCGTGATTCCGGAAGCACTGAAGCGGGATGGCAGAAGTCTGAATGAGATGTGGGTACGCAACCGCACAACCAGAACCAACGGAGTTTCCTTCATCCTCCAGCGAGCTGCACTTGCGGTGTTTTCCGAACAGGGACAGAAAGAGATCAGGGAAACGCTTTCCATCTACCGCAGAAATGCGGAAGTGTTCATGGCGGCGCTGAATCGTGCGGGCCTTGCCTATACGGGCGGAGTGAATGCGCCTTACATCTGGATGAAATGCCCCCATGGTCTGAGCGGCTGGGAAACGTTCGATCTGCTGCTGGAGAAGGCACAGATTGTCGGAACTCCCGGGGAAGGATTCGGCAGATGCGGAGAGGGGTTCTTCCGCTTCTCCATGTTCGCGGATCCGGAGGATATCCTGGAGGCCGGACGCAGGATAGCGGATGTGTTTTGAATGTAATAATTTGCAGAAATGATGAAAATACAGAAAGTATTTCTGAAAATGATTGACACTTTTCAGATGAACCGGTAATATGAAATCTGTCAGAGCAAAGGTGCCCGAACAACCGGGTTTCCTTTGCTCTTTTATTTTATTTCAGGAGGAAATGCATATGAGCTACACAAAAGAAGAGATCATCAAACTGGTAGAAGAAGGCGATGTTGAATTTATCCGCATGCAGTTCACGGATATCTTCGGGCGGCTGAAGAACGTTGCGATCACCGCATCCCAGATCAGTAAGGCAGTCAACAACGAAATCATGATCGATGGAAGTTCCATCGAAGGATTTGTACGAATCAATGAATCAGACATGTATCTTCATCCGGATCTTGACTCCTATGCAGTTCTTCCATGGAGACCGCAGCAGGCCAGGGTCGCAAGGCTGATCTGCGATGTTTATATGCCGGATGGAACGCCGTTTGCCGGTGATCCGCGCAGCACACTGAAAAAGGTACTGGCGAA
>JAFYGX010000181.1 GCA_017543025.1 Solobacterium sp.
AATTTATATCTTAATGTGCATTGACGGAATACCATGAATGTAATAAAATTCACAGTGTTGTAAACACTTTCAGGGGGAATGAAAATTAACATGAAAAAATTTACAAAAATGATTCTTACCGCACTGCTCAGCATGAGCTTGGCAGCCTGCGGTACAGCAACGGATGCAGGCGAACCTGCAGCCTCTACGGATGAAGGAACTCCTGCAGCTGCTGCAGATGCAGGAACAGAAGAAGCCGGCAAGAAATATACCGTCGGTATTGTCCAGCTCGTACAGCATGTCGCACTTGATGCTTCTGCTCAGGGCTTCCAGGATGAGCTTGTTGCTCAGCTTGGCGAAGAAAACGTTGTATTTGACTATCAGAACGCAGCCGGCGACAGCGCCACCTGCAACACGATCGTTTCCGGATTTGTGACAGAGAATGTTGATCTGATGCTCGCAATCGCGACACCTGCCCTGCAGGCAGCTGCCAATGGAACCGCTTCGATTCCTGTTCTCGGCACAGCCATTACAGAATACGGCACTGCCCTTTCCATTGATGACTTCAACGGAACTGTCGGAACGAATGTTTCCGGAACAAGTGACCTTGCACCGCTTGACAAGCAGGCTGACATCTTCGATGAACTGATTCCGGATGCGTCAAAGATCGGTATCATCTACTGCTCTGCAGAAGCCAACTCCAAGTATCAGGCAGAGGTTGTAAAGGAAGCACTGGAAGGAAAAGGAAAGACTGTCACAGTTTATACCTTCACAGATTCTAATGATGTTCAGGCAATCACCACGACTGCTGTATCCGAAAATGATGCACTCTACATTCCGACAGACAACACTGCTGCCAGCAACACCGGACTGATCGACGCTGTCGCTTCTGAAGCGGGCATTCCGATCGTCTGCGGTGAAGAAGGAATCATGAGCGGATGCGGAATCGCAACCCTTTCCATCGACTACTACGAACTCGGAAAGACAACCGGCGCAATGGCTGCCAAGATTCTCAAAGGCGAGGCCAACGTCAGTGAAATGCCGATCGAATACTACCAGAATCCGGTCAAGAAGTACGACGCGGAACGCTGTAATGCACTCGGAATCACTGTTCCTTCCGATTATGTTGCAGCAGAACGGCAGTAAACCGATATACAGCTTATAACACGAAATACGGGGTGTTTCGCCCCGTATTTTGCTATAAAGGATAACATTTAGAACTGGGGGTAATGATTATGGGGCTCAATTTCGGAAATCTGATCGGTGCGATGCCGGGAGGCATTGCACAGGGACTGATATGGGGATTTATGGCGCTCGGTGTCTATATCACCTTCCGCCTTCTGGATATCGCCGATCTTACCGTTGACGGATCGTTTACAACCGGCGGTGCAGTGACAGTCATGCTCATTCTGTCAGGCGTCAATCCGGTTCTTGCGGTGCTTGTGGCGGCAGTTGCCGGCATGTTAGCCGGTACAGTAACCGGCATTCTGCATACAGCATTTGATATTCCTGCCATTCTGTCAGGGATTCTCACTCAGTTCGCGCTGTACTCGATCAACCTTGCCATCATGGGAATGTCAGCCAATAAAGGCCTGCCTGTCGACAAATATAAACTGTTTGTAACCAGCCGCAATATTCCGGGATCGATTATTACAGGATTGTTTCTGATTCTGTTTGTGATCGCTGTTCTCTACTGGTATTTCGGAACGGAACACGGAAGTGCAATGCGCGCCACCGGCTCAAATCCTGAAATGTCCAAGGCACAGGGAATCAATATCAATTCCATGAAGGTGATCGGTCTTGCCCTCTCCAATGCATTCGTTGCAATGTCCGGAGGCCTGCTCTCGCAGTATCAGGGATTTGCGGATATCAATATGGGCCGCGGTGCAATTGTCATCGGTCTTGCGGCAGTCATAATCGGAGAAGTGCTGGGCAACGGTCTCTTCGGAAAGCGGATGAATTTCGCACTGCGTCTCGGGTTCGTTGCGATCGGCGGCATCATCTATTACCTGGTAATTGTAATCGTGCTCTGGCTTAAGCTCGATTCCAACTACCTGAAGCTTCTTACCGCTGTGGTTGTAGCTGTATTCCTTGCGGTACCGAACATGCAGGCGAAAATGAAGACTTCATTCAGCCGTGCGGGAAAGCGTTCTGTAAAGAATGCAAAGGAGGACAACTGATGACAGCGATGCTCAAACTGACAGATATCTGCAAGACATTCAATCCCGGAACGATCAATGAAAAGATTGCCTTGAATCATGTGAATCTGGAACTGGAAGAAAATGATTTTGTCACAGTGATCGGCGGCAACGGTGCAGGAAAAAGCACGATGCTGAATGCGGTAGCCGGTGTTTGGCCGGTTGATGAAGGATCGATCTACATCGACGGCATAGACGTTACCGGACTTCCCGACTTCAAACGCGCTTCGCTGATCGGACGTGTATTCCAGGATCCGATGACAGGCACTGCCGCAGATATGCAGATTGAAGAGAATCTGGCACTGGCTGCCAAGCGTGGGAGACCCCGCGGACTTCAGTGGAATGTTAAAAACGCAGACCGTGAGATGTTTCGCGAAAAACTTGCTACGCTCGGCCTTGGCCTTGAGGACCGGATGACAACGAAAGTCGGTCTTCTGTCCGGCGGACAGAGGCAGGCACTCACCCTGCTGATGGCTTCGATTCAGAAACCGAAGATACTGCTTCTCGATGAGCACACAGCTGCTCTTGATCCGAAGACCGCAAAGCTGGTTCTTGATCTGACGCAGGAAATCGTTAATGAAAACCATCTCACAACGATGATGGTTACACATAACATGCGTGATGCGATTCACATCGGCAACCGTCTTATCATGATGGATGAAGGAAAGATTCTTCTGGATGTCCGCGGTGAAGAAAAGAAAAACCTCACCGTTGAGGATCTCATGAAGAAGTTCGAAGCCGCAAGCGGCGAAGAGTTCGCAAACGATCAGGCATTATTGTCCAAGTAAAGAATGAAAGCACAGTTCAATCTGTGCTTTTTGTAACAGTATAGATATTATCTGCTGTTCACGCTGCTCTTTTCACTGATCAACGCATCAGGATTCCGGTGTATCATCTGAGACACGACTAAAATATTTTCAGAACGATGTATCCGGACGAAGAAAAATCTTAAGATTACTCATGCTTCAGGAACGGATTCTCTTCCGGATTCGTATCTTTACGGAAGATATCCTCATTATTCCCCGGAATCATCTTGACGCCGCCGGTCACATCAACGAGTTTTTCTTCCTTCTCATTTACCTGCTTTATTTCATTTTTTCTGTTTTCAATCATGAATTCACGTTTCCTTTATCCTATCTCTAAACTATCGTCATTTTGCTGTATCCGCAAGAAATCGTATTCCTCTTCACCGGAAAATTTCTTCAATATGAACCATCGCAGCAGAAAACATATGATTCATGCATGGGTCCGGTTCGGCTGCAGACAGCAGTACCGCAGGGATCTTACAGTACTTCAGAGATGTATGACCCAAGATGCATTGAGGCATAACGGAGTACTTCCCGGTGATCAAGATCCTCCGGAAAAAGCAATCCTTTATGAGGATGATTCACGATATACTGATATGCCGCAAAAAGCGAAGCGCTGACCTGTACTGCAGTAGCTGTTTCTGCTGAATCCGCAGTAAGCAGATAACTGCCGAAGTAGCGCGGCTGAAAATTGTCGCCATACAGGATAACTCCAACCGATTCCCCGCCGGAGATGATTTCATTTTTTGCGATCAGATGTATCTTCTCCGGAATGGTGCTTCCAGCTGCGGCAAGGGATCGTTTTGCATATGTACATGGAGAATACACAAAATATACAGTCGGAGCATATTCACCGAATCTCAGGTATTCCCGGATCGTATAGAGTTCCTCGTGCGCGGTGACAAACCCTTCCGCAGTTCCCTGAGGAGAAAAGACAGATTCCCTGCAGTCTGCTGCGGCCCCTTCCAGCATGCCCCATCTTTCCTCCGTATCCCTAACAACCAGATTTGAATAATTATTCAGCGCTTCCTCAGTACCGAATGCAATCTGAGAATGAGAGGTACATTCGCAATGAAATGACTGCGCATTCCATGTGGAATAGAAAACATTTTCTTCATACGGGATCAGTGTCTCCTGATCATCATTGTCCGTTTCGACAATCTTCGTGATTTTCAGCAAAGAGGCGGCTTCTGCGTATCTGCATTCTTCCGCCAGGCTCATCAGACAGTCACGGTGTTCACTCACAAACACAGAACTGTCGTTTTCGATGATCTCATCAATCGCCGCTTTGACAAACGCGGAGACAAGACCTGGATTCATACCGAATTCAAGGATCGATGTTGCGGCAG
>JAFYGX010000182.1 GCA_017543025.1 Solobacterium sp.
GGCAACCGCATCCATCTTGGCGAAGATGAACATGCGCACCACCACCATCATCACCATCATCATGGACATGACGCGGATGAAATCTTTGATTCCATCGGTATTGAAACCATCAACAAATATTCGGAAGAAGAGATCCGCACTGCGCTTTCCGGTCTTGGCGAAAATATTATCCGGGCCAAGGGAATCGTACCGGATCATGAAGGAAAATGGCTGTTCTTCGATTATGTTCCGGGTGATATCGATATCCGCGAAGGCAAGCCTGCCTACACCGGTCTCATTACGGTAATCGGCGAGAAAGTTGATATCAGCCAGATGAAAGATCTCTTCGGGGTGCACTGATGCCGTCTCCGGTTTATGTCTTTACCGGCTTCCTTGACAGCGGAAAAACCACCCTGATCAGGGAAACCCTCGATGATAAGAATTTCATGGAGGGAATTGAGCGCACACTGATTATCTGCCTGGAAGAAGGCGAGATCGAATATGAACCGGACTGGTGCAAGGCACACAACGTAACGGTAGAATATCTCGACACTATTGAAACCCTTACGCCG
Source organism: Solobacterium sp. (assembly GCA_017543025.1). The sequence goes on from JAFYGX010000182.1 coordinate 552, forward strand.
GAGCGCATTCATGAACTGGACACGATCTGTCATCCTTCTCAGATTTTCATCGAATACAACGGCAGTGAGCCGGTCAATACCAAAGTACTCTCGCAGTTTCCGGATTACTGGCCGATCGTGGAAGTACTGACGACAGTGGATGCCCGCACCTTTGAATCCTTTATCAACAACATGCGCGGCATCATGTTCGAACAGCTCCGCTACAGCAATGTCGTAATCGTCAACCGCTGCACGCCGGATACCAGCGCGCAGATGGTCAGAGGAAATATCAAGGCGATCAACCGCCGGGCTCAGATCTTCTATGAAGGCGAGCACGGCCAGGAGGTGCAGCTGAAGAGCGGCACCCTGCCGTTTGACATCAACTCTGCTGTGATCGACATCAAAGATGATGACTATGGTCTCTGGTATATGGACTGCATGGAAGACCCGGCAAAATATGACGGAAAGAAAATCATTCTCCGGGGAATCTATTCGGAAAAAATACCCGGTTATGATAAATCGTTTGTGTTCGGCCGCCAGGCAATGGTCTGCTGCAGTGCGGATACCTCGCTCTGCGGACTCACGGTCACCGGCGTGAAAATTGAGGAAATGCACATCGGTGACTGGGTTGAGGTGGAAGGAACCCTGAAGCTGGTCAACACCGGAAATGACGGAAAAACCGTTGTTCTCTATGCCGAACGCTGTCAGCTGTACCACCCGCTGGAAGACCCTTATGTCTATTTCAGCTGAAAAACACGGAGGAAGCCTCTGCGGGCTTCCTTTTTCTGTACATGGATCCGTTCCTCTTTCCTGCGTTCTTCTGCTATCATGAAGCCATGATTGAACTGTTCGGAACGCTGGGGCCGGCCTGCAGCGATACAGATACATTAACGGAAATGTTTCAGGCCGGAATGAGCGGTATGCGGCTGAATCTTTCACATGCCTCCCTTTCGGAAAGCGAAGCGATGATCCGCTGCTTTCAGACCGCTGCAGAAAGAGCATCAGTAAAACCGGAACTTCTGATTGATCTTCAGGGACCGGAGCTGCGCATCGGCACATTGCCGCAGCCGCTTGAATTACATGAAGCAGACCGGATTCCGCTTGCCGCACTGCACCTTCCGGAAGCTGTGACTGACGCACTCTGTGAACAGGATGGCATACTGATGGATGATGGCAGACTGGAAGGAACCGTAACCGGCGGTGATCTGAAAATCCTTCGCGGCGGTACGCTGACCAGCCGCAAAAGCATCAAGATCATCGGCAGGGATGTACCGATGCCCGCCCTTACGGAAACCGACCGGCAGAACCTTTCCGCAGCTCTGCACTTCGGCGTCAGCGCTGTAATGCAGCCATTCACCAGATCTGCCGAAGATGTAAGAGAAGTGCGCGATGCGCTGAATGCGTGCGGCGCTGAATCCGTCCGGATCTTCTCCAAGATCGAGAACCGGCAGGGCCTGTCGCATCTCGAAGAGATCATCCGCTGTTCCGACATGGTCGTAATTGCCCGCGGAGATCTCGGCAATGATCTGCCCCTGTACGAGCTGCCGGGTGTGCAGAAGGACATTGCGGCCTGCTGTCTGAAAGAGAAGGTTCCCTTTCTTGTCGTAACGCAGATGCTCACCAGTATGATTCATTCTCCGATACCGACCCGGGCAGAAGTTTCCGACATCTTCAACGCAGTCACTGACGGTGCATCTGCCATTATGGTTACCAATGAGACTGCAGTCGGCGAATACCCGGTAAATGTGATACGTGTCATGCATGATACGGTCGCTGCCGCAGAACACTGGCTGACGAACCATTGAGTCCGCAGATTATCCTGCCACAGCCCGCTGCTGAAACGGGCTGTTTTCCGTTTTTCTCCGGATACGATCAGCTCTTTTACGAAGCGGCTCTTGCGTTTGTGCAGCTTTCCCTGCGATACTGAACTTGAAGAAGCTGAAGTGCGGCCCATGCCTTCTCTCTTTGCGGCATGCCGTTCTGACAGCAGAAAAAAGGAGGATGCCATGAAACTGAAACGCCTTGCCGCAGCGGCACTGTCTGCAGCGCTTATGCTGAGCGGATGCGGATCTTCTTTCACATCGAATACAACCACCTATCAGTTTGGCGGAAAGACGGTCACACTCAGCGGAACCCTGAAGGAAGTGATTGCGCCGAGAGGATTTTCCGTGAAATTCGACAGCGTCTTTTCTTCAAAATGGTCTGACAGCGATGGTCTGTACGTCTACACAGCATCTCAGGACAGCATTCCTTACGTTCTGGTGGACTACATTTCCTCATCTGACACAACCCCGGAAGCATTTCTGAATGACATCTGCATTCCTGCCGTCAAAGAGAACTACGGAGATGATCTGGTCAGTCTTGAAGGCGTTAAAACCTATGAGTTTGACGGCACCTCAATGCCGGGAATCTTCTATACCTTCCATGTCGGAAATGCGACCGTCCATGCGCTTCGCGTATGCGAGTCCGTCGGCAGCGGGTTCGCGGACTATGTCATGAAATATCAGGATTCCGGAAAAAGCATTACAATGGATACTTTTGAAGCAATCCGGAAGGAATTCCGTCTGACTGACGATACCGCTGTCCGCACTGCAGCTCCGGCTTCCGGTACTTCTTCCGCCCCGAGCACCCCATCTGATCTGAAGGGAATGAAGATCGGACAGACGTATGCAGGAAAGCTTGCGGAAACAATGCGCACTGCAACCTACAACGGCTTTGTCACGATCTCAATGCCTCAAAGCTGGAACGTCGCAATCGGCGGCGCGAATACGGGAACCTGGATCCGGTGCTATGACCCGGCTGAACCATCCCTTCAGGTTTACTTCATGATTCACGCCAATGTCATTCTCAAGAATCCGGCCGCGAAGCAGTACTATATAACAGCCAATTCCCTCCCGGGCAATGTCATTCCGGTGTACTTCGCTTATGCGCCAGTCAACACTTCGGCAACCCTGGAAGAATTCTATACCGATAACTACAACGAATATATCTCTATGCTTGCAGGCTATGAACCGGCATTCTCAGGCTTCTACTTCCCGCAGATCAGTTCCTTCAGCGTGATTGAACGCATGCCGGCAAGAACGTTCCTGCCGGTAACACCGCTCGATAATCAGGTTCTTCATGCCGAATTCAGAGACGGACTGACCCAGACCGAATCAGAAGGTATGTTCTTCGGCTCTGTCTTTGACGAGGTGACAATGATGGATACCGGCATTGATACCGGGTTTTACGGTATCTACAGTCTGACCGGCATGAGTGCTCCGAAAGGAATGCTGAAGGAATACCTGCCGCTGCTGCAGTACATCCTGAACAGCTTTGCCTTTACGGATGCCTTTATCAGCGGATGTGCAGCCGCGCAGGGAATTGACCGGAAAAATATGGAATTCATTAACTCCATGATGGCCGAAACCTCGTCAGTGATCGTAAACGGCTGGAATCAGCGGCAGACGACCTACGATATCCTCTCGCAGGAATACTCTGATTCCATCATGGGCTATGATCGCTACCTTGATACAGATACCAATGAAGTCTACCGTGTGGAACTCGGTCTGATGGACCATTATGACGGAAAGCGCTATGTAAAGCTGGAACAGGGATCTGACCGCTATACCGACCCGATTGCCGGCTACATTACAAAAGGCTGAACCGCATTTTCAGAAACGTTCCGGACAGAATCCGGAGCGTTTTTTCATGATTCAGATCATGCAGAAAACAGTCTTTTGCCCCAGGCAGTCAATGACATGCGTTCACTCTCTTCTATAGGCACATCGCGCAGCGGAAACCAGATATCACTGGATAACCTCAGGTCAGATGTTTTCAGACCGGTTCGAATACCAAAAAGATCTGACGGCCCCATCAGATCCTGTTAACCCTTCTTTATGAAAACACTCTGTCAGGCTCTCTGTGTTCGGTAGATCCGCAGCGATTGCCGGAGCCTCGGATGTCATCCATTCAGCTGGCGGGGTGTATGAATCATCCGCCGGTAAAGCTTGCAGGGATTGCCTGCTTCATCGATCGCCAGTCCGATCTCCTCAAACCCGAACTGCTCCAGATACCGGATCAGAACGGTTGCCGCAAAAATATCAGAAAACCCGGCTTCTCCGGCCCGTTCACACGCCCGCTCAATCAGAAGCGGACTGAGCTTTTGTCTGCGGTATTTTTCAAAGATGTAGGTACCGGAAAGCCAGGGACTGTAGCCGGGATTATCCGTAAGGTATTCCTGATTCAGAATCTCATAATATCCGACCACGTCCGTCCCGTCGATCAGTGCTTCGATTTCGATCAGTCTGTCATCCATCGCACCGTCTGCGATTTCCTTCAGGTGCGGCAGAAACAGCCTGCCATCATCCGCATGTTCTGTTTCTTCCATCAGCCGGTTCACTAAATCCGGCATCTGTGTTCTGTTTCTGAATTCCATGTGTGCTTCCTCTTCTGCTGGTCTGAAACAGCGATCTGCTCTGCAGGTAACGAGAAACAGATCGAAGCTGACGCGCATTGCAGGGTTATTCTGCAGAAACTATACGGAGTCAGCAGAACACCGGAACAGTAAACCAGCCATTCCCTCCTGCTGCCCGCCTGAAACGACAACCATAACTGCTTTTACCGGACGAGCTGCGGTTTGATTCCTGATTTCACCCCATGCACTGTATATTATAGGATCTCTCCCTGACACAGGCGAACGAAAAGAAGAGACCGCAGTCTCTTCCTGATTGCTGTCCCTGAATCCTGACGATTACGGACGTCTTACTGCACAGGTATGCTTCGAGCCCGCCTTATACATCATGCCGCACTTCGGACATTTGATCATCATTTTTTCCAATTTCTCTTTGTCCCCGCCAGCGATCTGCTCAACCTGAGAATCATTCAGTTTTGCGGACTCATCCATTGTATTCATTTCATTCATCAGAAATTACCTCCGCTTCTAATATATACGTACATCATTCACACAATCCACCTGTCCGTTTCTGCTGAATACTAAAATACTAAAATCAAGAGAAAACCAGGAGAACTGCAGGATTTGCGTAAAAAAGGAGCCTGACAGGCAGGCATTACCGGAATCACCGGCACCTTTCCTGATTCAGCTCCTTATCTGATCGGTTACGGACGGAGATCGAGGTACAGATTGCGGTACTGCGCAGCAGAGTTCCCCCAGGAAACATCCTTTTCAAGGTTGCGCTTCACCATCTCATCCCATCTGCCACGGGATGTAAAGTAAACCGTCTTCGCACGGTTCACCGCATCAAGCAGAAGACCCGCTTCATACCGGTCAAAGGTAAAGCCGTTTCCTTCATTGGTGAATTCGTTATACGGCTGAACCGTATCTTTCAGACCGCCGGTCTCCCGTACGATCGGAACCGTACCATACCGCATCGCAATCAGCTGTGTCAGTCCGCACGGTTCGAACAGACTTGGCACAAGCAATGCGTCTGCACCGGCATAAATCTGATGCGCCAGCGCTTCGTTATAGGAGATGTATGCGCATACCGTTCCTTTGTTGGTTGACTCATAGTAACGGAACGAATCTTCATACTGCGCATCACCGGTTCCGAGAATGACAACCTGTGTATTGCCGTCCAGAAGTGCCGGGAAAATCGTATTGACGAGATCCAGTCCCTTCTGATTGGTGAGACGCGAGATCAGGCCGATCACCATCTTGTCTGGATCTTTTTCAAGACCAAGCGCTTCCTGAAGAGCCAGCTTGTTTTCGGTCTTTCTGGTATCCACATCTGTCACATCATAAGTTGCGGCCAGCAGTTTGTCGGTTCTGCTGTTCCAGATATCCACATCGATTCCGTTGACAATGCCGCGCAGCTTCCAGGAATGGTACCGCAGGTGTGCGTCGAGATTCTCGCCGAAAAATTCGGTCTGAATCTCTCCCGCATAGGTATTGGATACGGTCGTAATCGCATCTGCATAGGCAAGGCCGCCCTTCAGCATGTTCGCATCTTCCACGCCCATCTTCAGTGCGCCGTAGTCGAATACATAATCCGGGAAGTTCGTCCAGTACTGGATCGTCTTGATATTGTAGATTCCCTGGAAACGCAGGTTATGAATTGTAAGAATGCTCTTGGACCAGCCAATCGGGGTTCCGCCGAACTGTGTCTTCAGGAATACCGGAACCAGTGCGGCCTGCCAGTCATGGCAGTGAACGATATCGGGAATCCAGTCAAGGAAGTTCAGTGCCGCAAGCGCTGCTTTTGAGAAATAGCAGAACTTCGGAATATCGGTCACAAGATCGGTATACGGGTTGCCCCAGCTGAAGAATTCATCATTGTCGATAAAATCATAAACAACACCGTCCATGACCAGTTCCATGATACCGACATAGTAGGATTTACCGTCAGAGCAGAGATCCATCTCAAACGCTCCGCGGTAATACATCATTTCCTGATACTTCTGAGGAATGCATTTATAACGCGGCAGAATGACGCGCACATCGCAATTCAGCGGTATCAGTGCTTTCGGCAATGCATACATGACATCGCCCAGACCGCCGGTTTTGACGAACGGGAAGCATTCCGATCCGATAAAGGCAACACTGCGCCTGGGTTCCGGCATTGCAGGAGCTTCTTCCTTCACTTCTGTTTTCTCCTTCTTCTTTTCTTCCGCCTTTTTCTCAGCGGGTTTCTTTGCCGCAGGCTGCTTCTTCGCTTCCTTCTTCACCTTCGGCTCTTTGTCTGTTTCCGGTTCTGCAGCTTTCTTTACTGCAGGTTCCGCCTTTTTCTTCGCTCTGGTTTCATTCGGCTCTGCTTTCACTTCAGGCTTCACTGCTTCCTTCAGCTGTGCGTTCACCTCTGTTTTCGCTGCGGGGGCTGCTTTCACTTCCGGCTCAGCTTTCGCTGCAGCTTTCAGCTTCGGAGCAATCACCTCCGCCGCTTTCTTTTCCGTTGATTTCACCTTTTTCTTTACAGGTTGTTTTCCAGCCATAACTGTCAGTTCCTCCAAGCTACTTTTATGATACATGCTTTTGAAAACGGTTTTCTATTGTTTTTCATTGTCCGGTCCGTTTTTTTCGCTTTCTTCCGCTTCCGGCATCCGTTCCTGTCTTCGTTTCGTCTTGTTGAGATACATCTGCTCATCCGCATTCTGAAGCGCAGCAGAGGAATCATCCTCTCCGGTGATGCGGGAATACCCCATGGAAAATCGAATCGGCACTTCCTGCGTATATTCACCGCCTTCTTCGATCCGGAACGAACCGCTGTTCTGAAGCTCTTTCAATCGGGCAATATCTCTGCTCAGTTCTTCTTCTGTCGGATACCCGTAAAGAAACAGCACAAACTCATCTCCGCCAAGCCTGCCGGCAATATGCTTCCGCGAACCGAAGTCCTTCAGACGGCCCGCAATCACTTCCAGATACTGGTCTCCGCTCAGGTGGCCATAGGTATCGTTGATTCCCTTCAGTCCGTCCGCATCGATCATACAGAGAACGCCATGACCGATATCTTCGCTGCCCGCCATGATTGATTCGATCCGCAGCTTCAGTCCCCGCCGGTTCAGAATTCCGGTCAGCAGATCGATATCCCGTTCGGATTCAATTCTGCGGCGCATGGAGAATTCCTTGGTCATATCGATGATAATACCGAAGACATCCTCTTTGTTCCGGCGCTCTTCAAACCGGAGATAGCGAAGTTCCTTTCCTTCAACAGCGTACAGATTTTCTTCTCCTGCCACCGCATAGTTCTTCAGATCTTCAATGAACCGCTCAAACTCATGGTAATCAGCGGTCAGATAATCCGCATCCTCTTTCGAAAGGCCGAGCAGTTCCGGAATCCGCTCTGTTACCCGCACCGATTTTCCCTTTGTGCTGAATTCATACACGCCGATCCGGATATCCGTTTTATTCAGGATATAGGAAATCTTTTCCGTATTTGCAAGAAGACTGCGGACCAGCTCATTGATATGCGAACTGAGTTCGGCAAATTCTGCCGTCTCATTGACGTCAGCTGTCTTATCCAGTTCACCTTCCGTAATCAGAGCCATGGTATCGTTCAGTCTCTGAAAGTTTCGAATCACATGCCGGTCAATGTACAGCGAGATGAAGAATACGATCAGAGCCGATGTAAGCATCAGTGCACAGGCAAGAAAAAACGCATTGTTTGTCAGATTCTGATACATCGATTCCGTACTGACGACATAACAGATCACATACGATCCGATCGTTCTGGTAATCAGATAGCTGCTGATGCCGTTCATGCGGCAATGTTTGCCGGTTTCTGAAGAAGCCAGAACTTCCTTTGAGAGACCGATGTCAGACATATATCTGCCGGTAAAGGACGAATCGTCTGCTCCGATGATCGTTCCTTCGGCCGGATCAATCGCCAGCAGATTAACACCTCTGCCTCCTTTGAGCAGATGAAAGATATAGGAGATCTCATTCTTTCCGGTCATCCGTGCAACAGCCGTCTGGGGCATGCCGATCTGTACAAAATACGTTCCGGACGGACTCCACACCGCACTGTACTGCATCTCTCTGCCTTCTGCCGTATTCGGCGCAGATTCCTGCACAAGACGCATCGTTCGATCTTCCAACATCTTCTCGAAATAGCCGATCTGCTCGCCATCCCGAACAGAAATCCCGTAATATTCCGGATGTGTGCCGCTGAAAATCACACCGTCGCGATCAAACAGATGGATTTCATCGATTCTCAGATACGCCGCAATTCTGCGCAGTTCTTCAGGATCATTCACCAGCTCCGGCGTACGCTCCAGAATATACGCAGCCGTATCTGCTCTGGAAAGGCAGAGCTCCCGGTATTCTTCTGCGGTTTTTTCCAGTTCTGCCTGGTTCTCTGAAAGAACCTGACCGATCTGTTCAAACATGATATCCGCATTCTGCCCCGCTCTTCGCTCCGCGTTGTTGCTCTGAATCCAGAGCGAAACGACCACTTCAAAAATCATGGCAAGCCCGATAATCAGAATGAGATAACGTATGATTCTTCCTTTCAGTGTCGGCACATGTATTCCTTTCATTTCCCGTTACAGTCCTACTCCGTGCGAAGTGCAGTCACCGGATCGCTCCTGGCCGCTTTGCCTGATGGTATGATGCCGCCGATCAGCGTGAGCACAATGCTCAGAAGAACCAGAACCAGAGCAGAACTGATCGGCAGATATGCATTGAGCTTCGTATTGCCGGCAATTGTATGCACCAGATAATTACCCGGAATCAGAAGCAGCCAGGAAATCCCGACTCCCATCACTCCCGCAAGAAGTCCGATAATAAAGGTCTCGGCATTGAACACTTCTGAAATATTCCGTTTGGAAGCTCCGATTGCCCGGAGAATTCCGATCTCCTTGCGCCGTTCCAGCACGCTGATATAGGTGATGACACCAATCATGATGGAAGAAACGACCAGTGAGATCGCCACAAACGCGATCAGCACATTGGAGATCATATCAACGATGGTTGTAACAGAAGACATCAGCGCACCGACAATATCCGTATAGGTAATGACCTTGTCTTCATCTTCCGCTTTCATCCGTTCGTTGTATTCATCCAGGATGCGGATCACTTCCGCCTTGCTTTCAAAATCCAGCGGATAGATGGATACCGAAGACGGCTTGTTCAGATCAGCGTATCCGAATCGCTGAAGGTTGCTGTCATAAGTATACTGCGCAGAATTGATCATCGAGGCAAACAGTTCTTCCATTGACGCCCCGTCGGAATCTGCCATTGTGAACGCCTTTGCGAATACTTCCGTATCAAAGCTGATGGCATCCTGAATACCGGAGGCAAACTGTCCCATCGCATTCTCCATGGAGGATGCTATCGTATCCCCGACCTTCGTCATGAGTTCTGTGATTACCCCGGTAAGCATCTTTCCGATTGCTTCACCGAACACCGTACTGTTTTCTGCAATCACCTTTTCCGCCTGCGACTGGATTTCCTCCAGATTGATGATCTTTTTCGCCCCTTCTTCAATCTTCTTCCGGCCGGTCGACTCCATATATGCCTGAAAGGAGGAAAGAATTTTCTGCGGATTGGGTACCAGCGGGTTCAGAATCGCATAATCCTGATAACCGCTGACCAGCGCCGCAATCAGATGCTCGACATCCTCTGTCCGGATATGGGCATTTGCCTCCTGTTTCAGTATCAGTTCCGCAATCACATGATCCATCGCCTGTTCGCCAGCCTCACTGGTAAGAAAATCCTGCAGGGTAGCTGAGCCGGGATCTGCCTGATCCAGCTGCCAGACCATATACAGATCCATCAGCTCGTTCAGCGATTCATTCAGATCATCTCTGGAAAGATGATAGCCCGAATTCCGCATGATCATTTTCAGCTCTTCTTCAATCAGACCCCTGGTTGAATCCAGCAGAAGATAACTCTGAATCGCCTGCGGCAGGTTCCGGAAATCCGTCGAGGGATCCTGCTGTGCATAATCCAGATATCCGTTGAACAGGTCTTCCGCCAGCTTTACCGCTTCATTGAAATCCACTTTGATTTCAAAGCTGCTCAGTATCTTCATGAAATCAATCTCCGGCATGGAAGACATATCAAACTTCATCTGTTCCGGTGACATCACAGATGAAAGATCCATTCCCGAAAAATCCGTCAGGCCGGAAAACATCGACGCATCAAACTGAAATTTCGACGTATCAAATTTAAACGCATTGCCCAGCAGTTCTGTATTGACAGAAAACATATCGGAGAAGTCCATCTCCGGCTGTTCGGTATCTGTAAAATCCCTGCCGGTAAAGACATTTACCGTTTCATTGGCAAGCTGGTCTTCTGTGATCCTGCTGTTCAGCGCCATATCAACGACATGCGATTTCAGCCCGCTGGAATAATAGATGCCAGGCGTCAGCAGGGTGACATCAGAATCCTCTTTCTGCTGAATCACGCCGACGATCTTCAGGTCCTCGCCGCCGCGCACCAGCTGCCTCATATATTCGTCATCATCACTCTTATCCACCCAGAGCTCATGTTCGGAGTCATACCGGTAATAATCTGCACTGTTGACCAGTTTGAATGTGATTCCGAGGAAGTCATTATAGGAAAACCATTCCCCTTTGGGATCCGCATTGATCTTTTCTTCCTTCATGAAGCTTTCAATCATCCGGTCCAGCTCATCACTGTCTCTGATTCCCAGTATATAAAGCAGAAAATCCGAAACACTCCCATCCGGATAAAGCAGAAGGACGAGTTCGCTGTCATTCTCCGGCCAGTGTCCTGCCTTGATGTCATAGATATTCTTATAGAGCTTCTCTTCCTTCGGAAGCGAATTAAATACATTTGTTGAAACAAGAGAGGAAATGGCTGAAAAACTGCTGGAACCGCCAATCCCCATCACGGAAAAGGTACTGTCCGGATTCACCTGCCGGAAGCTGTCATCCGGATTGATGCGATAGATATGCGGGGTAACAGGATAAGAATATTCAATTGCCGAAGTGTAATTCCGGATATCGCTTTCCGTTTCAAAGAATGTGCGCAGCGCGCCGAGATCGTTTGATTTTGTCCTGGAAAGCATCCGGTTGATAAACGCCCGCTCACGGACATCATTTTCCCGTTCTTCTTCATCGGGAGTACTGCTCTGCGCCTCCGCATTCTGTGCAACCATGGCGGACAGATCAAAACTCGTGCTTGTGATCTGTACCGGGTAGCCAAGCAGCGTTTCTTCTTCTGTATCCTTTATATATTTGTTGACGCCGTTGGAAAGCGATATGATCAGCGCAATACCGATAATGCCGATAGACCCGGCAAATGACACCAGAAGCGTTCTGGTCATCTTCGTCCGAAGGTTATTGAAGCTCAGCGAAAGTGCCGTCAGAAGCGACATCGAAGAATGTCCCATATTCTTATGCACCGCTTCGGTATCTTCTTCCACTTCATAGGGGTTGGTGTCGGAACGGATCACACCGTCCTTCAGATTGACGATCCGCGTCGCGTACTGCTCTGCGAGCTCCGGATTATGCGTAACCATTACAACCAGCCGGTCAGAAGCCACTTCCTGCAGAAGATCCATAACCTGCACACTGGTTTCGGAATCCAGTGCGCCGGTCGGTTCGTCTGCGAGAAGAATCTGAGGGTCATTGACCAGTGCACGGGCAATCGCCACCCGCTGCATCTGTCCGCCGGACATCTGGCTCGGCTTCTTATGCGCCTGTTCCTTCAGTCCCACTTTATCCAGCGCATCCAGTGCACGCTCTCTTCGCTCTGCGCCGGAGATGCCGGAAATCGTCAGGGCAAGCTCTACATTGGCAAGCACCGTCTGATGCGGAATCAGATTATAGCTCTGAAACACAAAACCAATCGTGTGATTCCGGTAGGAATCCCAGTCACGGTCCTTATATTGCTTTGTGGAAATCCCGTTGATGATCAGATCACCGCTGTCGTACCGGTCCAGCCCTCCGATAATATTCAGAAGCGTTGTTTTTCCCGATCCGCTCGGACCGAGAATCGCAACAAATTCGTTATCTCTGAGGTTCAGACTGACATGATCCAAAGCCTTCTGCACCAGATTTCCTGTCTTGTATTCTTTTGAAATCTCTTTTATCTGCAGCATAATTCACCCGCTTGCGTACATCCTTCCCTGCCGGGTAGATGAACTTTTTAATTTTACATTAAAACAATGGGATTCCTGTGTGATAATGCTCATTTTCGCATGCATGGGCGCTAAAACATGCATGAATCATCCGATCCCCCCTGTCAATCAGACAGTCCAGACAATATGCATGCATAACCATTGCACGGATATGCCGGAACAATGATACAATCAGCCTGAAACCGACACAGAAAGGAGAATGGCAGCGCTGTTCCCTGTCAGGTCTGAAACAGTTCCCTTCCTGATGGGGTATAACAGAACTGCCGCAGATTATGAAGACAAAAGATAATATAACAATGCCTGAGGTTCCGCATCCCGATTCCTTTCCGTCTGCACCCGCAGTAACAGCAGAAAAACCGATACGCTATGGGATTCTTTCCGTCGCCTCCACATTCAGCCGCTTCACAGCCGCAATGAACGAAACAGGAACCGGAATCGTCACCGCGGTATCCTCACGGTCATTGCACAAAGCAGAAGAAGCTGCATCGAAATGGAATATTCCCTTTGCCTGCACGGATTACCGGGAAATTCTTAACAGCCCTGAGATCGATGCGGTATATATTCCGGTGATCAACAGCCTGCATTACTCTTATGCCAGGGAGGCGCTGCTTGCCGGCAAACATGTCATTCTTGAAAAGCCGTTTGTCCTTCATGCCGGACAGGCGCAGGAACTGTTCGACCTTGCGGAAGAAAGAAGATTGTTTCTTACTGAAGCAATCAAAACGCCGTTTCTTCCGGTCTATGCCTATATAAAACAGCTGATTGCGGAACGGAAGCTCGGTGCGATCCGCTTCATGGAATTCCATCAGTCCTATACAGGCGGCTCCTATATCGCAGGGTGGAACCGGGACAGAGAATCCGGCGGCGGCGTATTATATGCAAACGAAGCATATTTCTTCCGAATGGCAGAATTCTTCGGAGGAACAGTTCGCTCGTGCACAGGCACCGCTTCGTTCGGAGAGAGCGGTGTGGAAGAGCAGGTCAGTCTTTCCGTTCAGCTGGAAAACGGGTGTCTTGCCTCACTTGGCGTATCAACCAACATTCTTTTTAACAATGATCTTAAAATTTACCTGGATCATGGAACAGTCATTGTGCCGGATTACTGGAAAGCAGACCGCTGTTTCCTGTATCAGAACAGAACTCTGACCGAAGAAAAACACTTCCCCTGCGAACATGAATTCCGTTATGAACTGGCGCATTATAACGACTGCATTCGCTCCTCTCTCTCGTTCAGTCCCGTCAACAGCCCGGATCGCACAATCCGCTACATCGGAATCTGCGAAGCTCTTTACCGGACATGGGAGAAGGAAGCAGGCACAGAGAACTGATCCCCCTCCTCTGTTCACTCTGTTTTCAGGCAGAGAAAAAACCAGATTCCTCTCACAACTGAGAAGAATCCGGCTGCTTTACATGCTTTCAGGCGCACTGACTCCGATGAGATTCAATGCATTTTTCAATGTGATACCGGTCGCCCTTACAAGCCCGAGACGCTGTGCGGTAAGCGCAGGGTCATCCGGGTTGATTACACGGCAATGGTTGTAGTAGCTGTGATACACCTTCACAAGCGACAGAATATAATCCGTGATCTTGTTCGGCTTGCGCTGTGCCGCAGCTTCGGCAACATAACCCGGGAAATCACTGAGCATTTTCATGATCTGAAGCTCCTGCGCATCACTCAGACGCTCATAAGACGTACAGTTCTCATACTCCCCGGCCTTTTCCAGAATGGAATGCATCCGGCTGTATGCATACTGACAGTAATAAACCGGATTATTGTTGTCCTTCTTGCGGGCAAGGTTCATATCAAAATCCATATGGGTAGCGACATCCTTTGAAACAAAGAACCATCTCGCGGCATCCACTCCGACATCCGCGCAGAGCTCACGGATCGTAATCGCATTGCCGGTCCGCTTGGACATCTTGACTTCCACACCGTCCTCGACCATGCGCACCATCTGAATGAGATCCACATTCAGCGTTCCTTCCGGGTATCCCAGTGCACGAAGCGCAGCTTTCATACGGGTCACATAGCTGTGATGGTCCGCTCCCCAGAGATCAATGAGAGTCGGATATCCGCGTTCCACTTTATAAACATGATTGGCAATATCCGGCGTCATATAGGCAAGTGTTCCATCGCTCTTCTGCAGAACACGATCCTTGTCGTCTCCATACTCCGTGCTTCTGAACCAGAGCGCGCCATCCTTTTCGTAGGTAAGTCCCAGTTCCTTCATTCTTGCAAGGCATGCATTGATACGCTCCCGGTTGTTTTCATAGAAGAATGTTTCATGCATCCAGGAAGTGATCAGAACCCGGTACAGCTTCAGATCACGGTCAATCTTTGCAAGCTCACGTGTTTTTCCTTCGTTCATGAAGTATTCCAGGCGCTCTGCCGGATCAGCATTCAGCCACTGTTCTCCGTCTTTTTCCGCAATCTCCGCCGCAATCTGCTTCACATCATCTGCGTGATATCCGTCTTCCGGCAGCGGGTATTCCTTTCCGAAATATTCAAAATATCTTGAAATCAGCGATTCACCGAGCATTCTGATCTGATTGCCGGCGTCATTGACATAAAATTCTCTGAGCACATCATAACCGCTCGCTTCCATCAGGCGGCAGATACTGTCGCCCCAGGCCGCATTCCGCGCATGGCCGCAGTGCAGATCACCGGTCGGATTAGCGGAAACCCATTCCACAAGAACCTTCTTTCCTGCTCCGCTGTCATTTTTACCGTAATCATCGCCGGCCTGAATCACCGTATTGATGATCTGCGTCAGGGAATCACTGGAAATACGGAAATTGATAAATCCGGGATTAGCCACTTCTATGGAGCTTGCCTGTGCAAACGATGTACGGAGTTCTTCCGCAATCGGTTCGGCAATCTCGGTCGGACGCTTATGAAGCTGTCTGGCAAGCCGCATCGCAACACTGGTACTGTAATCCCCCATTTTCGGATCACGCGGTGTTTCAACTACGATCAGACCTTCAGCATCAATGCCATACACGTTCTGAACGGCTTCCTTTACTGCACTGTAAATCAGACTTTCATAATCGCTCATATCTTCTACCTCCGATTTCAAAAAAAGCCCATTGCGGGCTTCATACATACTCTTATGGCGCGCCGAGCAGGAGTCGAACCCGCAACCTTTTGATTCGTAGTCAAATGCTCTATCCAGTTGAGCTATCGGCGCATTCCAACGAGATTTTCATTTAAAAATCCGCCACTCATATATACAATACTTTTCTGCGGTTTTCAACCGTTAACCGTCTGTATTCCTTCTATACGCATCCTTTTTAACCCGTAAAAATAAAGAAAGGAATCCGCAGATCAGATTCCTTATCTTCAATAGGGGGAAAGAAATATCAATGTTTTTCAATTGACACTTTTATGATAAATAATCTTTATGTAAAAATGATGGTAGTTTTGTGAAAGATTGGCGAAAATTTTGCCTTTCTGACTTTTTCAAAACAAAATCCACAAAAAAGAAAATAGTGTGTATAATAATAAAGCTCTGCCCCCATAGTAAAACGGATATTACAAACCCCTCCTAAGGGTTAGTTGCAGGTTCGATTCCTGCTGGGGGTGCCTGTACAGACCCCGGGATGTAGCGCAGCTTGGTAGCGCACTTCGTTAGGGACGAAGTGGTCGCAGGTTCAAATCCTGTCATCCCGACCATCCAAAAACCGCATGATTAAGCGGTTTTTTTATTTTCAAGTATAGTCAAAGCGCAATTTTGACAGCCGATTTTTTAAAAAAGTGAACGAAAAGTGAACCAAGCAACAAAAAAGCGCCGTTTCCGACGCTTAATACCTTATATCATTTTAGGTTGTTATCCTTTAAGTTCTTCGGCAAATCTCAGTGTCATCGTTAAATGAAAATGTCACCCTGTAGTTTTTAGAAAATGTCGCCTCTGGTTGACCTATTCTCTCCGTAAGGAGATTGAATATGAATAGTGAAACCAGAGAATATGCGCTGACTCTTCTCAGCCAGAAAGAACACGATCCAAAACTTACTTACACAGTGATTACGAGGCTAACCGGTTACAGTA
>JAFYGX010000183.1 GCA_017543025.1 Solobacterium sp.
AGGAAGAATTCTCCGGACTGCACGCGTAAACGCCGAACCGGATCACCCCGCCGCCTTCCGGCATATGGCAGATGCGCATCTGAGAAAACACAGTGCCATCCTCGGAGCATTCGATCCGGTAATCATCCTGCCGGCGGCTGAAGCGATACCACATTGAAGTTACTTCAGCGGGGATGGCTGTAGTCGCCCAGTCGGAATATCCGTGCACTGTCACCACAGAACCAAGATGACGGAAGCTTTCGTTTTCATATTCCACTGAAGCTTTCAGCCAGTTCTCCGAATTCAGATACATCACGATCCCGCACTGATCAAAGCGATGCGCGCTCTGACTGAAATCCGTTTTAACCGTAAACGAAAAATAGTTCTCTTCCGTTTCCATCTGCAGCATCGGTGCATTATCATTACGAAAATGATAGTAGGTACGCTGCCAGAGATCCGTATGCGGTTCAGTTTCAATGGTGATCGACTGCACCCCATCCTCTGCAGACTCCAGAAAAAATGTTTCCGGCTGATTGGTCCATTTCCATACATCATTCTGTATCTTCATAGCTGTTCTCCTCTGTACAGATCCGTGTTCATTATAGCTGCACCAGGACACAGAATGCGAACCCTGATGTCTGTCCGTCCTCCTGCTTCCGGCCGCCCTATGCAGATCTGAAGCAGGGATTATCCGGGCAGCGAACCAATCGAAGTGATTTTGTTTGCATGAACTTCACCGCTCTTTGTATGATGACACTGAGCTTCCGTTTTGAAAGGAGTCAGAGCTATGGATTATCAGATGTTTGTGGATACGTTTACCATCCCGTGCTGTGTGATGGAAGTCGAAAAAAAGGATGACGGCAGCTGCGGACTGATCCGGATTCACAGAGCAAATGATTCCTATAAGACGACTATGGGCCCGGCGTATTACGATGATATGCCCTATTACGAACTTGTACCGAAAGAACCGCAGTTTGAACGCTGCTGTTTTCAGGCGGCACATTTCAATCAGCGCATCCGGGCTTATGTGGAGACCCGCGCACTCAATTCATGGACCGATCAGCAGCTTCTGCCGCTGAAGAAACAGAATGAAACTACCGGATACTGTCTCTTCCTGTTTGAGTTCACTGCCGAAGCAGAACCTTCCCGGATGGCAGAAGTATCGCGTACAACCGCAGAAAAAGTAATCCAGTGCTGTGTCTCCCTGACCAGAGAAGCGGATCTGAACCGATCGCTTGATCTTGTCACAAAAGATATCTGTGAAATTGCCGAAGCAGATTCCTGCCGCATTTTTCTTCTGGACCACATCAACCAGAAAACCGTCACCCTGTCCCGTTACACAAAACCAGGTGTGCAAGGGCTTCCTGCCGCAATTGACGGAGCCCTGGAATACGAGGCTGCAGCCTCCTGGAAATCCGTGCTCGGTCTCAGCAACGACATCATCATAAAAGACTCTCATGACATGGCCGAGCTGAAAAAGAGGGCTCCTGACTGGTACGAAAACATTCATCGCTTCCGGATCCGCTCGGTTGTACTGATTCCGCTGCGCAGAGGAGACCAGATTATCGGATATCTCTCTGTTCTCAACTACAATACGGAAAAAACTGCTGAAGTCACTGAACTGATTGAGCTGCTCTCTTTTTTCCTCGGTACAGAGATTTCCAATCATCAGATGCGCAGTGAACTGGAATATTCGAGTACGCATGATGCGATGACCGGCATTCTCGGAAGAGCTGCGTGGATGAAACAGATGGAACTGCTCGAACATTCAAACCCGAAGCTTCCATTCGGCATCATAAGCATGGATCTCAACGGCCTGAAGGAAACCAATGACCGTTACGGTCATGAGCAGGGGGACAGACAGATTACCGAAAGTGTGAGAGTCATGTCTGAGTTCTTTCGAAAAGACCAGCTGTACCGCATTAGCGGAGATGAATTCGCAGCACTCGTCATCGGCGGAACCGAAGAGGAATTCCGGACGCAGGCCTCTCGGCTGCAGAACAGAAAACTCGATGGTCCCAATGTGAGCATATCTGCCGGAATCTGCTGGGCAGGCACCTCGATCGGTCCGAAGGAAGCGATTCGGATCGCCGACAAGAATATGTATTCCGATAAAGCGCAATACTATAAGAATCACCCTGACCGAAAAATGCGCTGAAAAAACCATGCAGCTGCGCCCTGTTACAAGGCGGAAACAAAAAACAGAAGGCTGTCCGTCTTCTGTTTTTCAGTGCATCCATTTCAGTTCTCTGTCCCGGTCTTTTCGATCCGGTACATCACAAGCGCCGTCATCAGCTCACGCATGTCCGCCGGGTCCCCGATTTCAATTCCGAGCACATCTTCCGCTTTCTGCATCCGGTATTTGATCGTATTGCGGTGCACATACATCGAAGTAGCGGTGTCCGCCGCTGACATCTGTTTATCCAGAATGTAAACTGCAAGAGTTTCTATGTTTTCCGCACTTCCGCCCTCGCTGACAAGAAGATCAATCATTGAACGATAGTGATCGGTAAGGAAACTGCGTTCTTTCATCAGATTCCGAACATAACGGATCAGCTGCAGCTGGGTGATCCGGACATAGCCGGAACACGGAAATACGGTTTCTGCATCCCTGAGATATTGCTTCAGATGTTCATGAAAGCTGCGTACGGTAAGCCCGCCCGGCATAATATGCATTCCCTGCACC
The DNA here is from genome assembly GCA_017543025.1 of Solobacterium sp. Next base: position 2,666 of record JAFYGX010000183.1, read on the forward strand.
AGCACAGCCGGAATCCGGTTTACCGCAAGATATTCCGCCAGCGCATTGCAGTGTCTGCACATTTCCTGGTACCGGTCTACCTTTGAATAGATCATGACAATATCCGTTCCGTACATGCCGATCAGACCGATTCTGCCGAACGACATGCAGAATTCACGGATTGAATTCTTCCACGGCAGAAGAGACATTCCATCCTTAGCCGCAAAATAGAGAATTTCAGTATTGTGCAGCAGCGCTTTTCCTTCCCGGTTTGCACATTCTGCCGCAATTCCGTACTGCCCTTCACAGATCAGGAACACCTTCTCCTGCACCTGTTCTTTCCTGCTGTTTCCGCTGACCAGAACGCCCCGAAGCGCACAGGTACACTCCTCAAAACAGTATCGGTCCAGCAGCAGTCCGTCAGTCCGCACGGCAGCGATCTTCGCCGGTTCCTGACCGTACATGAAATGGATGATTCCGGCTGTCTCACTGTCCGCCTCCGGAAACTGCAGCGCTTTATTCGTCGTGCAGATTTCTTCACCCTGCTCTGTCTGCAGAATGAATTCTGCTTCGACAATCGGCTTCAGCAGTTCAAGCAGGTTCTCAACTGATCTGTTTTCTGCGGCCAGCAGCAGCTTTGCGGCTTCTGTCGCAATTGCGCCGGGCTGAACCTGCATCATAAGATCTTTTGCGGCATTGTCAGGTTCCTCAACCGCCAGTACCGGAAGCTTTGTTTCAATTCTTTCTGTCTGCTTCGCTGTGGCAATGAATCCTGCCGCATCCGGATGTTTCCGGATCAGTTCAGCCAGGTTGATGACAGGATCGCAAACAACATACAGAAGTCCCGCTTCATGTTCCGTTCCGTTTTCCGTGATTCGTTTCACCATGCGGTTCTGATGTTCAGAGCCCGAAACACATACTCCTCCCGGAAGCTGATGAAAGAGTTCTCCGACTCTGACTGCTGCTGTCTCTTCTGATTTAAAATCCATATCCCGCACTCTCCCGACTGCAACCATGAGAAATCATGTACAGATGTTTCTGTAACAAATTGAATGAACGACCCGTAACCTTTATCGTGTTTAGTTTATCTGCCAAAAGGACACAAATCATTCACTCTGACAGTGCGAAATATCCGTGAAATCGATCTTTTTTTACCAAAATTTAATCAACTTTTAACAATACCGCTCATTTTTTGTTCAGTCACTATTGCGTACCCTTGTTTATCCTCAAAAGCTGTCATTGTTTGAACCCAGACACCCCACGTATACATGTTCCGGTTCCGCGCCTATCTCACAAATCCCCCCGGCAGGTTTCCGCATTCCCGCTTCCAGTGTGTCATGTTCACTGCAGATATCCGGCAGAAGAAGAAAAATAGGCCGGAACCTGCACCTCTGCGGTTCTGACCTGTCTGTCTTTCTGGCACAGCAATCTGCCTGTTATTCCAGAATTCTCCCTTTCTCCCCTGTCTGAACACGTCTGATCTTGCGGGAGGTTGTTTTTTCGAATTCTCTGTCTCTTAAGCGAAGCTGTGTAATTCTTCTTGCGGCGGGTGCTGTCCGGTTAATCTCCTCTGTTTTTTCCCGGAGGAGCCGCTCTGCATCCTGCTGGAATTCCGGCTGCACATAAACCTCTGCGGTGATCTTGTCTCCTTCCGGATAGACAAGAATCTCCGCCAGCCATTCGCAGTCCGCAAATCTGTTTTCAATCACTTCCGGAGAAATATTTTCTCCGTTGGAGAGAATAATCAGGTTCTTTCTGCGGCCGGTAATATAGATTCTGTCATCCTTTACATAACCGAGATCTCCGGTCTTCAGCCAGCCGTCTTCCGTAAACATTTCCTTTTCCGCTTCCGGATTACGGTAATAGCCCATCATGACAGAAGGACTCTTCACAAGAATCTCACCGTCTTCGATCTTCACTTCACAGTTCTTTACCACCCGGCCGACATCTTCTCCGGTTGAAGGGTCTTTCATACTGGAAGATGCGATCCGCGGGCTGCATTCTGTCATACCGTATCCCTGCAGAACCGGAATCCCCATCTCCGCATATTCCCTGCTCAGCTGCGGGGAAAGATAGGCACCGCCGCAGAAGAGATTGGTGAGCTTCGGCCCGAACAGTGCACGGCCTGCCTGTGCCATCGTAACACCGGGCATCGTCTTCACCTGAGATGCAATCCGCCGGTACAGCGTTTCGGCAATCATCGGAACCACAAGAATCATCGTCGGCTCAAACAGCCTGATATTCTGCGGCAGACGCATCAGGGAATCATTGATCGCAAGGGTCGCTCCGTACCGCATCGAAAGCAGCAGATCGCAGGTCAGGCAGTATGCATGGTGAAGCGGAAGCACGCTTAACAGCACGCTGTTTTCATCACCTTCCTGATCGCAGCACATCACATTGTCGATCAGATTGGCATGCGACAGCATCACGCCCTTGCTTTTGCCGGTCGTTCCGGATGTATACAGAATGCATGCACATTGTGCAGGATCGATCTCTGCCGGCTCAGCCGGTTCATAGCGGGCAATAACAGCAGGAATCGAGTCTTCCCCTTCGAGTTCTTCAAAACAGACCGTGCAGATATCCGGCTTCATCTGTTTCAGAGCCGGAATCAGCGGCGCAAACCGCCTGTCATAGAAGAATACAGCCACATCTGCCCGAATCAGATTGTCAATTACTTCTTCCGGCGGGAGAAGGGCGTCAATCGGAACCGTCACGCCGCCGGAAAGCCACGTACCGAACAGCGCTTCGATATACGGAATGCTTGTCGGTCCGATCATCCCCGCATGAACTGCAGTTCCTTTTTCATTCAGAAACGCACTGATCCGCAATGCGCTGTCATAACATGCGGAATAGGTGCATTCCACAATCTCCCTGCCGTTTTTCGCTTTCAGCCATGTTTTGTCCGGCCAGTTTTCCTTTGCCCTGAGGGCAAGATCAGAAAGCGTTCGAACTTCTTTTTCTTCCATCACTTTCCGGCTTTCATTGTTTCCAGGTATTTCATGATGTCACCAACCGTATAGATTCCGGTCAGCTGTGATTCATCCACAGTGATATCAAACGCTTCCTCAAAATCCCCCATCATGCTCATGACGGCGAACGAGGTCAGTCCAAGGTCTTCCGCAAGCCGGGAATCCTCTTTGATATCTTTCGGGTTTACATCCGCATAGCGGGTAATGATCTCTCTGATTTTCTCAAGCATAGTCTTCTCCTCTCAGATCCAGTCAATGATCTCGCCGATCGTGCGGCTCGGATCTTCCATTCCGTAGAACAGCGTACGGCAGAGATAGAAGTAGAGCTTCTCCACCTCACCTTCGCTCACTTCATTCTTCTGATATTCCATGTGGAACGAGAACCCGTTGTCATCCGGCCGGTGCATGACGGTCACATAAATATGCTGGAGGGCAACGCCGTTGCTGTACCACATCGATTTGTATCGGATATCCGGAATATTCTTCCCTTTCAGGGAAGCGGCGGACATCGGCTGATAGGTAAGCGTCAGGCATTCGTAGGCGCCTTCCGTACCATAGTGCTGATTGACTGCGCCCATATAGAGAATCGGGTCGTAGTTGGCATGACGCAGCAGCGCATTCTCCTTTGCGTGAACGATCTTCAGCGCATCCATGAATGTTGTTTCCATCGGAATGTCGGTGCGCAGCGGCCAGAAATGAATTCTTGATCCGCCGGACTGACATTCAAGCAGCGTCCCTCTGCGGGCAACCGCATTTTTCACGCTGATATCTGTTTCGCCGCCGGAGAACTTCGATAATACCGTACGCAGCGCAGTCAGAAGAAGTACTGCGACAGGAATATGATGTTTCTGACTGAATGCAATCAGCTGCCGGCTCGGCTCATCTTCCAGATCATAAACCAGAATAGCGGCTTCAATATTGCGGCCATGTGCCGGGCAGGCACGCAGATTCGGGTTCTTTGTTTCCTTGCGAAGTTCTTCCAGACGATTGCGGAAGCTGAATGGCGTATAGATCGGTTCCGGTTTCTCCAGTTCCTTCATCCAGAACTCTTCGTCTTTCTTTCTAGCCGGGCTGCCGGCTTCATAGTTCAGATCGATCTTCAGCTGGTCAAGATAACTCTTCGGCTCCTTCGGAGCTTCAACCCCTTCGAACTTCTTCGAGCAGTAGAGCTGCAGCACATAGCTGTAAAAGGAAATGATCGAAGAGGAATCCATGGTCATATGATGAACCTTCATGTAAAGTCCTTCATAATTCCCCGGCAGGCGGATCATCCGGATCTCATTCATCGGACCGCCGTTCATATAGAGCGGTTCTCTGCTCCATCTGCGCATTTCCTCATGCGCATCTTCTTCCCGCCATGCGGAAAAATCCACCACCGGAATGTAACGGTCTTCGGTCGGAACCAGATACTGGACAATATTCCCTTCTTCATCTTTTGCGAAGCGCAGCCGCATGGATTCAAATTTCTGATATCCATCCAGAATGCATTCGCGAAGAGTGTCAAAATCCGTTTCCCCGTATTCCAGATAGAATCCAGTAGCGATGTTGAGCAATTCATCACGCTGACTTGCGGAAACCGTATAATAGTGGATCCGCTGGGCAGCTGTCAGTGGATAAGTCTGAACAACTGCTCCGTTGATTGATAGTTCTTTCATCCGCTCTCCTCCTCACAGAATGATGAACTTTTTAATTATTTTTCTTCGAATACCTCATCAAGGAATTCTGTTTCTGTCTTCTGATAAAGATCCGGATCTTCGAAGATACTTGAACCATGTCCCGCTTCATCAACCAGAAGCAGCTTCTTCTTCGAATGGCATGCCTCAAAGTTCTCCTCACTCATCCAGACCGGAACGAACCGGTCTTTCCTGCCATGAATCAGAAGTACCGGAACTTCATTGTTCTTCAGCGCTTCCAGCGTGGAATAATCCGTGAATGCATAGCCTGCTGCAGCCTTCGAATAAAGCCCGTTCAGCCGGATAATCGGGTTGGTGACAGGCACGTGATACTGTTGTTTCATCACATGTGAGAAGATCATTGCAGGGCTTGTAAATGCACAATCAGCGATCACAGCTGAAACATTCTTCTGAACTTCATCCAGTCCGAGCGCCATCAGGACAGTTGAGCCGCCCATGGAAGTGCCGTGAAGCACGATCTTCGTATCTTCTCCGAACCGTTCTTTTGCATAGCGAATCCACTCCAGAGTGTCAAAGCGGTCAAGAATGCCGAATCCGACATATCTGCCTTCGCTCTGTCCATGCGCTCTGAGATCCAGCAGCAGAACTTCATAGCCGAGATCATGGAAAAATTTCGCATGTATGATGTTGTCCATCGCATTGCTGGTAAACCCGTGATGCAGGATCACAAGTCTGCCGCAGGGCTTTTTGGAAGGAATATAGAATGCATGAAGCCGCAGTCCGTCACGCGCTGTGATGAATACATCTTCCTTCTTCTGCCCGCTGCCCCAGTCAGCGACCGGCTGCATTTTCTTCATATATACTTCAAATTTTTCCGCATCAGCAAACTGGCCGATAATATCTTCACTGGTTCCTTTCGGCCGCGGCAGCGTCTGTCTGTAGAGCATTGCCGACGCAATCGCCGTCGCCGCACTGACCCCAGCAAGCATGCCAAATGACAAAAGTCCGTAACGAAAACCCTTATCCATTTTTTCTGTTCTCCTTCAACTTCTGCTTCTGCAGAAATTATATATGAAACTCACCCATGCATGACATATGCATATTCACAGATTTCCTGCAGTTCCTCAAACAGAAAACGGCATCACCTTACCGATGACGCCGTTATCGCAGTTTCTTCAATACCCGATCTTATTTTTTCAGAGTCGCGGTGAACAGATCCGTGAACTGAAGAGCCTTTCCGAGATCTCCTTCCGCTTTCAGAAGGCCTTCATCATAGGCTTTACCCGGGTCCAGCTTTCCCTTCATGATTTTGGTGAAGTTTTCACCGTCGATCGTTACCATGCACTGGCGGTCATAGTACTCATACGGCTCGACCGAAATCCTGCCGTCTTTCACCTCAACATAGAAAACACCGCCGTCTTCCCCTTCAATGTTGATCTGAATCGCCAGAAAATCCACTCCGGTAATGTCTGCTTTCGCGGCCTGCGCGCGTGCATTCTTCAGAATCGTCTCAAATTTCATCTTCTTATCCCCCTCTGTGAGAGAAATCCACAAACGCATTATAAAGAAGTATTCCCCTGACTGCAACGCATGTGCAGTTTGCCGGCCGTTCCTGTCGGTTTTTTTCATTGAACTGATTTTTGTCCGTTGGTAAAATTACTTCATGTTTCAGTAACTCAGTACCGTACTGATTTTTTTACAGCCACAGGAGGAATGCATTTATGGCATGGTATGATGAGGCAGTTTTCTATCACATTTATCCGCTTGGTCTGACAGGCGCACCGAAACAGAACGATTATTCAGAGCCGGTACATCGGCTGAACAAACTTCTCCCATGGATTGATTATCTGAAGAAACTCGGTTTTACTGCGATCTATATCGGACCGCTGTTCGAATCCTGCGGGCACGGATATGAAACGACGGATTACCGGAAGCTTGACAGCCGGCTCGGAACAAACGAAGATCTCACAGCATTTGTAAAAGCCTGCCATGATGCAGGAATGAAAGTTATCTTTGACGGTGTTTTCAACCATACCGGAAGAGACTTCTTCGCGTTTCGTGACATCCAGCAGAACCGGGAGTCTTCCCGTTACCGTGACTGGTACTGCAATGTGAACTTCTGGGGCAATACGGAATACAACGACGGCTTCAGCTATGACAACTGGGGCGGCTACAACCTGCTGGTCAAGCTGAACCAGCGCAATCCGGAAGTGAAGGATTACATTGCCGATGTGATCCGCTTCTGGGTCAGCGAGTTTGATGTTGACGGGATCCGGCTTGATGCGGCAGATGTTCTTGATCTCGATTTCATGAAAATGCTGCGGATGGTCGCAGACACGGTCAAACCGGATTTCTGGCTGATGGGGGAAGTAATTCACGGCGATTATTCCCGCTGGGCAAATTCCAACACCCTGCACAGCGTCACAAACTACGCCCTGCACAAAGCCCTCTACAGCGGTCACAACGATCACAATTACTTTGAGATCGCCCATACGATCCGCTATACCGGAAACATGATTTCTTCCGCTATCCGGCTGTACAACTTCGCAGATAACCACGATGTGGAGCGGATTTACACAAAGCTTCAGAACAAGGCGCATTATCTGCCGGTGCATGTTCTGCTGTATACGCTTCCCGGCATCCCTTCTGTTTATTACGGAAGCGAATTCGGGATTGAAGGAAAAAAAGAGCGCTGGTCCGATGACTCCCTGCGTCCGGCAATCGATCTGAATGAGCATATGGATGATCTTTCTTCCAATCCATGCACGGTACTGATCTCTTCCCTCGGCAGAATCCGGAACGAGTACACCGAAGATCTCTCCTATGGCGATTACCGCGAGCTTGCATTAACCAACCGGCAGTTTGCCTACGCAAGAGGAAACCTGCTCATTGCCGTCAATAATGATGAACATCCGGCCGATCTTTCCCTCAGCTGCGCAGAAGGCACATACAAAGGTCTGCTTTCGGGAACCATCGTAACGGCTCAGAACGGGAAACTGCCGGTACATCTTGAAGCCTGCGATGGCGAAATCTTCGCCCCGGTTCAGGCCAGAGAAGCGAAGCGGTCCGGCTCAGAACCCGTGAAGCCCTCTGCCGCTTCGTTTCAGCCAAAACCGGAAGAGACGAAAAAAGCCGCACCCGCTGAAACTGCTGTAAAGCCGTCTCCGGTTTCCGCTGCAGCTTCTGTAAAACAGAAACCCGCAAAGGCGGAACATAAGGAAGCGAAACCGGAAACATCAGCCGGCAGTGTCCGGATCCCTGACATCCCGTATGCAGAGATGACAGTTGAACAGCTTCAGGCCGTGATACTTGCAAAAATGGCAAAGAACGGCCCGGTCACCGATCAGATGCGCAGAGATGTTGAAGCCAATATCTGGCATGATTCGCTTGTCAACTGGGCGAACAGTTTCCGCTGATGACTGCCGTCTGCCGCTGCCTGGATGTTTCCTTTCTGAAAGATGAAGCGGTATTTCAGCACTTTCTTTCCACCCTCACGCTCAGCAGCAGAAAAGAAAAAGTCCTGTCTTACCGGTTTGAGAGCGGGCGTATCCTGTCGCTTGGCGCAGGTCTTCTGCTTGAACTGTCGCTGAAGGAAGCCGGACTGACCGACTTCACACTTGCGGCAGAACCTTACGGAAAACCATATCCTGTTCACGGCGGTCTTCATTTTTCGCTCTCCCACAGCGGCACAATGGCAGTCTGTGCAATTTCTTCCCTGCCGGTCGGCGCAGATGTTGAACTCATCAGGCCAATCCGTTTCAGAAGCGTTCTCCGGTTCTTTCATCCGGATGAAGTGAAACAGATCGAATCAGCCGAATCAGAAGAAATGGAATTCACGAGAATCTGGACGCGTAAGGAAAGCTACGGAAAACGAAACGGAACGGGCATTTCCTATGATCTGAAGCAGTTCTGTTTTCTTAAGCCGCAGGCAGATGACTCCTGTTCGTTTCATGAGCGCTGCATTCAGGGTCATATGATTACAGTCTGTTCTTCCGCTCAGGAAGAGGTGAAGTTTCTGAAAACAGAATTCATAACCCGCTGAAAAAAAAAAATTCCTGCTCCATTCACAGAAGCAGTCTGTGAAGGAATGCAGGATTTTTCTTTTCCGGATTGTGATCCTGAACTTCAGTGCCTGCGCTTTGCCGGTGCTGTTTCAGCATCAGCAGGCGCTTTCGCGTCCATCAGAGCCCGGCAATGCGGACAGCGTTCCCGTTCGTATCCGGCAACATATCCGCACATACTGCAGGTACATTCCGGAAGAATAAAATAACCGGTCACCGACTGTTCATTTCTCACTTTGGTATGAACCCAATATCCGTGTTTTCCGGAGTTATTGACATCTGCCGCCATTGCGCCACCCCTCTTTCCAATCTGCTGATTAATAACCATTCATTTTCTCAGGCACTTTATTTTAGCGCGTATTTTCAATCCGCGCTACCATGCGTAAGACAAAACTCTCTTCACAGCGAAAAATAATCCCGGAATCCGATCATCCTGCGGATATATGAAAGCAGGAGGTGATCTATGAATTTTACAGAACTGTTCCGGCAGATCGAAACCGGAATCCGTGAGGTCTATGATTCGTCACGGTATCAGAACTATCTCTCGGTCATGTCGCGGTTTACCCAGTACAGTCTCAGCAATACGATTCTCATCTTCAATCAGCGGCCGGACGCAACTCTTGTGGCGGGCTATCAGGCCTGGCGCACCAAATTCAACCGGCATGTGAAAAAGGGAGAAAAAGGAATCCGCATTCTCGCCCCGATCCGCAGCCCGAAGGAAAAAGACAGCGACGGGACCGATCCGGCAGAAGAAGCTGCTGATTCAATGCGGTTTCGGGTAATCTCCGTGTTCGATATCAGTCAGACGGAAGGCGAGCCCCTTCCGGTATATATGAACGACACGTTCAGCGGCAGCGTTGCGGAGTATTCTGATTTTCTTTCTCAGCTCATTCAGGTCTCTCCGGTACCTGTACACTTTCATTCCCTGACCGGCAATGTTCACGGTTTCTACCGTCCTTCCGATGAGACAATTTCAATCCGGGAAGGCATGTCACAGCTGCAGACGATCAAAACGCTTGCCCATGAGATTGCCCATGCCCTCCTGCATAACCGGCAATGCGGCGGTGATCTGCTCAGCCGCCGGCAGAAGGAAATCGAAGCCGAAAGCATCGCCTACATCCTGTGCAGTCACTATGGCCTCGATACATCCGATTATTCCTTCGCCTATATTGCCGGTTACAGCAGCTCCAGGGAACTGCCGGAGCTTCAGGCATCGATGTCGCGGATTCATTTCGCCAGCCGGCTTCTGATCCGGCAGATGGATGAACTGCGCGGCCATCCGGAAGTACTTCTCTGATCCTGCAGCAGACTGAAGAAAAAGGGACTGCAGCCCGCCGGGGTCTTCGGTCTGTAACCCGCCTGCCCTGCACTGCATTCCCTTCTGCTATTTCTTATGTTTCTTCTCTTCTTCTGCAGACGCTGCTTCCCGCATCGCACGGACTGCCGCAACATCTTCTGCATTGCCCATTTTCCCCTTCACTTCATTGAAGGTTCTGTCCTGCAGACGGAAGCCGTTTTTCCCGTTGTTTTTCATTTCATACAGCATCCGGTCGCCTTCATTGAACAGGTCTTCATATGTCGGATATGTGCCGTCATTGATGACCGAGCCGATACTGACTGTAATATTGTCACGGCCTTGAGAACAGGTAATCTCACGCATTCTGGAAACGATCTGCTCAAGCTTGCTGTTGATGAAGAAATAATTGACAAGCCCCGGCGCATAGACAACAAATTCATCGCCGCCCATCCGCATGACAACGTCCGTCGATCGGAAGGAGCTGGCGAGCGTCATGGATACAGCCGCCAGAACTTCATCTCCCATCGTATGACCATACGTGTCATTTACATGTTTGAAATCATCGATGTCCAGAATCAGAAAGGTTCCTGGGATCTTCTCAGCGATAAACCCCTTGATCTTCTCTTCTCCTCCTCTGCGGTTATAGATGCCGGTCAGCGGATCATGTTCACTGTCCGTTTTGAATGAGAGAGAATTTTCCACGTTTTCGATCCGGTTTGTCATGACAAAGAATGTAGTGGCGATGGAAATAACGCATGTCACAAGGCAGTGGAGAATATCATGACGCAATAATTCTCCGCTTTTGAAATACATATCCGCGCCGATAAACATCACAGTCATCGCAACAATGTAAATAAACAGATTTCTCGGTTTATCAAGAATGAAAAGCGGAAAGGAAAGCAGGGCAACCATAAAGGTAAATGCCTTCTCATCCGGATTTACCATCGTTCCGAGAAAAATCGTCAGGAGAAAAACCGGGATCTGAATCAGATACAGATAGAGCGTTGCATAATCGACTTTTTCCTCTATGTTTTTATGAAAATAATAGTGGCAGACACAGAAATATACCGTAAGACCGACAACTGCCCAGTAATCCCTCGTTTTCAGAAGAAAGAGTTCCAGCAGCAGCGCACCGATGCACGTCACAATTCCCAATGTCAGAAAATAGCCAAGCGCATCCGCATTGTATTCTGTGACCTTATCTCTGTATTTTTTGAAAATCTGTGTATCCTTTATGTGATTATACATTTCCTTCAGCATTTTCAGATCCCCCGGGAATGACAGGAACAGTCGAAATCTCTTTCATTTTATCACTCTTTTTCACATTATTTATTCATTGACGCATGTTTTTTCGAATTTTTCCGGTCGTATTCTGAATCCGATGCCTTCGCGCAGCAGTCTGCAGGCCTGTGTGCATTCGTGCAAACGGCATTCAGAACTCATTGCAAAGAAGTTTTTCTGAAGATAAAATAGGTTATGCGCCCCAGTGATGGAATTGGTAGACGTAGGGGACTCAAAATCCCCCGGCAGCGATGCCGTGCCGGTTCGAGTCCGGCCTGGGGCACTGGTTGGTATTCCGCGGTTTTCTGAGATGACCGCGTTTTTTTATAAAAAAACACCGGATATACCGATGTTTTCGAATTAATATCTGATTTACTTCCCGTTTCGTTCCGCTTCCATTTTCGCAAGAAAATCCGGTCCGTAGCCATATTGTTCCACAACATAGTCAAGATCTTTATCTCCCCGTCCGGAAAGATTGACCAGCACACTTCCGGTCACGCCGGTTCTTGCGATGCGGATCGCATGTGCAAGTGCATGTGAGCTTTCAATTGCCGGAATGATTCCTTCATGACGGCAGAGCAGAAACAGCGCTTCGATCGCTTCTTCGTCTCCGATCGTCTCATACTTCACACGTCCCATTTCATGGAGCAGAGCATGTTCCGGTCCGGCTGCCGGGTAATCAAGACCGCTCGCATTCGAGTAAACCGGCGCAGGATCACCGTTTTCATCCGCAAGCATGATGCTGTTGAACCCGTGCATGACGCCTTCCTTACCGTATGTGATGGACGCGGCATTGTCACCGAGTTTCGGTCCTCTGCCCAGCGGCTCCACGCCGACCAGCTCCACAGGGTCTGCCAGAAACGGCGTAAACATTCCGATGGAATTCGATCCTCCTCCGACACAGGCAACCACCTGGTCAGGCAGATGTCCGGTCATCGAAACGAACTGTTCCCTTGCCTCTTCGCCGACCACATACTGAAAGTCTCTTACCATCAGCGGGAAAGGATGCGGGCCGGCTGCAGTGCCGATACAGTAGACAGCGTCTTTATACTCCTTGGCATATGCTTCAAACGCAGCGTCAACTGCTTCCTTCAGTGTTTTCAGACCGGCAGAGACCGGAATGACACGGGCACCGAGCAGCCGCATTCTTGTCACATTCGGAGCCTGTTTGGCAATGTCGACTTCTCCCATGTAAATATCGCATTCCATTCCGAAATAAGCCGCTGCTGTCGCAAGCGCAACACCGTGCTGGCCGGCACCTGTTTCCGCAATCAGCTTCTTTTTGCCCATATATTTCGCAAGCAGACCTTCTCCCATACAGTGATTCAGTTTATGCGCTCCGGTATGGTTCAGATCCTCCCGCTTCAGATAGATCTGCGTTCTTCCAAGGAGATTGGATAAATTCTGGCAATGGTATACAGGGGTAGGCCGTCCCTGAAAATCTCTGCGGATCCGTCTCAGTTCCGCAATAAACTGCGCTGACTGCGCAATCGTCTGATAAGCTTCGGCGTACTCTCTGAACGCTTTGATCAGCTCCGGATCTTCCAGATAATTTCCTCCGAACTTTCCGAAATAGCCGTCTTCTGTCGGATATTCCTTCAGATAATTGTCATAATCCCTGTACTTGTTCATAACCGTTTTCCTTTCACCCCAATGACATACCCCTGCATTATAGCGCAGACCGCATCCCTGGTGTGAGACAGCTTTTTCAGGATTCTGCCTGCACAATGCATCCGCACGTCCTGCCTTTCGGAATGAGCAGTTCCCTGCCGTACCTTTCTGCGGGCAAGCTTCCGGCAGTTTCTTTTCACGATCAAAGCAGGCACTGCAGCCACCCTCTCATACCAAACGTGTTATAATTTGCGGGAAAAAGGAGATCAAACATGGAACAGCTGGAATTTAAATTTGACACACAGTTGCTGATTGACGGCGAAAACCTTGATGAAGATATCATTCATGACTACATCCTTGAGCATTTCAAAGGAGACTGCCTGCTGGTTGTCGGAGATGACACGCTGATCAAGATTCACTTCCATACCAATGAACCGTGGAAAGTGCTTGAATACGGACAGTCGATCGGCGATATCTATGATGTTGTCGTAGAAAACATGCAGCGTCAGGAGGAAGGCCTCAAAGGCTGATGCGGCACAGTTCATCGGAAACAGAAAAGACCATCCGGTCTTTTTTTCATATTCCGGAATCATTTCGCTTGATGCAGAACCCGCAGCGGGGTGCACCCTTCACATCGTCAGTGAAAGCACTGCATTCACCACAAACAGTACGATCGACATCACAATTGTGAAACAGGTCAGAAGAATATGCCAGAGCTTCAGTTCGGTTGCCCCATAGCGCACCATGCTTTCGTCTGCCTGTCTTGTAAACAGGAAGACGCCGGCAATGATATAGATCACGATAATCAGAATCGTCGTCAGCCAGAGATAATTCCCCGGAATTGCCGCAAGTGCGAAGAGGAACAGCTGCAGCATCACGTGAATCGCAATCCCCGGACGGATCGAATGATAGCGGAGCGTAATCAGTGAAAGAAACCAGCCGACCGAAAACATGATGATTCCGTCGACCAGATTTGTCTGCGCAACAGCATAGAGAACCGCACTTGCCAGCACTCCGAAATACCGGCCGTAATGGCCAAGCTGCCGCTGAATGATGCCGCGGAAGATATATTCATCGCAGAGAGGTTTCAGAAATACGAACACACCGATATAACATGCATTTTTGATCAGGGTTTCCCTTGTCGAAAAATCGCCAACATATGGATATCGGATTCCTTCTGTATGAAAGAAAAAATAGAAGAATGTTGAAAGCGATGTCACTGTCAGATCGATTCCGATCGCAATGCAGACCAGCCCGAACAGATGGCTGAGCTTCAGTTTCGGATTATGCAGATAATCCCCTATCTTCAGATGCAGAAATGAGGCTGAAATATTAAACGGAATCAGGGTCACAAACAGAAGCGACCCTGCGGTCACCGCAAGCCGGGCCATATCCTCATCCAGTCCCTGAAACAGCTTCGGCATCGCCTCATACATCGGATGCATGCCGTGGCGCAGAAATGTAAACAGCAATATATAGATCAGCAGAGACCGTCCGAAATGGTTGATCTGCTTTTTTGCCTGCTTTGTCGTAATGACGACAGGTGTAACTGTACTCATTGTCAACTCCGTAAACGCGTTAATTATATTACAAGTAAGCACAATTAAAAAGGAAGAAACTCACGGAACACGCATTGCCTGCATGTCAGTACCGGAAGAAATGCATCTGCCGGAGCGCATTCATTCAGCGCATTCGATGCCTGTATGCGGCGCATAAAAAGGGGCTGTAACGGGCGACAGGGTTAAAAACAGAAATCCAGTCGGCGATACAGCCCCTTTTATATTTGAGAGAGAATACCCGGATAAGAAGCTCATGGAGTATAAAAATCATGCGAAGCTCAGGGCATTCGCATGAA
>JAFYGX010000184.1 GCA_017543025.1 Solobacterium sp.
ATATCTGGAGAACCTGGTGCGATCCGTGCCGCAATGAATTCCCGGATATCATGAAACTGGAACAGGAGTTCAAAGACAGAGGACTTGCTGTGGTAACCTATTGCGGCAATGCCGACGATGAGAAAACCATCGAGGAGGCAAAGCAGATCATCGGCGAATACAGCTTCAGTGCCAACCTTGCGGCCTCGGATGAATTCAACAAAGCCCTGCCGTGGAACGCCACCCCGATCACCTACTTCGTAGACCGGGAAGGAAAGGTCGTTGCCTCCCCATTCCTCGGTGCCAACATCAGGAAATGCAGAGAAATTGCCGAATCACTGGTTTCCGGAACCGCTCCCGAAGCCCCTTCGGTTACAGATATCTCGGAAGATGCGGGAAAAGAGAAAACCTACTCCGTGCATGTCAATGATCAGAACGGTGACGCCGTCAAAGGAGCAGTCGTGAGTTTCTGCACCGACACTGACTGCAATATTGCCGAGACAGACGAGGCAGGCATCGCTTCCTTTACCGGACCGTCCTATCCGTACCATATCCAGATCATTCAGGTGCCGGACGAATACCGTTATGATTCGGAATTCGCCGCTGCCATGGACGACGATGAGTCAACAATGACCGTAACAATCGAGAAAAAGTAATTATAAAAGAGCTTCTGCTCCCTGAGTTCAGAGATAATCGGAATCACGGGGCTGAGGCTCTTTTTATGTCATTTACGTATATCGGAGTCTGATTCCTCCTCTTCTTTTTTTCGGCAGCCTGATGGGGATGATTCCAAGGCTTACAAGAATCAATGCGAGCAGCCCGCGGAAGGAGAAGGCGCCCTGGCTTATATCGGGGAATACGGCGGAAAGTAATACGCTCATGATAGAAGTGGGAAACCCCGGAATGTAAATACTGCTGACCGGATTGTGTTTGAAATGAATAAAGTAAGCCCAGCCACAGCACCGAGTGTCATGGCTGGTCAATTACCGGACGCAAAGCCTTCCATACTTCTTATCCTGCCCGCCATTTACCGCATTCTTCCGCATGCCTTACTACGGGCTTTTTTCATATACGCTGAAGACTCCCGGGTTACAGTATGGCAGACATCGATGAGCCATCTTCTCTGACAGCTGTTATGTCCCGCAAAAGAAGGGTTGTGTCTCCGGTATAAATCCCGCAAATGAAATCCGCCCCGTGCAGGCGGTTCTGCGTTTTCAGGCATCATGCCGTATTTGCTATAGGTCTCTTTCTCTCAGTCGGCATTTCGTTTGGAAGACCCATCTGTTTCCGTAAAACAGAACTTCCCCGGGCACGCAAAAAGCCTGCAGAATCCTCCGCAGGCTTCGGTCGAAATCGTTTTTTTCTGATCTTCTGACGTTTGCGAATCAGGCGTTCATAACCGCATGGCAGCGCGGGCAGAGCCCTTCGCTGTCTGCTTCTTCGCTGTAGTTCCAGCAGCGCGGACACTTGACGCCTGCTGCCTTTGAAACCAGTACAGTTCTGGATTCAGAAGGTTTAACTGTCGCCTTTGAAACGATCATCCACTGGGCAAGCGCAGAACCAAGGCCCTGTTCCAGGAGCTGTGCATCCGCATCCGTGCAGCTGATCTCAACGGCCGCTTCCTGAGAAGAGCGGATCATTCCGGATGTTCTTGCGTCTTCAAGCGCTTTTGTCACTGCAGAACGCAGATCCATCAGAGACGCAAATTCACTGCGGAGTTCTTCCGCATCCGGATAAGTCTTCACTTCCGGATAATGCATATAATGAACGGATTCCTCCGCATCATTGGAGAAGAACTTCCATACCTCTTCTGCCGTATAGCAGAGGAACGGCGCCCAGAGGCGGACCAGCGCATCGGTGCACTGCCAGTAAACCGTCTGTACCTGACGGCGGCGCGGATCATCTTTCGCACTGCAGTACAGGATATCCTTTGTGAAATCACAGTAGTAGGAGCTGAGTTCATTGACCATGAAGTTCATCAGGTTCTTGTTTGCGGAAACATAATCATAGTTCATCACATCTTCCCGAACCTGCTTCACGACATCGCTCAGACGGACAAGAACCGCACGGTCAGCCCGTTCCAGATCTTCATATGCCACACTGTCCTTCTTCGGATCAAAGTCCGCAGGGCTGATGTTGCCGAGCAGGAACCGGAAGGTATTGCGGATCTTGCGATACTGTTCGCTGACCTGCTTGATATTGGATTCGCCAAGCCGCAGATCCTGTTTGAAATCCGATACCATTACCCAGAGACGGAATACATCTGCACCGTTCTTGTTGATGATATCCAGCGGATTGATGACATTTCCGACAGATTTGGACATCTTCTCGCCCTTGGAGTCACAGACATAGCCATGACTGAGCACTTCCTTATATGGTGCTCTGCCCTTTACCGCTGTGCCGACGATCAGGGATGAGTTGAACCAGCCGCGGTACTGATCGCTTCCTTCGAAATAGATGTCGCATGGATATTCTCCGCCGCGTGCTTCCAGTTCTGTCCAGGAGGAACCGCTGTCAAACCAGACATCCATGATGTCGCTCTCTTTGGTAAACAGACCGTTCGGAGATTTTTCATTGACATATCCTTCCGGCAGAAGATCCTTCGCTTCCCGCTCGAACCATACGTTGGAACTGTACTGTTCAAACAGATCTGCGATATGTTCAAATACTTCCTTTTCCATGATCGGCGTGCCGTCTTCGCAATAAATAATCGGAATCGGAACGCCCCAGAGACGCTGTCTTGAAATACACCAGTCTCCGCGGTCATGAATCATGTTGTGCATGCGGATCTGTCCCCACTCGTTATGCCATGTGACATGGTTTTCAATCTGGTCCAGCAGCCGGTCGCGGATCTTTTCAATCGAGCAGAACCACTGCTTTGCCGCCCGGAAGATCACCTTCTTCTTCAGTCGGTCATCATGCGGATAACTGTGGGTAATCTTATCTACCGCAAGCAGACAGCCCTTTTCGTTCATCATGGTGATGATCTTCTTCGAGCAGTCTTCAAAGAACAGGCCCTGACACTCCGGTCCTGCTTCCTCATTCATATAGCCTTTCTCATCGACCGAGCAGATCGGCGCAATGCCGTATTTCTGGCAGATATAGTAGTCGTCCAGACCATGTCCGCCGGCTGTATGAACGCATCCGGTACCGTCTTCGTCTGTGACATGTTCTCCGCAGAGCACCGGGCAGTCCTTCGGAAGTACCACATGATGATAGGTAACGCCTTCCAGCTCGCTGCCTTTGAAGGTTCTGAGAATTCCTTTGTTTTCCAGCTTAAACTCATTCAGCAGTTTGTCTGTCATCGACTCCAGGAAGATCAGCTTGCCCTTTTCAGTCTGCACTTCCGCATAGACCAGATTCGGATTCAGTGATACTGCCTCGTTGCTGGGAATGGTCCACGGGGTAGTGGTCCAGATCACAAAATAGTCATCGCTGTCGAGAATGCCTTTGCCGTCTGCCACCTGGAATGCGAGATAGATCGTTGCGTCCGTGACATCGCGGTAAACGATTTCGGAGTCTGCGATCGCTGTCTCATTGTACGGCGACCAGTAGATCGGCTTGAGTCCCTGGAAAATCAGTCCGTCCAGGGCCATCTTTTCAAATGCACGGATCTGACGTGCTTCAAATTCTTTCGTCAGTGTGATATAGGGGTGTTCATAATCCGCAATCTGTCCCAGACGCATTTCCGTTGCCATCTGCGTCGCAATCTGCTCCTTCGCATACTCTGCGCACTTTCTGCGGAATTCTGCCGGGCTTAACGCCTTCCGGTCCACACCGAGTTTCTGGATCGCATTTTCAATCGGCAGGCCATGTGTATCCCAGCCCGGAAAGAACGGCGTATAATAACCGCTCATCGCATGGCTGCGGATGATGAAATCCTTGATGCAGCGGTTCATCGCGGTGCCGGCGTGCAGGTTGCCGTTTGCGTATGGCGGCCCGTCATGCAGCACATAAGATTGTTCTCCCTTATGATGCTCGAGAATGCGGCTGTAATGATCCGCTTTCTCCCAGTCTGCCAGAATACCCGGTTCCTTCTTTGCAAGATTTCCTCTCATCTCAAACCCGGTATCCGGCATGTTCAGTGTGCTTTTGTAGTCCATTGTCTTTTACCCCTTTCACAATAATAAAAGCGTCCTGCTTTCTAAGGACGCTCATCACGCGGTACCACCTTAGTTCGCACAGTCTGTGCGCACTCGTTCTCTCTTCCTTAACGCGGAAGTTCGGATGCTCAGAAGGTGATGTCTGTTCCTGTTCCGCCGTCCCGCTTTCACCGTAATACGGGCTCTCTTCTTACTTTGGTTCAGGTCAGCGCGTCCTTCCTCAGCGCATCATTTTGTTTTCTGCATCTTTCAGCCAGCGCAGATCCGGCATTTTCGGAAGATTGAATTCTTCCAGCTCATGAATGAGACCTTCCAGTTTCTCCAGCGTTCCGGCTTTCACATCATTTGCGTCCGTGTAAAGCTTGGAAAGATCTGTCAGAATCAGACGGGCTGTGATCAGGCTTTCCTGTATGATCGTATCCGCATTCTGCTGGGCGGTTTCAATAATCTCATTCGCTTCCCGCAGCGACAGTCTTGCGATATTCTCCGCTGCCTGCCTCTGCGCATCAATCGAGTTTTCCAGATTCTGATACTCTGCCTGAAGCCTGGCATATCTCGCATTGGCTTCTTCCAGCTGCTGCTGATAAAGCGCCAGATTCTTCTCAAGCTGTTCGACTCTTGAGGCATACCGTTCAATCGCATCATCAACCGCAAACCGGTCATAGCCGTTTTTCATGACCCGAAAGGTCGGCCTTGGTGATGTCATCAAGCGCGCTCCTTCCCCTGAATATCCTGTGAAAATCTGACAACTGAACGATCCTTGCGGGTACGCCGCTCCACACCGAGAAATGTGAACCTTCCGACTCCCCGTATAGAAATCGTGCAATCATTATTGCACACTTCAGCAGGATCGACAAGCGGCCTGTGATTCACCTGTACCTTCTCCTGACGGATCATCCGCTGTGCTTCACTCCGGCTTACTTTCGCCAGTACAGCGGTCAGCGAATCCAGTCTCGCATTCGCCGCTACCGCTTCAAACTCCCTGGTATAAAAGGTCTGCACCGGATGTTCTTCCAGCACTTCAAAGCTCACATTCAGGTTTGCAATCCGCAGAAAATTGCTGCAGAGAAACTCCGCCATGGAAGAAGAGGTATAGAGATAGATCCTGCCTTCTTCCATCCAGAAATCGCCGAAGCTGTGCCGGTCGATCTGCAGGCTCATCAGAGACCCGAGAATATCGCGATGGCCGATGGAGCGGAATCGCTGATCGATATCGGCGCTGATGCACACAATATCAGAAAAGTCATCCTCCTCATCCCTGAGAAAGATGACCTTCTTTTTTCTGGCTCCCGGATAACCGCCGTCATAGCGTATCCGGTCTGATTCAGGGAATCTTGCGGAAGCTTCCGAAAGCTCCTCTTCATTCAGAAACACAGATTCTGTATGCATGTAACGCCGCTCTGACTGATCTCTCAGATCACTGAGCCGGGCAATCACATCATACGAATCACTCATCGTCGTTATCCAGCGAAATGACGCCGTCGACGCCGATCGACTTCGGCGCGCAGAGGATCACGTTGTGTCCGATCTTCTGAATCGTTCCGTCCAGGGCGAAGATCACTCCGTTCAGAAAGTCAATCGTACGCTGTGCATACTCTCTCTGCAGACGATGCAGATTGACTACAGCTGCCTTGCGCTGCTTCAGATGCCGGGCAATCTCTTCTGCTTCTTCCAGACTGCGCGGTTCGAACAGTACCATCTTGGTGTCTGCGGTCACCTTCTGTACTTTCGTATTTCTGGTCTGCTCGTATGCACTTACAGGCCTTGTCTCCTGCTGGCGGTAATCCGGTTCTTCCTGGATCTCATCTTCCTCATCATCATATTCATCATCGTCCTCATCAACCGGGGCGACAAATTTAAGCAGTTTATCTTTGAATCCCATCTGTTTCTTTCCTCCTGCAATCTGCACTATTATAGCATCGCACTTTTTGGAAGGCAATGTGACAAAGCCGCATAATAAGCGGGTTCCGGTAGCACGACAGGTACGGATGCGATACAATGAAACAGAATCGAAAGGGAACGAATCAGATTGTCAACTACCCCCCACTTAGAACCTGAGGGTTCTTGAAGTGGGGGCTTGGAAGAGAGATCTTTCAAGCCCGGTTGATTAGCCTCAGTGATGCAGAATCATCTGCAGAACTACGTTATCCGTGAATATATAGGCACATCAGAATGCTCCACAAGTTCTGATCACTGCGAGCCCGAGTAAACAT
>JAFYGX010000024.1 GCA_017543025.1 Solobacterium sp.
CATTCCGCTTCCTTCATGGGTCATGACCGGAAATACCTTTTTGCCGGTGAAGTCAAGATGCTCAAGCTGCGTGAATACCGCACAGGGATAGGTTCCCCACCAGCATGGTCCTGCAACAACGATGCTGTCATACTCCGCAACGGAATCCAGCATCTTCTTCAGCTGCGGCCGTGCGCCGGCACGGAGCTCCTCCTGTGCTTCTTCCGTGCAGGTCATATAATCCGCGCTGTATTCCTTTACAGTCTCGATCTCAAACAGATCTGCGCCGACCTCATCCGCAATGAACTCCGCAACGATCTCGGTATTTCCTTTTTTCAGTTCACGGACAGCTCCGTTTACGTAATTCTGTCCTTTTCTTGAGTAATACATCACCAGTGTCTTAGCCATTGTTCTGTCCTCCCTGTTTACAGTTTCAGAATAGCTGACGAATTCTTATCAATCAATTTTGTTTTCACAGCATATCCATTAGCAATACTTATGGATATGCTATAGTTATTCCATGTTACTGAGACAGATTGAGTATTTCCTTGCGATTGTCAATAACGGCAGCTTTTCCGAAGCCGCGGAGGAGTGCCACATTTCCCAGTCTGCTGTCTCCCAGCAGATCAAAGCACTGGAAGAAGAGCTGGGTGTTCCGCTTCTTTTACGGCATAACCGGACCTTCTCACTCACACCGGCAGGCGAGCTGTTCTTTCGCAAAGCCACAGTTCTGATGAATGACCTGAATCAGCTCCGTAAAGATGTGGTGAAAACCGGCAGAAGTGAATCGGAACGTCTGCGGATCGGCTACCTGCGCTGTTACGGCGGAAGCGAATTTCAGGATGCCGCAGCCGTGTTTTCACATCTTCATCCGGAGACAGAACTGGAGATCATCACCGGAAATCATGAGGATCTGTATGACGCCCTGCGCAGAGAGGAAGTGGATGTGATCCTGAATGATCAGCGGCGCGCTTTTTCGGATGACTATGTGAATTTTGAACTGATAAAAAGCAGATGCTATATCGAGATCGCCTCGCATCATCCGTTTGCGTCTCTTTCTGAGATCGAGGTCGGGGATCTCAAGAACACCCCCTGTATTCTGGTTGCGGGAAAATCCCAGCAGAATACAGAATCGGATTACTACCGCGATATTGTCGGTTTTACCGGAGAGCATCTCTTTGCGGAAACACTTCCTGAAGCACGCATCATGGCAGCGTCAGGACAGGGGTTCCTGCCGTTGGAGGGAATCCGTGAAGATGTGTATTATGACAGTTCCATTGCCCGGATTCCCCTGTTCAAAAAAGGACAGCCGGTTCTGCGGAACTACTGCGCGTTCTGGAAAAAAGAAAATACCGCACCTTCCGTTCGGGAATTTGCGGACATTCTCAAATCACAGTTCCGATAATTTTCTCTTCTTCACAGACCGTAAAACTTCAGCGCAATATCTCTGGATTCCTCCATGTGATGCATGACCGCCCGGTAGATGGCAATCCTTGCGTCTTCCTTATCGCTGATCAGATTCCGGTAGATCTCCATATGTTCTTCATAGGCTTCCATCGGACGTCCCTTCTGTTCAAAGCTCTTGAAGGCGATTGCCTGCTGCATATGGCTGTAGGACTCAATCAGGCGAATCATGTCAGCGTTTTTGGAATACTCCACGATCTGACGGTGGAAATCGAAGTCGTGTCCGAGGATCACATCATATGGCTCGTTCTTCTCAATCGACTGCTTCATGAGATCCAACGTCTCTTCCAGATCTTCAACCGCACGCCTTCCCTGCTTGGTTTTCCGCTCATCATGAAGCGCCATACTGCAGAAGCCCTCGATCGCGGCACGGACCTGAAACGTATTCTGGATGTCTTCCCGGCTCATCTCATGAAGCCGGAAGCCCTTGTTCGGAATGATATCGATATACCGGTCCTGGCTCAGACGCATCAGGGCATCCCGCATCGGCGTGCGTGAAATGCCGAGTTCCTGCGCCAGCCTTGTTTCCGAATAATATTCACCTGCGCTGAAATCACCCTGTTTGATTTTCTCCAGAATGAATTCATATGCTTTTTCCGCCAGGGGATTGTACACTGCCATAACTTACCTCAGACCTGCTGAACTGATTGTATCCGCAAACCGTCCCGGGATGCAATTCATTCCGTTATTCCGGATTCCCGCACAGGTTTCAGACACGTCCGATCGTTCCGCCTTCCTGCAGTTCAACCGGAAGAATGATCGGAAGACGGCTGGTCGACGCAGGATGTTCGATGAGATCGATCAGACGTCCTGCCGCCGCAATGCCGATTTCCTCGCTGTTCTGATGAATTGTCGTGAGTTTCGGCGTAAGTGTCTGTGTCAGCGGAATCCCGTCATACCCGGCAAAGGAAATATCCTCCGGAATACGCAGGCCGTGTTCCTTTGCGGCTTCCATCGCCCCGAGATAGGACAGATCATCCGGCAGAAGGATACACGTGGGACGGTCCGACATTTTCAGCATCTCGAGAACAATTCTGCGCGTTTCCAGTATATTCCCGTAAAGCCCTTCCCGAAGATACCCTTCCG
>JAFYGX010000185.1 GCA_017543025.1 Solobacterium sp.
CTGACGGAGCAGGACTCGGTCATGACTTTTTGCGTCACATCGAGCGCTGTCGCCTGCTGGTACATGTGGTCGACGCATCAGCGTCGGAAGGGAGATCCCCGGTCGCTGATTTTGAGGTGATTAATGCCGAACTGCGTGAATACAGCAGTGTTCTTGCAGAAAGACCGCAGATTGTTGTTGCAAACAAATGCGATATTCTCGGAGAAGATCGGAGTTCAGTCGATGAGCTGCGTGCAAAAGCCGAGGAATGCGGTTTTCCGTTCTTGGAACTGAGCGCTGCAGCCCATAAAGGGACAGATAAGCTGGTTCAGCTGTGTGCAGGGAAACTGCGGGAATTGCCGCCTCCGGAACCTTTTGCTGCTGATTATGTTGCTCCGGAACCTGTCCTCGACGGCGTTGAAGACGTACAGATAACAAACGCAGACGGTATCTGGCAGCTGGAAGGCGAATGGCTGAAACGCGTTGCGGCCACAGTCAATTTTTCCGACTATGAAAGCAGGCTTTTCTTTGACCGTGTGCTTCGGAAAGCCGGCCTGTTTGAACGCCTTGAGAATATGGGGATTCAGGATGGAGATACGGTATGCATCTACGATCTGATGTTTGATTACCGTACATGATATGAAAAGAAGTAATCTGCGCGTCGCGGTATACGGTCTGCTTACTCTTGCAACGATGTGTCTCATTTTTGCGCTGTCGGCACAAAACGGCGAAGAGTCCGGAAGCCTCAGCCGCTGGCTGATGGAAACAGCATTCGGAAGACTGCTTCTTCAGATTCTGCCTCCGCTTACAGACTCCGGAGCAGCGCTCGATATTCGGAAGTATGCGCATCTGGCGGAATATACAGCGCTGGGACTGTTTTCAAGCCTGTTCGTTCTTGAACTGTACTGTGAGCGTATTCCGAAACGTTCAACATGTATTTCTGTTCCGTTCAGTTTTGTGTACGCATGTTCCGATGAATATCATCAGACCTTCGTCCCCGGAAGAGTCGGACAGTTTACGGATGTTCTGTTTGATATGGCCGGCGTCTTGGCCGGGGTTCTGCTTGCGTTTCTGATTGCCGCTTTAAGAAAGGAAAACATATGAACCATAAGGGTAGTCCAATGAAATCGATTCCTTCGATTCTTTCCATCCCGGAAAAACTGAACAGTTTTTTTCAGCATGTGATCAAGTTCAGGCTGCCCGTCGAACGCCGCTTTTCCGTTCGGGACATTCTGCTTGCTTTGGGAGCACTGCTGCTGACGCTGCTGCTGCGGAACATATCACTCCCGGCGGCAATTCAGACCGTGCTCTCCGTTTTCCTTCTGCTGTTTGCACTGATCCCGGTCTTTCTTCAGGCATTCCGTCTGATCAGGAAACGCCGGTTTCCTGTTGAGGAAGCGACCGTTTTTCTTTCAGCGCTGATTGCTTTTGCTGTCGGAGAGCATACCGCCGCAATTCTGATCCCTGCACTGTCGGTAATCCTGTGGCAGGTCGAGGGCTACAGCCTTCTTCATGTTGAAGCAGCGCCAAACGCAATTCCGGATGCAGAGGAAACAATCAGGAATCATGTGATGGCGGCTGACGAAGAAAAAAGCACGGAACGCAGAACGCTTGCCTTTGCGTCAGCAGCGTTTTACGCCCTGCTTCTGCTGGTCGGTATTATCATGATGTTTCTTTCGCTGTTCCATCTGCAGAATGCTGCGGAATGGATACGGCGCGGCCTGATCCTGCTGATGCTCTCGTTGCCTTCCGCAATCCTGTTTTCGCTGATGCTGACGCACTTCGGCGCTGTTTTCAGTTCGGGCAAAACGGGTGCAGTTTTCAGAAACGATCAGGTTCCGGAAGACTTTTCCCACTGCAGGGTTTTTGCGTTCGGGAAAACGGGTACGGTAACTGACGGGCGGTTTCAGATCTCGGAAATCGTACCGGTCGGTGTCTCGGAAGAAGATCTGCTGCGTATTGCAGCTGTTGCGGAATGCAAATCCGATCATCCCATTGCGTTAGCGATTAAAAGCGCTGCCGGGTTGAAGGAAGGCGCAGTTCCATCCGGTGTGATGGACGTTCAGGAGATTCCCGGGAAAGGCGTCAGTACTTTCTTTTCGGGGAGGCAGATTTATGTCGGAAATGCATCTCTGCTGGAGGATCATAATATCTGGTATCAGGTACCATCCAAAACAGGCACTGCGATTCATGTTGCCGTAGACAGCACCTATCGCGGATACTTTCTGATTTCCGATACGCTGAGGGAAAATGCGTTTGAAGCACTTGAAGAACTGCGCGCCCAGGGAGCAAGCTGTCTTGCAATGCTGACCGGTGACGTACAGTCGGTTTCAAGGGCAGTTGCGGCGTCTCTGAATTTTGACATGGTGAAGGCGCACCTGACTCCTGCCGAAAAAGCTTCAGCGATCAGCTATCTCAGATCTTCGCAGAGCGATCGTGAGCGTATTGCCGCTGTTGGGGATGGCAGCCACGACGAGGCAATGTTCGAAGCGGCGGATATTTCCGTATGCATGGAACAGAAACCCTCAGGCATTGCAGATCTGAGCATCTGTTCGGATGATATTCTTACCATTCCCCGGGTATACAGAATCTGCAGGGAAACGGAGCGCATAATGCTTGCTTCAGCCGTCGGTGTTGCCGGCGTAAAGCTGATGCTGTGTTTTCTGGGGCTGTTTCATGTGATCCCGATTTCGCTTGTTGCGGTATTTGATTCTGTATTCGGTATCGTCGCCGTCATTTATTCTCTGACCTGCCTGACTCTGGAAAACAGAGGGATGCATGGATGAATGTCTACGATTTTGATGAAACCATCTTTCATCCGGACAGTTCATTCTGCTTTTTCTGTTACTGCCTGAGGCACCGGACCCTTGCCGTTTCGAAGTGTATCCCTTCGGCGGTGTTTCAGTTCGTGAGCTATCAGCTGCATGGCGGGAAAGATGCGAAGGAACTGAAGGAATCGCTCTTTTCTTTCCTCAACCGGATTGACAACGTTGAATATCTTGTCGATTCGTTTTGGAAGGAGCATTCAGGACAGATTGCCGACTGGTATCTGGAACAGAAAAGGGAAGACGACGTTATTATTTCAGCATCACCCGAGTTTCTGCTGCATCCCGTAGCCGAACTGCTTGGAGTAGATCTGATTGCAACGCTGATGAATCCGTATAACGGGAAAATCAAAGGGAAAAACTGTCATGACCTGGAAAAGGTCCGCCGATTCCGTGAACGATATTCCGATGCGCAGATAGATGAATTTTATTCTGACTCCTTTGTTGACGAGCCCATGGCGAGAATTGCCGGCAAAGCTTTCTTGGTTCGGGGAAGTAAACGGACAGCCTGGCCGTTTTGATGCGCCGTTCCGATCCGACGAAAGCAACCCCTTGATTGA
>JAFYGX010000186.1 GCA_017543025.1 Solobacterium sp.
ATGGCCCTTCTGAACAGCCATTGCACAGCTCAATCTCTATAAGATATGCAAAGAGGTCAGATAGCTGCCTGTGAGTCGACAGTATCTGACCTCAATACTTCTGAAATTTCACATATTCTAAACGGTCATGGGGTGTAACTTGCCCCGAGTTATCTCGCAGTGAAATTCCGGCCACCCCGGACAAATTTGGATCGCCAGGATAATCTTCTGCTTCTGAAGTATTCTGGAATCAGAGCGCTTCATGGACACCGGCTTCATAGAGCACACGGGTGATGACCGGAGAACCCGGTTTCAGATACTCTGTGTTGAGAAAGGAAAGATAAGTGCCGGGCGTGACAATTCCGTTCAGCCGGATGAGATTGGGCGAAGGGCTGCGGATCAGTTCATCCGCAAGCATGACGCAGTTTGTGGAAGAGATGAAGTAGGTGCGGAATTTTCCGTGCGTGAATTTGAACATTTCACAGAAGGTTTCCCGGTAGACTCTGCTTGCATAGTCTTTGCAGGAGGACATGTCTTTTCCACTGTCATGTGCTTTTTCAGCTGCGCATTTCCATGGGATTGTCCGTGAAAACAGATTGCGGATGCGTGATTCCAGAAGCTGTTTCTGTTCATCGCTGAGCCGGATGCCGTAACCGATCACGGTCTTTCCGTCGGTCGTGATGCTTTCCTGCAGAAATTCCTTTTCCTTTGCGCGGATCAGTACGCCGTCACCGTACGTGCCGTTGAGCCGGCGGCTCTGTGGATCATGGTTGCCGTAGGACAGAATCATTCCGTGATAGGACAGATCGATATGCCCGAAGATCTCCGGGCCTTTTCCTTTCATATAAACATATACAAAGAGATCTGCCGGCTCCGTTGAGCCCGGGATTTCAAGCCGTGATTCGTGCTTCAGTTTTTTGATGGACATATACGCTTCCAGCGGAATAAACGCATTCAGCAGCACCGGCAGACTGTAGGAGAAGGAAAAGGACTGGGGATGTTTTCGTTTTCGCATCAGAAAGAAATGAAACAGCAGGCCGACAACGCCGTAGACAATGAAATAAATGCCGGCGATCAGCGAGAGGATGTTCGTTTTGATGGAAAGATTGGTTCCGAGAATCATCAGCCATGCCAGCGTCATGGAAACAATGCCGGAGAGCAGCCGCGGGAGTGCTCCCTGCATCTGATCGCGGAAGAGCACATAGAAATCAATCAGTGAAATCGCTCCCTGAGCGAACATCCACCATCCGAAGAAGACATGGATCCAGCGGATAAAGGTCTGCGGCTGAAATACGATCGCAGCCGCAAAGAGGATGTCAAACAGAATCAGAAACAGATCGCTGGTCTCAGCGGGCTTCGCGCCGGAGCGGGTATTGAGAAGAATGTGAATTGGCAGAATGATGCAGATCAGAAGGGTGAGGAGATATAAAATAAACCAGCCGGTAAACTGTCTGGTCAGTATCAGTATGCCAAGCAGCAGAACCATCAGGTCCGAACCGAAATTTCCGATGTAATCAAACAGCCTCAGATGATCCATACAGCAATGCTAGCACAAAATGCTTCAAAGCATGTATGTAAGCAGCGGAGATCCGAAAAGAAAGAGCGGACAAGCGAATCGGAAAAAAACGTCAAGTCCTGACAATTGCGCATTCCGTGATAAGATAGACGGGCACGAAAGGATTTGGATTATGAACGAAGAAATTATTCAAACAGTTGCCAGGGCGCTGAACGTCAGGGAAGAACAGGTCCGCGTCACGCTGAGCATGCTGGAAGAGGGTTCCACAGTACCGTTTATCGCGCGTTACCGCAAGGATCAGACCAAAGGTCTGGATGAAGAGCAGATTCTCTTTATTGAAAAGCAGTATAAATATGAAGTGAATCTGCAGGAGCGCAAGGAAGCGGTTCTGAATCTGATTGAGCAGCAGGGAAAACTGACGGATGAGATCCGTGATTCGATCAATGCCTGCACAAAGCTCTCAGAAGTAGAAGATCTTTATAAGCCTTACAAGCAGAAGAAAAAGACACGTGCCGGCGTTGCGATCAGAAATGGTCTGCAGCCGCTCGCTGACTGGATGCTGGGGCTGCCGGAAAGCGGCGATCTGAATGCAGAAGCGGAAAAATACATCAATGAGGAAGTCAAGACTGCACAGGATGCAGTTCAGGGCGCAAAGGATATCATTGCCGAGAATGTTTCCGACAATGCAAAACTGCGCTGGGCGTTCAAGGATGAGATCGTAAAGACCGGTGTTCTCTCCACTAAGCTCAAAAAGGATGCGGTGGATGAGAAGAAGGTCTATGAGATGTATTATGACCGCAGTGAGAAGATCACCCAGATCGCAAATCACCGTGTGATGGCGATCGACCGGGCAGAAAAGGAAAAGGTGATTACCGTCTCCTTCTCCTATGATGCGGAGCATCTGGAAGAAGAGGCATACAGAGCCTATGCTCATGGCGCGAATACGATCGTGGATGCGGAACTGAAAGAAGCGATTGTCGACGGATGCGAGCGTCTGCTGTTTCCGTCTATTGAAAACGAAATCCGCAGCGATCTTTCGGAAAAGGCGCACACCAGTTCCATCGAAGTATTCTCGATGAATCTTGAAAAGCTGCTCAGCCAGCCGCCTCTGAAAGGCCGGATTGTTCTCGGGTTTGACCCGGGCTACGCCAACGGCTGCAAGCTTGCGGTGCTCGACGATACCGGAAAGATGCTTACGGTCGATAAGATTCATCCGTTCGGCAGAAACGGGGAAGTGAGCGAAGCCTCCAAGGATAAGCTTCTCAAGCTGATTCAGAAGTATCATGTTCAGATCGTTGCGATCGGAAACGGTACGGCTTCCCGGGAAAGCGAACGTCTGATTGCGGATGTGATCAGGGAAAACGGTCTTGATGTGGAATATGCGATCGTATCCGAAGCAGGTGCATCCATCTGGTCTGCTCAGGAGGAGGCGAAGAAGGAATTCCCCGATCTTCCGATCGAACTCCGGAGTGCGGTTTCCATCGGACGCCGTCTGCTCGACCCGCTGCCTGAGCTGATCAAGATCGATCCGAAATCAATCGGCGTCGGCCAGTACCAGCATGACCTTCCGGAGAAAGCGCTGAACGAACGTCTTGATGAAGCGGTCATGAAGGTTGTCAACCGTGTCGGAGCGGATCTGAACACTGCATCACCGGAGCTTCTGACCCATATTTCCGGCCTGAATGCAGGAATCGCGAGAGAAATCGTAAACTACCGGAATGAAAACGGCCGTTTCACGAACCGCACACAGCTTCTCAAGGTCAAGAAACTCGGGCCGAAAGCCTATACGCAGTGTGCTGGCTTCCTTCGCATCATGGGCGGAGAAGAACCGCTTGATGAGACAAATATCCATCCGGAAAGCTATGAAGCCGCAAGAAAGGTGATGGAAGCGTGCGGAATTACCACGCTTGGCACACCGGATGCGCAGTTCCCGGAAGAGAAGGTTCAGGATCTTGGGATTGACGCCTATACACTGAAAGATATTGAAGATGCGATCCGTACGCCGCTGCGCGATTACCGTGATCAGTTTGAAGGTGCGATTCTGCGGAATGACGTGCTTGAGATCACGGATCTCAAAGTAGGTGATCAGCTGAGCGGTACCGTCCGGAACGTTGTTGACTTCGGTGCATTCGTTGATATCGGACTGCATGAAGACGGTCTGGTGCATATCACACGGATGTCGATGAAACGGATCAAGCACCCGAGTGAAGTGGTATCGGTCGGTGACATTGTGACCGTTTATGTATTTGATGTTGATGAAGCGAAGGGAAGAGTTGCCCTGAGTCTTCTGCCGAAGGAGATGCTGGACAAGCGGGATGCCGCGTTTGAGGCAAACCGCCGCAACCGCAGCGACCGTCATGGCAAGCGCAGGAATGACCGTCATGGAAAACCTGCTGAGAAGAAGCCAATCTCCATGGAAGAGGCAACTGCAAACCTGCTCGCAAGATTCGGTAAGCACTGATTCTCTGATGCAGAAAAAAAGGACTGTAAGATACTTCAGGCAAAGCGTATTTCATGCCTGAGAGTCATTACAGCCCTTTTTCTGATTATGCCGGGTTCTGTCAGCTCAGCGTTGTTCTTCCTGTGCCTTTGCCGCAAATGCATTGTCGAGCCATGCTCCGCGGGCAAGCCGGATGAGGAACAGAATGCCGCGGATGTTGAGTTCGACGCACATTGCGATCCATACGCCGGTAAGACCCATGGTCCGGACAAGAATGGAAGCCAGGGCAATCCGTACACCCCACATACTGACAAGATTCAGAATGCCCGGCACCAGCGTATCACCGGCTCCGCGCAGTGCACCGCTTATGACGATGCTTGCCGCAAACATCGGTTCGGCCAGAAGTTCAATGCGCAGCACCTTTACGCCGAGTTCCTGTACTTCCCTTACCGGAGTGAGAAAGGCGAAGACTGCAGGACATGCGATATACATGAGGATGCCGGCGATGGTCATCAGCACCATGCCAAGGCCGGTTGCCAGCCAGGCAAAACTGCGTGCCAGATCTTTCCGCTTTGCCCCGATTGCCTGACCGATCAGTGTAGTAGCGGCAGCGGCGACGCCGAAACCCGGCATGTAACAGCAGGCTTCTGCAGTGACCGCAAACGAGTTGGCTGCCAGTGAAATTGTTCCAAGCGGAGCGACAATCCGGGTCGAGACGATCTGGGCAATCGTGAGTGCGGAACGCTCCAGCGCCATCGGAACGGAAATATGAATCGCTTCAAGGAGTATCTGCAGTTCAATCCGCCAGCGTCCTTTCTGAAGCAGATTGAGGACGGGTGATTTTACGCATACTGCATAGGCAAGAACCATACCGGAAAACAGATAGGAAAATGCAGTGCCGAGTGCGGCTCCGGTTACGCCAAGACCTGCTCCGTAAACCGGAAAGGAGAAAGCGCCAAGCGAGACTATGCGGGTCGGGAAAATGAGAAAGAAATTGAACAGTACGTCGCTTGCGCAGCAGAGAATTCCGACAATGCTGGGAGTGCGCATATTGCCGGTGCACTGAAGCGAGGAAAGAAACAGGTTGTACAGCATGCGAACCGGAAGAAACAGCGCATATATCAGAAAATAGCGCGAGGCGTTATTCAGAATCTCAGGATTGCCGCCCAGCCAGCCGGGAAGCGCGCCGGAAACAGACACGCACACAGCGGTAAGCAGAAGCGAGAAGAGAAGGGAGACCAGAATTGACTCCCGGAAGATGCGGGAAGCTTTTTCCGTATCACCGGCTCCGGTCGCCTGGGCAACCTGTACGGAAAATCCATATACGATCGCCATGATCAGATTGCCGACCAGCCAGGTGGAGGAAGCGACAAGCCCGATCGAAGCACTGGCGCCGGCGCCGAGGGAACCGACCATGGCGGAGTCAATATACTGCATGACGATCTCGGAGATCATTGCGAGAATAGTCGGAACCGAAAGGGTGAGAACGACTGCCAGCCGGGTGGAAAACGGGACGGCTTCTGCTGAATGCATGACATGTTCAAGACTGATTTTTCTCATATGCCCGTATTATAAATGGGATTGTGCGGCCAGCGGAACGAAAGTCGGAAAATATACGGAAAAACGAACGATCCGTTCTTTTGGCTTAAGCATTGGGGCACTCAGGGTTATAATGAAAAACGATTGGAGTATCATTTTTGTGAAAAAGGAAATCTATTTTGCAGGAGGATGTTTCTGGGGGATGGAACGTGCATTCCAGGAACTGAACGGTGTCATGGAAACCACTGTCGGTTATGCCAACGGTACAGCGGATCATCCGACGTACGAGCAGGTGTGCTCGGATACGACCGGGCATCGAGAAACCGTAAAAGTGGTCTATGATCCGGAGAAGATCCGTCTTGCGGTACTGCTGAAAGCGTATTTCATCTGCATTGATCCGACCATGAAAAACAGACAGGGAGAGGATATCGGCTCGCAGTATCAGACCGGAATCTACACAGTGGACGAAGAAAGCTATGAAGCGGTGAAAAAAGCGGCCGAGGAGGAAAAACGCCGTTATCCGGTATTCTTTACGGAAATAGCTATGCTTAAATGTTTCTGGCCGGCGGAAGAATACCATCAGGATTACCTGAAGCACCACCCGCAGGGATATTGCCATATTGCAGCCCGGGAATTTGAACAGATCAGACAGCTGAATCAGGAAGGAGCGATGAATGTATGATCAAGAACCTGTATAAAGAAGGATTTACACAGAACAGGGAACTGTCCTGGCTCCGGTTTGATGAACGGTGTCTGAATGAAGCGAGAGATTCCAGTGTACCGCTGCTGGAGCGAATGAAATTCGTGGCGATTTTCTCATCCAATCTGGATGAGTTTTTCAGCGTTCGTGTCGGCTCGATCACTGACCTGAAGAAATACAAACCGGAGTCGGTAGATAATAAAACCGGACTGACGCCGGAAGGCCAGCTGAAGAAGATCTATCTCTCCTCCAACCGTCTGTGCGACAGAAGGGAAGATGTGTTCCGGGATCTGAAGCGTGCTCTGAAAAAAGAAGGTATCTTCGATCTGACGATGGAAGAGTGCACGAAAGAAGAAAAGACCTGGATCAAGAAGTATTTCCGTTCAATCGCACCGCTTCTCGGCGGCCAGATCGTCGACAGCCGGCATCCGCTGCCGTCGCTGCAGTCCGGCGTTCTCTATGCGGCCGGGCTGATGAAGTATAACGGAAACGAAGTGTTTGTGCTTGTACCGGTGCCGTCCTCGCTGCCGAAGATTGTCCGGCTTCCCTCCAGAAAAGGGGAGATCCGCTATGTGCATATGGAAGACATCATTCTCGAAAACCTTGAAAGTGTATTCAAGGGGGCAGTGATCCGTGACCGGATGAAGTTCATGGTGATTCGGAATGCGGACGTGAGCGTGGACGATGATTCCTTTGAAGATTCGGAAGATTACCGTGACCGGATGGTCCGTATGCTGAAGAAGCGGAAGCGGATGAATCCGGTACGGATTGAGCTTTCCCGCCGGATCAGCGAAGGAATGATGAAATATCTTTCGAAATATCTCAAAGCAGAAGATCGGATGATCTATGTATGCAATATGCCGATGGATCGCAAGTATATGTTTCAGATTGCCGAGCTTCTGCCGAAGGAACTGGCGGATAAGCTTTCCTACCCGCCATATACCCCGAAGATGACAACGACTCTGGATTACAGTCAGAATCTGTTCGACCAGATTCAGAAGCGGGATGTCCTGCTGTCCTATCCGTATGAATCCATGGATCCCTTCCTGCTTCTCATCAAGGAAGCGGCGGCAGATCCGGACGTCGTATCGATCAAGATCACCATTTACCGCCTTGCCCGCCGGGCGAGACTGGTGGATTACCTGTGTCTTGCGGCGGAAAACGGTAAGGAAGTGGATGTGCTGATCGAACTGAAAGCCCGGTTCGATGAACAGAACAATATTGACTATTCGCAGAAGCTGATGGACGCCGGATGCACAGTGATGTATGGATTTGAAGAATACAAGGTGCATTCTAAAGTATGTCTGATCACCCGCATGAAAGACCGGAAGGCGAGTCACACCGCACTGATTGCCACCGGCAATTTCAACGAGAATACCGCAAAGCAGTATACCGATCTGGCATATCTTACCGCACGGCCCGGAATTGTGCGTGATACGGTCAGTTTTTTCCAGAATATGATGATGGGCAAACTGGATGGCGCATACCGGTATCTGCTTGTTTCACCGGTTTCCATGAAGCAGACCATCTGTGAGCTGATCGATAAGGAAGCCGCAAAGAAAGAGAAGGGTGTGATTACCTGCAAGCTGAATTCCGTAACCGACGAGGAGATCATCTACAAGCTTTCCGAAGCCAGCAAGGCAGGTGTGACCGTCCGCCTGATCGTGCGCGGAATCTGTTGTATTCTGCCGGAAGTGAAGGATAAGACGGAGAATGTACATGTCCGCTCGATTGTCGGCAGATATCTGGAACATTCGCGGATCTATCAGTTCGGGGAAGGCAGAGATGAAAAGCTCTATATTTCTTCTGCTGACTTCATGACCAGAAATACGGAACGCCGGGTGGAAGTTGCA
Source organism: Solobacterium sp. (assembly GCA_017543025.1). The sequence goes on from JAFYGX010000186.1 coordinate 8,028, forward strand.
GTTCCTGTTGCGGATCCCGACATCCGGAGCAGGATTCACGACTATCTGGACCTCTGTTTCAGAGACAATACAAAAGCGCGTTCCATGGACAATGAGGGAAAATACCATCATATCCATGGCGATGAGCCGGATTTCTCGTTTCAGGATGTTCTGATGGAAACGACAGCCGGTGAACCGGAAGCAGGAACCCAGGGAACAATTCATCCTGCCCATAAGGCAATCGTATTCAATACGACCTTCAAGGGAGACTTCCCGGAAATCACAGTATCGAAAAAAGGACGGAAAAAGGCGGCGTCCGCAAAAACAGAAAACAGGACGGAAAAGAAAAAATCTGACGGAAAAGGCAGCAATAAAAAGAAGAGCAGCAGCGGAAAGAAATCCGCCGCAAAGAAAACCGGCACTAAAGGAAAGCCGAAAAACGGTAAGAAACAATGATTACAATCAAAGTTATACTGAGAGATTTAAAACCGATCGACATGCAGTTCAGAGAGCCCGTGTCGGTTCGTACGATTGCGGATCAGGTTCAGCCGAAGTGTCCGTATCGTCTGGTGCTTGCAAGATTTGACCGTATTACCATCCGGATGGATACCACGCTGTATGACAGCGGAACACTTGAACTTCTTGACATCCGGAACATGGAGGCAAGACTGAGCTATCAGGCAAGTCTGCTGTTGCTGTATTCCTGCGCGATGCATGAAGTTGCCGGCAAGGAGTGCCGCATCAGCACGCATAATTCGCTCAGCAAAGGTCTTTATACTACCATCCGGGGCGTTGAGATCACAGATGAGCTTGTTCAGAAGGTGGAAGACCGGATGCGGGAGCTTGTCGAACAGAAGCTTCCCATCAGCAAGCGTTATGTTCTGCGGCACGAAATCACGATGTGGAACCGGAAGGAACATAATGAAAAAGTAAGTGAGATGCTGCGGTATACGCCGGATCTGCAGTATGCGATGATTTATACCCTGAGAGATGAATCATGGACATTTATCAATGAGCTTGTCACAGATACCGGATATCTTGATCTGTTTGAACTGCGCCAGTATAAATACGGAATACTGGTGCGTTTCCCGCATCCGCTGGATCCTTCCAGAATTCTTCCGTATGAAGAACAGAACGTCATGTATGAGGCATTCGCAGAAGAAAAGCGCTGGTGCAAGATCACGAAGGTGTTCAATACGAAGGATCTGAACCGGGCGATTTTGGAAGGAAGGGCAAAAGAACTTGTCTTCATGAATGAAGCTCTGCATGAAAAGAAGGTTGCTGAAATTGCAGACCGGATCGCTTCGGAAAAGAAACGCGTCATTCTGATTGCCGGCCCTTCTTCTTCCGGCAAGACAACCTTTGCCAACCGGCTCTGCATACAGCTTCGGGTTGCCGGACTGGATCCGCTTTACATCGGAATGGATGATTATTTCCATGACCGGGACAGAACGCCGATCCGGGACGGAAAATATGATTTTGAATGCTTTGAGGCAATTGATACGGATCTTATGAAGAGCCATATCCGTCAGCTGCTTTCCGGTGAAGAAGTGGATATGCCTTCCTTTGATTTTGAAAAGGGAGAGAAGCGCTACGGCAAGCGGATTGTGCGGATTACAGAAGATTCACCGATCGTGATTGAAGGTCTGCATGCGCTGAATCCGAAGACGAGCGATACGTTTACTGACGACGAGAAATTCCGGATCTATATCAGTCCTCTGACACAGCTGAACATAGACGGAATGAACCGGATTCCCACAACCGATGGCAGAATCCTTCGCCGGATTGTGCGGGATGCCCGGTTCCGGGGCTACAGCGCGCAGAAAACGATTGATATCTGGCCGCGCGTAAGCGAGGGAGAGGATGTGAATATCTTTCCCTACAACAAGTATGCGGACGAATTCTTCAACAGCCAATGTATCTATGAGATGGCTGTGCTGAAGAAATATGCAAAGCCTCTGCTGGAAGCGATCTGCGAGGATCAGCCGGAATTTACGGAAGCACAGCGTCTGCTCCGGCTTCTGACATATTTTGTATCAATGGCAGATGATTCCTTTATCCCGAATAATTCGATCATGCGGGAATTCATCGGCGGATCATCGATCGTCTGAGTCAGAAGATCCCGTCATTCAGGGGAGGATCAACAGTGAACTGAGAACGTGTTTCCGGTTTGTAAACATGCATATATTCAATAGCTGCGCAAAGCAGGAGGGAACCCATGAAAGACAGATTTGACGGCAGATACATCCGGGATGCTGATGCAATGCATTACATCATGCCGTTCCTATATCCCGACAGATGTGATAACCAGGCGCTGTTTTCCTTTAAAATCGATCTTACAGCTCTGAATGAATATCTGAAGAAAAAATCGGAAAGCGATCCGGAGTACCGATACAACCTGTTTCAGTGCATCATCTGTGCAGCGCTGAAAACGATTACCCTTCGGACAAAACTCTCCCGGTTCATCCATAACCGGCGTATGTATCAGCGCAATGAGGTGTCTGCGGCATTTGCCGTAAAACAGGAATTCGCTGATGATGGCGGAGAAGTGCTTGCATTTATTCATGCAAAACCGGAATGGACGATTGACGATGTGCATGATGAGATCAGAGATCAGCTGAAAAAGCTGAGACAGAAGGGATATTCGGATGAGTCCACTTCCTTTATGGACCGTTTCAGCCGGATTCCGGAATGGATCTCAAGGCCTGCAGTCGAATTGATCTGCTGGCTGGAAAAAAAGGGAAAGATACCCAGAGCGCTTGTTGAGACAGACCCTTATCACGCTTCCGTCGTGCTGGCAAATCTCGGGTCGATCGGACTCCCGAACGGCTATCACCACCTGACAAACTGGGGCACAACGTCATTGTTTATTCTGATCGGGAAGGCGGAGCAGATGCCATTCTTCGAAAACGGGGAAATGACATTCCGTGATGGCGTTGAACTGGGGATTACCATTGATGAGCGAATTGCGGACGGGTTTTATTTCGCCCGTTCCATGAGAATGATGAAACTGTTTCTTGAACAGCCGCAGCTGCTGGAGCGGCCGATGAATGAGAAACTGAGCGATGAACTCTGGGAACAGATCAGATGAGCAGTGTGGAAATGAATGACTGAAAAGGAAGATATTCTGCTTTCCTTTTCCGCAGTCATCTGAATCACGATGCAGATATGCCTGGCTGAATACTGTGAATCTGCGCAAATCCGTATGAATATAAGCTTCAGAGGGGTTTCGTCAGGCAGATGCGGATTGAACCGGAAATCAGAGTACCGATACCAGCCCATGCGCCTGTAAATGTCATTCAGATGATGTGGCTGTTTAACCCGAACTCCGGCGAACATTTCTATACTGGAAATGCGCAGAAAAAGGCAATACTGGTCCGTGCCGGGTGGAAAACGAAGGTGTCGGTTTCTGCGCAGCGAAAACTGACTGATCTTTCCGAATAGCTGAGCGTAATCCGGAAAGATCCTGTAAATGGCGAAAAAAAGCCGCAGGTGACCATCATTCTAAAGAAAGAAAATGGTGGTATCCATCCACGACTCAAACCTGTGCAAAGGGTGTATGAGCAGCAGTTGAAGTCAAGTGTAAAGCCGGCTGACGCCGGCTTTCATTCTGTTATTTCTGCTGTTTCTTCTTTTTCTTGTCTTTATTTTTATCTTTATCCTTGCCTTTTTCCTGCGAAAAGACAGGAATGGAATCGGCAGTTTCAGGTTCCGGCGGGAGTTCTTTCAGTATTTCCTCTTTGAGTTCGTGGAACTGTGCCAGACGTTCTTCTGTGACGACCGGATAGTGCGGATCCATATCTTTCAGCGTATCGAGAATGATTTCACTGACCACGTAACGCATATACCATTTGTGATCTGCCGGAATGACATACCACGGGCATTGTTCCGTGGACGTATGGTTGATGGCAGCTTCAAACGCATCCATATAAGCATCCCAGTATTCGCGTTCTGTCCAGTCAGACGGAGAGAATTTCCAGTTCTTTTCCGGTTCTTCAATCCGGGAAAGGAATCGTCTTGCCTGTTCTTCTTTGGAAACATTAAGGAAGATCTTCACGGTACGGACACTGTTGTGATAGAGATATGCTTCAAAATGATTGATATCCTGATACCGGTTTTCAATCACTTTTTCTACTTTGACCCGATCCGCATGAGCCTGTTTTGTATAAAGCTCACGGACTTTTCCGATCAGAACGTCTTCGTAATGACTGCGGTTGAAAATTGCGATTTCTCCTTTTTCCGGCGCCATGGTATGCACACGCCACAGATAATCATGGGCAAGCTCTTCGGAAGAGGGTGACTTGAAGGCGGCTTCATAGACTCCGTGCGGACTCAGGCACTGAAGTACGGCGCGGATCGTACCGTCTTTTCCGGCCGCATCCATTGCCTGAAACAGAAAAATCACACCTTCTTTTTTCTCCGCAAAGAGCTTCTGCTGAAGGGCATCAATTTTCTTGTTGTTTTTCTCCAGTTTGCGTTCTGCTTCTTCCCGGTTTTCACAGAGACTCGTCTCATCCGTGCTGACTTTTTTGAGATTCAGATGTTTTGAGCCGTCATAGCGGTATTGTTCGAACATGTTGTATACTCACTTTCTAATGTCTGTTAATTACCATAATAACCGTTATTGACCGGAATAAGAACCTGAATTTTCCGGATTGCAGAATCACGTAAATGGCAGTTGTTTCGCGTCACGGAAATCGGTATACTTCATTGGCGTGATGTTTTACCGCTGAAGCTGTCACAGAACGGAAGCCGGATGAAACGGAAATCCGGGCACGGATATCATGCGCATAGCATTGCAGATCGGGAAACAGAATGTGTTTCCTGCAGAAAGGCAGAGGGTTCACCTCATTGGGATTAATATATGGATGTAGTTGGATTTGTGATTACAGCAGTCATGCTTGGGGCAGGGCTTGCGATGGATGCGTTTTCCGTATCGCTTGCCAACGGGCTGAATGATCCGAAGATGAGTACCGGCAGGATGCGTCTGATCGCCGGGGTATTTGCGGGATTTCAATGTCTGATGCCGCTTGTCGGATGGCTGCTGGTTCATACGGTTGTTACGATATTTCATTCGTTTGAAGCTGTAATTCCGTGGATTGCGTTTCTTCTGCTCGGATATATCGGCGGAAAGATGATTCTGGAGGGAATCCATCCGGAGGCAGAGGAGCAGGGAAAGGCGGATCTTTCCATGCAGGAACTCACGCTGCAGGGGATTGCAACATCGATTGATGCGCTGTCGGTCGGATTTACCATTGCGGATTACAGTTTTCCCGGGGCGCTTGTGACATCGCTGATCATCGCTGCCGTCACCTATGTGATCTGTGCTGCGGGACTGCGGATCGGAAAGAAAGCGGGAACGGCGCTTTCCGGAAAAGCTTCGATTCTTGGCGGCGTGATACTGATTGCGATCGGTGTGAATATTCTGGTACGGCATCTGCTGGGTCTCTGAAGGGCAGGTGCTTTTTTCATCCGCTGCTTTCTGTGTTTCGTTTCAGAAAACAGTATGCACAATGCGATGGAGTTCCGCATACCATGCATGTATCTGCGTGGTGAGTCATAAGAAAACACCGATGCCTGAAAACCATCGGTGTTCTGCAGATGATGTTTTTATACTGACCCAGCGGAGGAATCTGTTTCCGCATTCGCTTCTTCTTCCAGTTTGCGGTAAGCAACTTTTCCGACAAGCGTCTTCGGAAGTTCCGCGCGGAATACAATCTCGCGCGGCATGGCATAGGCAGATACATGCATGAAAAGCACACTGCGGATCCGTTCCTTCATCTGTTCATCCCCTTCATAACCGGGTTTCAGAACCACATAGGCTCTGACACTCTGCATGCGGTGAGGATCCTTTACGCCAATTACGCAGCTGTAGGCAACTTCCTCACAGGAGTCGATGATATTCTCAATCTGACCGGGATAGACGTTGTATCCGTTTGTGATGATCATCCGCTTGATGCGCTGGTGGAAATAGATATATCCGTCTTCATCCATATGTCCGAGATCTCCGGTAAAGAGCCATATATCACCGTCTTCGAGCTTTCGGAGCGCTTTGGCAGTCTCCTTCGGGTTTTTCAGATATCCCAGCATGACGGAAGGGCCTTTCAGTATGATTTCACCTTCTTCGCCGGCGGGCAGTTCTTCATCCGTACCGGGGCGGACAATGCAGTATTCTGTATCCGGGAAGGGAAGACCGATCGAGTGTTCACGGTAGGTATCGCGCGGGGTGAGACAGCTTGCGGTAACGCACTCAGTAAGACCGTATCCCTCACGAACCTGGATGGAAGCGTTGTGCGCTTTCAGAAATGCGTCTACTTTTTTCTTCAGCTCAACGCTCAGCGCATCGCCGCCGCAGAACATTCCTTTCAGGCAGGAGAGATCTGCGTTATTCAGCTCTTTGATATGAAGGAGTGCTTCGAAGATCGTCGGTACGCCGGCAATGTAATTCGGTTTTTTCTTCTTCAGTATCTCTGCATAGCTCTTTCCGCTGAAAGTCGGCATCAGAATGCATTCTGCGCCGTTGATCAGGATTGTATGAATGTTGATGCCAAGACCGAATCCGTGAAATACCGGCATGCATGACAGCATGGTGTCGCCCGGACCAAGCGGCTGCAGGATCGCTTCCGTTGCCTGCAGCGCGGTTGCGTTGAAGTTGCGATCCGACAGACAGATGCCTTTCGGGGTGCTGCTTGTGCCGCCGCTGTAAAGAATGGCGGCTGTGGCAGAAGGGTCATAGACGGGTTCAGGAAGCTTCACAGACGGCTGTCCTTTGCGCAGGAACTGTGTCCACAGCATTCCTTCCGGCGTGTCGGGATAGCGGCGGAAGGCTTTTCCTTTTGTCAGAGAGAACACTGTTCCGCGGAAGAAATCAAGTTCATCCTGCATGCGGGCAGTGAGGATCGTAACCGGAAAACTGCATTCCTGTACAGCAGCGGCTACTTTTTCATAGAACAGATCCAGGGTCAGAATCATCCGGCTCTTGGAAAAATCCAGAAAAAAAGTGATTTCTTTCTGAGCGCTCTGCGGATGAACCATATTGCAGATGGCACCGATCCGATTGAGTCCGTAGAAGCAGTCAAGTGCCTGCGGTGTATTCGGCATACAGATGGTAACAGCATCGCCTCTGCGAATGCCCATTGCTGTAAATGCCCGGGCAGTCCGCTCAATTTTCAGGATGAACTGACGATAGGTTGTCCTTTTTCCGAAAAACTCATAGGCAGGGTAATCCGGGGCTTTCTCAGCAGCCTGTTTAACCATCTGAAACATGGTTCGCTCCGGATATACGATGTGTTTTTTCAGTTTAGCAGTTTCCATAACAATATCTGATTCTAACAGGAGTTAAGGGGAATTATCAATTTTCTGCGGGTTTATTCGGCGTCAGTTCTGGTATGATACGACTGCTGTAAGGAGTGAAGCGGTATGAGAACAGTATCACAGCTGCTGAAAGAAAGGTACAACGAAAAAGTATACAGACTGTCGCTGACATCCGGATGTACCTGTCCGAACCGGGACGGGACAATCGGAACAGGCGGCTGCACATTCTGTTCTGCTGCCGGGTCCGGTGAATTTGCTGCACTGATCCATTCGCCCGAAGATGTGAAGAAGCAGATGGAAAACGCAAAAAAGCGGATTGCGGACAAAACGGATGCCCGGAAGTTTATTGCGTATTTTCAGGCATTTACCAATACCTACGGAGATCTTGCACATCTGGAAGCACTCTACCGCAGTGTGCTGGAACAGCCGGAGATTGTGATTCTTTCGCTTGGCACACGACCGGATTGTCTTGGTGAAGAAGTGATGGAAATGCTGAAGCGGCTGAATCAGATCAAGCCGGTCTGGATTGAGCTTGGGCTGCAGACAATTCATGAGAAGACTGCCCGGCGCATCCGGAGAGGTTATCCGCTGGAAGTATTTGAAGATGCCGCAGAACGGCTTCATTCGGCTGGCATTGAAGTGATCGTGCATCTGATTCTCGGCCTGCCGTCGGAAAGCAGGGAAGGCATGCTGGAAAGTGCACGCTATGTCGCAGAGCGGGCTTCTTTGATCAGCGGTCTGAAAATCCATATGCTGAATGTGCTGGAAGGTTCGAAGATGGGGGAGGAATACCGGAGAAATCCGTTTCCGCTGCTGGATCTTGAAACCTATACATCAATTACAGCGGAGATTCTGAATCTGATGCCGGATGAAATCGCGATTCACCGGATGAGCGGAGATGGTCCGGGAGATCTTCTGATTGCCCCGGATTGGGTCAGAAACAAGAAGAAGGTACTGAATACGATTCGCCGGAAACAGAATGCGGACAGAGCATAAAGAGCCGGCGCAGGTATGCCGGGTAAGAACGGGAAATGATCTGTTTTCCGTCTGTGCGAATATAATAGAAGTCATGAACTCAACTGTGAAAAAAAGAAATGAGCGTGCAGCGGTGCTGCTCATGGCCGGATGGTACGGAATCATTGTCAATGGTCTGCTTGCGGGATTGAAAATTGCTGTCGGACTCGTCTCCAATTCGGTGGCTGTGCTTTCGGAAGGCGTCAATAATCTTTCCGACTGCGCTGCATCAGTCATATCGGTGATTCTTTCGAAGTTTATCGGGCGGAATGCAGATTCGAAACATCCATACGGGTATGGGCGAACGGAGTATATTGCCTCACTGCTGATTTCGCTTCTGATCCTGTTCGGCGGTGGGAATCTGGTTGTGGAAAGCGTACAGCGCATTCTGAAACCGGAAGTGCCGGCGTTTGACTGGATCGGAATTGCAGTGCTGATTGTATCTGCAGTGTCAAAACTGTTTCTTGGCAATTATCAGATCAGAACTGGACGCATGCTGAAACTGCCGGCGCTGGAAGGAGCGGGCAGGGAAGCGAAACTGGATGTAGTTCAGTCGCTTGCGACGCTTCTCTGCATTTTTCTGCTGCATGCATTTCATCTGAATCTCGATGCGTATTTCGGACTTGGGATTGCCTGTATTCTGGTAAAGACAGGAATTGATATTCTGCGCATTGCATTTGATTCGCTGCTCGGGGAGTCTGCAGATCCTTCGCTTGTCAAAGAAATCCGTCAGGCAATCGAAGACAATCAGGGAGTGCTGGATGTATTTCATATCACGCTTCATGTCTACGGACCCCTGAATCAGGAGGGGATTGCTGAAGTTGCCCTGAGTGGCGATCTGTCAGTGCAGGAGGCTTCGGAAGTGACACGGCAGGCTGCCCGGGAGATTGAACGGAAGTTCGGTATCCGGATGCGGTTTATCATCTATCCGCAGATGCGTATGGACGAAGAAGGGAAAGCGATGTATGAATGTGTGCAGAAATATGCACAGACGATTCCCGGAACACGCAGTATTCATGGATTTTCGTATGACAGAGAACGGAACATCCTGCAGTTCTGCGTGCTTGTGGATTATTCGGTGACGAATGCCCGGAAGTACCGGAAGACGCTTTCCGATGCAATCCGACTGAGTTATCCGGATGCGGCGATCATGATTGATCTTGAACGAGAATAGGAGAACGGAATTCGCTTATGAAACAATGGATTGCGGCGCTTGTGGCCGGAATGATTCTGCTTTGCGGGTGCAGCGGGCAGGGCTCTGAAAAACCAGAGGAAACAGCAGGCAGCACGGGTGATGAAACCATTCTGCTTGCTGTGTTTGCAGAATCGGAAGACCTCGTGAAGTTCCGTAAAACAGCGGATGCGTTCACTGCGCGTTATCCGCAGGTTGAAGTGAAAATCGCCGAGGAAGCGGCAGAGACGGCAGGAGATACCATTCTCTGTGATGCGGAAAGCGGAGCGGATGTATTTGTCTTTGCCGGCAGCGAAGAAGAAACTCTTTTTTCTTCCGGCGTGCTGCTGCCGCTGAATGAAGATCTTACAGCCTTACTGCCCTCATCCTGCCGGAAGGAAGACGAAGAAGAGCTTAAGAACCGGGCGTTGTCGGCCTCCGGTTATGCATTCGCATTCCGGGAAGATGCGTTGATCGGCGTCAATGCAAAAAGCGGGAATACCGGCTGGGCAGTGCTGCTGGCGTCAGATCTTGCCAGATGATGTGCGGCTGTAGTGAGAAAAGGAAATCATATGGGAGGAATGAACTATGATACGTCCGATTGTCAGAGAACCGCTCCTGCTGAGCAGAACATGCCCGGAAGCAGTAAAAGCGGATGTCCGCTATGAAGCAGATCTCTCAGACACACTGCTTTCGCTTCCTTCCTGTCTTGGCATCGCGGCGAATATGATCGGTATCCGGAAACGGATCATCGCAATCCGGGTCGGCAGTACGGCGCTTGTGATGTTCAATCCTGTCATTCTGTCGTGCGAAGGAGAATATGAAGCGGAAGAAGGGTGTGTTTCGCTTCCCGGCATCCGGAAAACAAGACGCTTTCGGACGCTGCAGGCGGAATACAGGGATGGAAACTGGAAGCTTCAGAAAGGGCGGTTTTCCGGTGTTGCAGCACAGGTGATTCAGCATGAAATCGACCATCTCAACGGAATTCTGATCTGAACGGGAATGAAGCGCGTACAGGCGTTTGCATGACGTTTACAGGAAAGTTTACATTTTTACATTTTTCTTACGCAGTCTTTACATTGCGGAGCCTGTTTGCTATGATACGGGCATTGCGGGACAGCTGCAGGACAGCTGCTTCGCAGGCGCTGCAGGCATGTTTTCTGCAGTGCAGGGGGGAAATGAAAGATATGAAGAAAGCAGTATGTACATTTCTGACGGCTCTGATGGCCGTTTCACTGGCCGCCTGCGGAAATTCTTCGTCCGCGCCGGCTGCGTCCGCATCTGCAGAACCAGAGGCGAGTGCCTCTGCAGCTCCGGCTGAAACACAGGCAACTGCAGAAACGACAAGCGCAGAAAGCGAGTATTACTTTCTGCAGGAAGATCTGGGCAGAGAGTCCTATGCGATCGGTTTCCGCAAGGAGGATGAAGAACTTGCGGCAACGGTAAGCGGTGCTGTCAAGGCGCTGGTAAAGAACGGAACATTTGATGAAATCGGCAAAAAGTATCCGGACATCTATGATTATTTCTGCCTGAAAGCAGCGGATATTGATGATGCGGATCTTCCCGAACAGGGTTCCGGCGACAGCAGCTATACCTTCAAGCACGGATTTGATCTTGATTATCCGCCGTATTCCTATATGCAGGATGACGGCTCGATCGGCGGATTCGACGTAGAGCTTGCACAGGCTGTATGCGAGTATCTTGGATGGAAGTATGAACCGGTTCCGTTTAACTGGGAAGCGAAGGATATGGAGCTTAATGCCGGCAGCTGTGACTGCATCTGGTCCGGTTTCACGAAAGAAGGCCGGGAAGACAAGTATGCATGGGGAATCACCTATTCCGATAATACGCAGGGAATCCTTGTAAAGAAGGGCTCCGGCATTGAGACGCTGGATGATCTCAGCGGCAAGATTGTCGGCGTGCAGATCGATACTGCGGCGTCGGAGAAACTGAATGACAGCCAGAAGGATCTTGCGGCGACATTCGGTGAATTGAAAACATATGAAACCTATACCGTTGCGTTTAATGATCTGAAAGCAGGGGCGATCGATGCAATCGCGATTGATATGACTGCAGGCGCCTTCCTGATCTCTTCTGCATCCTGATTGTTGACTGCGGGTTAAGAGCGTATATTCGAGAAAAGGGGCGGGCAGTGAATGCCATGCCCTTTTCAGGAGGTGAATAGGGATGTCTCTGGGGACAATGATACTGATGATCGGAGAAGGGCTGCTGAGAAGCCTTGCGATCTTTGTGCTTACGATTCTGTTCTCCATGCCGCTTGGCATGGGCGTCATGCTGATGAGAAAATACGGGGCTCCGCCTGTAAGGACGATCATTAAGATCTATATTGCCATCATGCGGGGAACGCCGCTGATGCTGCAGCTGCTTGCCTGGTATTTCGGTCCGTACTATCTGTTTGGCATGTCGATCCGCGGGTATCGGTTTACTGCAATCATTCTCGGCTTTGTGATGAACTATGCAGCTTATTTTGCAGAGATCTACCGGGGAGGCATCGAAGCGATTCCGAAGGGGCAGTATGAAGCGGCAGATGCGCTTGGCTACAGCCGTTCACAGACTTTCTTCCGGATCATCCTGCCGCAGCTTGTCAAGCATATTCTGCCGGCAGTCACCAATGAGGTGATCACACTGACAAAAGATACTTCTCTTGCGTTTGCGCTTGCCTATAACGAGATGTTTGCGATCGCAAAACAGATCGCGGCATCGCAGACATCCTTTACACCGTATGTTGTGGCCGGTGTATTCTACTTCATAGCGAATTATGCGGTAGCCTTCACCATGGAACGGATCGAGAAGGCGTTTGACTACTACCGCTAGAGAAGGAGAACCCTATGATTCTGGAAATGAAGCATATCACCAAAGCATTTGAAGGGCAGACCGTTCTCAGAGACTTCAGCATGCAGGTAGACGCAGGTGAGGTCATCAGTATTATCGGCCCGAGCGGTTCCGGTAAAAGTACGCTGCTCCGCAGTGCAACGTTTCTCGAGCGGATTGATTCCGGGGAGATCCGCTATCTCGGAAGACCGGCTGTCATTACTGGCCCGGATGGAAAAGCGGACTATGTCAGCAAAGAGGAACTGCGGGAGATGAAACAGACATTCGGTCTTGTGTTTCAGCAGTTCAATCTGTTTCCGCATTTTTCGGTGCGGAAAAATATCATGGATGCACCGATCAATGTGCAGAAGCGTCCGGCAGAGGAAGTGCGGAAAGAGGCAGATGAGCTGCTGGAAAAAATGGATCTGATGCATCGGGCAGATGCATATCCGTTTCAGCTTTCCGGCGGTCAGCAGCAGCGCGTTGCGATTGCCAGAGCGCTTGCGATGAAGCCGGAAATGCTGTTTTTCGATGAACCGACAAGTGCACTTGATCCCGAGCTTACCGGAGAAGTGCTGAAAGTCATCCGCCGGCTTGCGGAGGAAAAGATGACAATGGTTGTTGTGACGCATGAGATGGCGTTTGCCCGTGCCGTCAGCAACCGGGTCATCTTCATGGACGGAGGGGTAATCGTGGAAGAAGGCGACCCCGAAGAAGTATTCCGTGCCCCGAAAAAAGAGAGGACAAAACAGTTTCTGCGGAATTACCAGCAGTAACCGGAAAAAACCGCACAATGTGATCTGACGTGCAGGTTTCCATCACTCAGAACATCCGCTGCAGAGGCGGGTGTTTTCATTAAGGCTTTTTCAGGCCTCATCCAGGTAGGCCGAACGGCTTATTCCGGCGGGGTCATTGACCCGGGAAGGAACTGTTGATTTCCGGTTTTTTTATTAGATAATAAAGATATAACATTTTTCGTTCCTTTTTTCTGCTGTCCTCATGGGGTGTTCCGGACGGCAGCGGATGCAGAAGGGCAGAAACAGCAGCAGGTACGTCAGGCTTATGGGAAATCATCCTTCCGTGCGAGCCGTACGTGCCGGGGACAGAGGGGACTGCAGAATTCCTGCATTAGTGAGAATCCATGGAAAAATACGAGTTTAGCAGTGAAGAGCGGGAGACACTGGAACAGCTGACAGTGCCGCTTGCGATTTATCAGTATATCGACAAACGGGTGGTTGCGCTGGTTCTTTCTGACGGTTTCTGTGAGCTGTTCGGGTATAAAGACAGGGACAGGGCGTATCGCGAAATGAACCATGATATGTACCGTTATACGCATCCGGATGATACGGCGCGGGTCTCGGAATCCGCCAGACGGTTTGCGGAAGAAGAATCGGGCGGGGAACACAGGGGCTATGAAGTTATTTACCGCACCCGAAGAGGCAGAAGTTCCTCCTACAGAATCATTCATGCGACCGGCCGGCATATTTACCGGAACGGGGTCCGTCTCTCACAGATTTCCTATATGGATGAAGGAATCTATACGGAAGATACTTCTGTAAGCAAGCGGGAAGTACAGAACTACATGAATAATGCGCTTCATGAAGAAAGTCTTCTGAAAGCGAGTTATTTTGATGTTCTGACCGGTCTTCCCAGCATGACGTATTTTTTCGAACTTGCCGAAGCCGGCAAGGCAGCGATTCTGAAGCAGGGAGATTACCCGGTTCTTCTCTATATCGATCTGAGGGGAATGAAGTATTTCAATTCGGTCAACGGGTTTGCGGAGGGCGACTGTCTGCTTCAGCGGTTCGGAAAGCTGCTTGTGGAAATCTTCGGAAGCGGCGCATGCAGTCATTTTGATGCCGATCACTTTGCGGTATTTCTGCCGGAAAAAGAACTGAAGAAGAAACTGGACAAGCTGTTTAAAACCTGGAAGAAAGACCGGTTAGGCAAACAGATACCGATGCGGATCGGAGTTTACCCGGCAAGAATGGAAGATGTTCCGGTGAGTGCCGCCTGTGACAGAGCGAAACTTGCCTGCGATTCGCTACGACAGAACTATGAATCCACCTATAAATTCTATGATCAGGGAATGCGGGAAGCGGAGATATTGCGCGAATATATTCTCGGAAACCTTGACAAGGCAATCAGTGAACATCTGATTCAGGTTTATTACCAGCCGATTGTAAGAGCCGTAAGCGGCCGGGTGTGCGATGAGGAAGCGCTGTCCAGATGGATTGATCCGGTGATGGGGTTTCTGTCGCCGGCTGAGTTCATACCGATCCTCGAAGACGCGGGCATGATTTACAAGATGGATCTGTATGTGCTGGAACAGGTGCTTGCTAAACTGAAAAAAACAAGGGAAAAAGGTCTGTTCCTCGTACCGCAGTCGATCAATCTCTCCCGTTCGGATTTCAATGCATGCGATATCGTGGAAGAGATCCGCAGCCGGGTGGACGCGGCCGGCATTCCGCATGAGCTGATAACGATTGAAATTACCGAAAGCATTATCGGCAGCCATTTCGACTACATGAAGAAACAGGTGGAACGCTTTCAGAATCTCGGTTTTCCGGTCTGGATGGATGACTTCGGAAGCGGTTATTCTTCCCTGGATGTGCTGCAGAGCATTAAATTCAATCTGATCAAATTCGACATGGGCTTCATGAAGAAGCTGGAAGAAGGCACCGACGGCAGAATCATTCTTCAGGAACTGGTGCGTATGGCAACCAGTCTTGGCACCGATACGGTATGTGAAGGAGTGGAGAGGGAAGACCAGGTGCGCTTTCTTCAGGAAATCGGCTGTTCCAAGCTGCAGGGGTATTGTTTCACAAAGCCGCTCCCGCTGGATCAGATTTTCCGCCGTTATGAAACCGGTACGCAGATCGGATTTGAAAATCCGGAGGAATCGGCATATTTTGATACGATCGGCCGGACAAATCTCTTCGATCTCGGCGTGATCGTCAATGAGGAAGCAGGAAGCTTTCAGAATTTTTTCAATACCCTGCCGATGGCAATTATTGAAATCAGAGACGGGAAGCTCCGGTTTGTCCGCAGCAATCAGTCTTACCGGGATTTCATGATGCGCTATTTCGGGGTTTCATTTCTGAAGCGTGAGCCGGATTCGGCAGATGCGGCGAAGAACCGTGACAATTCGTTTGTGAAGGCGATGCTTCGCTGCTGCAGCACGGATTCGAGCGTGTTCTTTGATGAGCGGACAAAGGCCGGGTCAACGATTCATTCTTTTGCCCGGCGGATCAGCGTGAACCCGGTAACCGATGCGACTGCTGCAGCGGTAGCGGTGCTTTCGATCGGTCAGGCTGAGGATGGCGTCAGCTATACCAACATTGCCCGTGCACTTGCGTCGGACTATTTCAATGTGTTCTATGTCGATTCGGCTACCGAACGGTTTATTGAATATACTTCGGGCGGTGCGGTTGATGAGCTGGCGGTGGAACGCCGCGGCAGCAATTTCTTCGAACAGGCAAGAGCGGATGCCGCAACGATTCTGCATCCGGAAGACACACAGGAATTCATCACCGCATTCACAAAGGAAAATGTGATGGCATCGATCCGCAGGAACGGAAGTTTCGGAATTACGTATCGTATGATGAACGCCGGTGAGCCGGTCTATGTGAATATGAAAGGCACATGCATGGATCAGGAAGGCCGCTATATCATACTTGGCGTTACCGGTGTGGATGAGCAGATGCGGCAGAATCAGGAGCTGCTCCATGCGCGGGAAGAACAGCTTGCCTATGCCCGGATCACTGCGCTTTCCGGTGATTATATCGGATTCTATGCGGTCGATCCAGAGACGGGCAGTTATCAGGAATACAATGCGACAAAGGATTACCGCGATATCGGACTGAAATCCGAAGGAGATGATTTTTTCCGGCAGACTGCGCTGGAGATTGACCGGACTATTCATCCGGATGATGCCGGACGGGTGAAGAAGATGATGAAAAAGGAAACGCTCCTGAACGAAGTGAAACAGAACGGGCTGTTTGTGATGCGTTATCGTCTGATGATCGGGGGAAACGCAACGGAAGTCAGCCTGCATGCGGCTATGGTTGAGGAACCGGACGGACCGAAACTGATCATTGGCATCCGGAATCTTGCCCATTCCGACAGACAGTCCTGACTGCAGACTTACGGCATATCTGTGTCTGTTTCCGGCAGAAGAACTGTAATAGCTGTGCCTGACAGACCGTATTTCTTTCTGTATCCATCCCGACCCGTACCTGAACGAAAGGATTTCCCGTCAACTACCCCCACTTAGAACCTGAGGGTTCATGAAGTGGGGCTTGGAAGAGAGATCTTTCAAGCCCGGTTGATTAGCCTCAGTGATGCAGAATCATCTGCAGAACTACGTTATCCGTGAATATATAGGCACATCAGAATGCTCCACAAGTTCTGATCACTGCGAGCCCGAGTAAACAT
>JAFYGX010000187.1 GCA_017543025.1 Solobacterium sp.
AAAAAGAGCTATCATCAGGCAATGGATAAATTCCTGAAAACATATTTTGAATCCGGTGAGTTTGAACGGGAGATCGATTCACTGCAGGAGCTTCTGCTGCCGTATATCGAGAAGGATCCCACATCCTTCACCAGTCCCGAGCGCTTCACCTCTTCTGTAACGACATTGCGCACATTCTGCCTTCTGCGGGCGGAAAGCATCCGCAGGCAGCTTGACGGAAAACTGTCAACCGAAACGGAACGCCAGAAGCCGGAAGAGCAGGTAGACGCATCCGCGGTATCCATAGAAGACCTCAGCTGAGGACTTCTGCAGCGGTTCCAATCGACGAACATCAACCGAATGCCTGTCCGCATTCCGTACACAAACCGCATTCAAAGGAAAGAAGGAGATTATTATGGCAGAAGAAAAAAGACGATCGACAGTGCAGTTCTCGAAGAAGTCCAGGGAGGCCTGCCTGCTGCCTATCGCGTTCTTAAGCAGGATGTTCAGGCGATGATTCCGTATGCAGTGAAAGAAAAACTCAGCACCGCGAAAAGCGATGAGGAAGCCAGAAGGATTCTTTCTGACAACGGGGTTGACCTTGCGGCAATTAACCGGAGGATCGCCGATGCAGGATTCTGCCAGATGAAGGCCGGCAGGCAGGAGCTGTCGGAAGATGCACTCATAAACGCTGCCGGAGGCTTTTTCCCAATCAATACCAGCACGGATGTCGTCTGCAAATGCGGAGCCAGAGACAAAGACGATTTTGTGGTCCAGGCATTTCTTGCGCTGACCGCCACCAGCAAATACATATTTATTTACCGCTGTAAGAAATGCGGCCAGCTGATCGGGCTGACACGCGACGGCAAGGTGGAGTACATTGACCTGAGTGTGCCGTTCGAATGGTGAGCTATTGAAAAAGCCGGTTTTGATAAACCGGCAATCAGAAGTAGAACGTGGACGCATACTCCACGCCTTCCTCCGGAATCGTGGAGATCGTCAGTTCAAAGTCCCGGTCCCTGTTGTTTGGAACAACAGGGTTCAGATACCATGGGGTATTGTTCTGCCGGGCTGCAGGATTCTGCTGTTCTTCTTCGGTATAGTAGACATGCACCGTATCATGCCAGAGCTGAAACCGGATATAGATCCGGTCTGTATCCGGATTGCATAATCCGGTCTTCACATACTGCTCATCAAAATCCGATACTTTGATCGGTCCGTCGATCCGGACGTTTTTACTGTAGTCATACTCGCCGTTAATGTAAGGCTGATAATTGATTCTGTAGGCATATACATCCCCATAAGCATCCACCACATCCTGCCAGGAAGATCCATGACCGATTCCGCGCATTGTTTCCATACCGTGTCCGTCCCACGTGTGCATGGAATGAAGGCCGATCGTACGGACATTCTGTCCGGGCTCTCCGGTATCCGGATCCACAAGGATATATTCCTCAGGCGTAAGAAAACCTTCCTCTTCCCGGTGCTCCAGAAACAGGGTGCTGTTGAACCGCAGAATGGTTCCCGCCAGTAAGGAAACCACACAGGTGGTTATGATACCGACTGTCTTAAGAAACGAGAGACCTTTGTTAACAGGCCGTCCGGCAGGGGCGGCCGTTTTCTCTTCTGCGGAATCATATTCCATTTCGTCCATCTGCTGTGAAGATGGTTTGTTTTGTGTCTGTGCGGGCATACTTACACTCTACGGTTTGTTTCCTGATACGGCAATGGTTTATTTCTGACTCCGGAGTCTTCAATGCTGGGCAGTTTGGTTAAGAAGTGTGATTCTGAACGAATCTGCGTGAAACAGATTCGAAAAAACAGCAGTCCGCAGAAATCTGCGCTGCAGTTGAAAATACCCTTCCGTTATCCTTTTTGTCGATCAGCTTTTGGAGATATTCTTTTCGCTCAAGTTCCATTTCACGTTCCTCGTAATATTTTTGCGTATTTATGCAAATATTTTTTGTGCTTGAGAGACTGTACCGGTTTTCTTTCCCATTCCGTTTTCGGTTTCCCGCTATAATGGGTCCGGCAGTTGGATAGAAGGTCTGCCTGCAGATTCTGAAGATCCGCTGTTTATGATATTTCCGGTGGAACCAGAGATATCTGTTGACGAACAATTGCAGGGAATGCGAAATAATATAAGTACCAGTAAGATTTTTAACCTGATTGAAAATGAGGTGCTGTAATATGACAAAACGTCTGATTGTTGCGGAGAAGCCTTCCGTAGGAAGAGATATCGCAAATGTTTTAAACTGCCGGGAAAACAGACCCGGATGCCGGGTCGGTGACAATGACATCGTCACATGGGCGATCGGGCATCTGGTCGGTCTCTGCTATCCCGAAGAAATGGATGAGAAGTATAAGGAATGGAAGGTGGAGGATCTACCGCTGTTTCCGGAACCGTTTCAATTGAAAGTGCTGGAGAGCAGTGCGCGGCAGTATGAGATCGTCAAGGAATTAATGAATGATCCGGAAGTGGACCGGATCGTATGTGCAACCGATGCGGGAAGAGAAGGTGAACTGATCTTCCGCTACATCTATCAGATGGCAGGCTGTGACAAGCCGGTTGACCGTTTATGGATCTCCTCCCTGACCTATCGGGCAATCAAGGAAGGGTTTGAGAATCTGAAGCCGGATACGGAGTATGACAATCTGTATGAAAGCGCGCGGTGCAGAAGCGAAGCAGACTGGCTGATCGGCATGAACGGAAGCCGGGCCTATGCGATCGAAAATGACATGCGCGGGTTATCCGTCGGCCGGGTTCTTTCGCCGACGCTTTCCATTCTTGTAAAACGGGAACTGGAACGCCGCAGTTTTGTGCCGCAGGAATACTGTGAACTGACCGCTTCCTTTGACGGCTTTAGCGGACATCTGATCAATCCAAGGAAAAAAGGTGCAGAAGACTGGTCACAGTTTTCAATGGATCAGAAAGAAGAACTGGAAGAATTCGCAAAGAACCATTCTGCAGAAGGAACGGTCATTGAATCTGCGAATACTGAAGAAACACGGCCGGCACTGCAGCTGTATGATCTGACATCACTGCAGCGGGATGCCAACCGCCTCTACGGAATGCCTTCCAAACGCACACTGGATACGGCACAGAATCTGTACGAAAAACGCAAGGCAATCACCTATCCGCGTACGGATTCGAGATACTTGTCTGCAGATCTGAAATCCACCCTGCAGAAGCGTCTTGAAAGCCTGCTGGACGGCGAACTGAAGCCTTACGCCAAACAGGCGATCCGCAGTGAAAAAGATCTGTTCGGGCGGTTTATCAATGATAAAGGCGTTTCCGATCACCATGCGATGATACCGACCGGTGAGGCGAAGGATATTGAAAGCTGGTCGAATGATGAAAAGCGCATCTATGATCTGATCTCCAGACGCTTCATCGGCATGTTTCTGCCGGACCGCACCGCGATACAGCAGACAATAATGACAAGTGTGGACGGAAGGGTATTCCTGTCTGCCGGTGAGAAGGTG
>JAFYGX010000188.1 GCA_017543025.1 Solobacterium sp.
AGATGAGAACGGACAGCCTACCACAAAAACAAGTGATGACGCCGGTTACTTTGACCTTGACCCGCTTGATTACGGCGGATCGACGCGCAGAGAAATCTGCATGATGCTGGAGCGCATGGGTTATGAAGTGGAGGCCAGTCATCACGAAGTGGCCCGCGGCCAGCATGAAATTGATTTCAAATACGGAGACGCCCTCCGGACGGCAGATAATGTCATGACATTCAAGCTGGCAGTCAAGACGGTAGCGCAGAAAAACGGCCTGCATGCGACCTTCATGCCGAAACCGATCTTCGGAATCAACGGCAGCGGCATGCATACAAATATGTCGCTGTTCCGGGACGGAAAGAATGTCTTTGCGGATCCTGCGGATAAACACGGGCTTTCCCGGGAAGCGTATTCCTTTATTGCCGGAATACTGGAACATATCAGATCAATGACAGCGATTACCAATCCGCTTGTCAACAGCTACAAACGGCTTGTGCCGGGATATGAAGCCCCATGTTACCTCTCATGGTCTGCCTCCAACCGTTCTGCACTGATACGTATTCCGGCCGCCAGAGGACAGGCGACGCGTGTGGAACTGCGCTGCCCGGACCCTTCCTGCAATCCGTATCTGGAACTTGCGGTTTGTCTTGCGGCAGGACTGGACGGAATCGAACGCGGGCTGGTGCCGCCGGCAGAAGTGCTTGACAACATCTTCGTCATGAGTGCGGAAGAGCGCAGCGCACGGGGAATTGAAAGCCTTCCGGGATCCCTGAAGGAAGCGGTGGATCTCATGCTGGAAGATGAAGTGGTGTGCCGGACGCTGGGAGAACATATCGTTGCACAGTACAGTGCCGGAAAGTACGCCGAATGGGATGCGTACCGGACAGCAGTGTCTGAATGGGAAATCAGAGAATATCTCATGATGTACTGATATGGCGAAGATTGTCGTGGCGTTTCGTGACCGTACAGCAGCGGAATCTGTTTCATCTCTTCTGAGAGAAAGCGGCTATGAGGTGCTTCGGATCTGCACATCCGGAAACGAGGTGAAGCGTGCGTTCGGATTGATTCAGGACGGAATTCTGATTTCGGGATGGCGGCTGAAGGATCGTAATCTGGATCAGGTGCTCGAGGATCTGGGCGAACACGTGGAAGTGCTCTGTATTTCAAAAACAGAACAGTTTGCGTCAGTTCGTAAGGCAAATGTGTTTCATATATCTCCTCCGGTCCGGAAGTCGGTTCTTGCGGCCTGGGCGGATATGCTGATACAGCTTCATTATCAGAAGCTCCCGCACCGGGATGAGGTCGGCAGAGAGGTGATTTCCGAAGCGAAGCGGAAGGTGATGCAGGAACTGAAGATCAGCGAACAGGAAGCGCACCGGTATCTGCAGAATCTCAGTATGAGACTTGGAATCCGGATGGAACAGGTAGCTGAACGGGTACTCAGTCACGGAACGGAATAAAACTCATCCGAGACCGGATTCACAGGTCTCGGATTTCTGGCTGAACAGCCGGAAAACGAAAGGGGTAAAAATGCGGGACAGAAAAAAGGAATTCATAGAACATGATGCATGCGGAATCGGTGCTGTCGTGAATATAGACGGACGGAAAACACACGCTGCTGTTCATGATGCGCTGTGCATAGTGGAACATCTTGGTCATCGCGCAGGCAGAGACGCAACCGGAGAAGTCGGGGACGGCGTGGGAATACTGCTTCAGATATCACATGCTTTTTTCAGCAGAGTCATGAAGGAAGAAGGCATGGAGGAACTGAACGAAAAGGATTATGCGGTGGGGATGTTCTTCTTTCAGAAGGATACCGTAAGCCGGGTGATCGCAGAACGCATGTTTGAAGTGATTGCGGAAAAGTACGGAATGCATGTGGCAGGCTGGCGGGATGTCCCGGTCCGGGCGGATATTCTCGGAAAAGCTGCGCTTGAAAGCATGCCGTATATCCGCCAGGTATTCGTAAAGCGGCCGGAGGGAACAGCGCAGGGGTTTGCGTTTGACCGTCTTCTCTACATCGCAAGAAGAGAATTTGAACAGGGCAACGACAGTACGTATATCGTTTCGCTTTCCTCTCGCACAATTGTGTACAAGGGGATGTTTCTTGTGGATCAGCTGCGCACATTCTATCCGGATCTTCAGGATGACGCATACGAAACTGCGATTGCGATTGTGCATTCCCGCTTTTCCACGAACACGAATCCAAGTTGGAACCGGGCGCATCCTTACCGGATGATTGCGCACAACGGAGAAATCAATACGATTTCCGGCAACCGGGACCGTATGCTGGCAAGAGAGGAAACGATGTATTCCGAGCCGCTGCAGCCGTATATTGATCGTATTTTTCCGGTGATCAATGATTCCGGTTCCGATTCCGCAATGGCAGATAACACGCTGGAGTTCATGTATATGAGCGGGATTGACCTTCCGCTTGCCCTCATGATCATGATTCCCGAGCCATGGAAGAACAACAGTTCCATCTCACAGGAGAAACGTGACTTCTATCATTACTTCGCAACCATGATGGAACCGTGGGACGGGCCGGCAGCGATCATCTTTACAGACGGGGAACGGGTCGGGGCCTGTCTTGACCGAAACGGCCTGAGGCCGGCACGTTACTATGTGACGGATGATCAGCGGCTGATCCTTTCCTCTGAAGTCGGCGTGCTTCCGTTTGACGAGTCTCATATTCTGCAGAAATCCAGACTGATGCCGGGAAAAATACTTCTGGCGGATACGGTGAAAAAACGCATTGTCTCAGATGAAGAATGCAAGAACACCTATATCGGAGCGCATCCGTACGGCGAGTGGCTGAGTCTTCATCTGCGCCATCTGTCAGACCTTCCGATTCCCAATCGCAGGCTGCCGGAGCACAGTCAGGAAATGAGGGATAAACTCTACAAGGTGTTCGGCTATTCCTATGAGGATGTGCGGGAGATTCTTTACCACATGGCGGAAAACGGAGTGGAACCGACTGCTTCGATGGGACATGACACTCCGCTTACCATGTTCTCGGATCATCATGAAAAACTGTTTGATTACTTTTATCAGCGGTTTGCACAGGTAACCAATCCGCCGATCGATTCCATCCGGGAAAAAGCAGTGACCGATACCACGGTATATCTTGGCTCACAGGGAAATCTTCTGGAAGAACAGAGTTCGAACTGCAGCGTGCTGGAAATTACAGATCCGATTCTTACCGGCACCGATATGATGAAGATCAAAGCGCTGAAGGAACCGCATCTGAAGTGTGAAGTGATCCGCATGCTGTATTATCCGAATACCTCGCTGAAGAAAGCGGTGGAGCAGCTCTGCTTCAGCTGCGACCGCGCTTATACTGCCGGCGCCAATATTCTCGTTCTGAGTGATCGGGGCGTCGATGAAAACCATCTTCCGATTCCAAGCCTTCTGGCTGTTTCGGCAGTGGAACAGCATATGGTACGGACCAAGAAGTGCACGCAGCTTTCACTGATCGTGGAAAGCGGAGATCCCTGTACGGTGCATCATTGCGCAGCGCTGCTCGGATTCGGGGCAAAAGCGGTTTATCCGTATCTTGCGCAGGAGTGCATTGTTGAGATGATTGATCTCGGAATTCTTGACAAGGATTACCACACTGCGATTGATGACTATAACAGAGCAGTCCTTGACGGCATCACCAGGATTGCCGCAAAGATGGGAATCTCAACGATTCAGTCGTATCAGTCTGCAAAGATTTTTGAAGCGCTGGGGCTTTCGGATGAAGTGATTGACGCTTATTTTTCCGGAACAGTTTCAGAAGGCGGAAAAACCGGTCTTTCCGAGATTGAACAGGATATTCAGTACCGTCATTCCCATGCGTTTGATCCGCTTGGGCTGCAGGTTGACACAACGCTGGACAGTATCGGAACACATGGACTCCGGTCCGGTTCTTCCGCCAGTGAGCATCTGTATTCACCGGAGGTGATACTGGCGCTTCAGAAAGCGGTAAGGACGGGAAGCTATGAGGATTTCCGCTGTTATACAGAACTGCTTGGCCGGAAACACCCGCATCATCTGAGGAATGCGTTCCGGTTTGCGGGCAGATTGGAGCCCGTGCCGCTGGAAGAGGTGGAGCCGGCAGAGAACATTGTCAGACGCTTTAATACCGGTGCGATGTCCTATGGATCATTATCCCGGGAAGCGCATGAAACGCTGGCGGAGGCGATGAACCGGCTCGGAGCCCGTTCCAATACGGGAGAAGGAGGAGAAGATCCATCCCGGTTCGGAACGATCCGGAATTCGCTTGTGAAACAGGTTGCCTCAGGCCGGTTCGGAGTGACTGCGGAATACCTGAACAGTGCCGGAGAAATCCAGATCAAGATGGCGCAGGGCGCAAAGCCGGGAGAGGGAGGACATCTTCCGGGCAATAAGGTTTACCCGTGGATTGCGAAGACGCGGTATTCCACGCCCGGCGTAGCTCTGATTTCACCTCCGCCGCATCATGATATTTATTCCATCGAAGATCTTGCACAGCTCATCTATGATCTGAAAAATGCAAACCGGAATGCGCGTATCTCGGTGAAGCTTGTCAGTGAGCACGGAGTGGGTACGATCGCATGCGGTGTTGCCAAAGCAGGGGCAGAAGTAATCCTGATTTCCGGACATGACGGGGGAACAGGTGCAGCACCTTACAGTTCCATTCATCATGCCGGCCTTCCATGGGAGACAGGTCTTGCGGAAGCACACCGGGAACTGATCGCCAGCCATCTGCGGGAGCGGGTGATACTGCAGACGGACGGAAAGCTGATGTGCGGACGGGATGTTGTGATCGCTGCAATGCTTGGTGCGGAGGAATTCGGCTTTGCGACAGGCCCCCTTGTTGCCATGGGCTGCATGATGATGCGGGTCTGTTCGAAAGATACATGTCCGTTCGGCATTGCAACGCAGAATGAACAGCTGCGTGCCCGTTTCCGCGGGAAACCGGAACATGTCATGAATTACATGCTGCTGATGGCGGAAGATGTACGTCATATCATGGCGGAACTGGGTGTCCGGACTATGAATGAACTGATCGGACGCACTGACCTGCTTTCAGATGATGCAGGTCTGTCAGCGGAATCCGGTCAGTGTCATTATGAACCGGGTCATTCCTTTGATTTCGGTCTGGAACATACCGTTGATATGAGAATACTGATCCCATGGTACCGGGCGGAACAGAATAAGCCGGGCAGACACCGGACATCGCTGAATCTCTGCGCATCGGATCGTACGGTCGGAACACTGCTTGGCTCTGAGATCGTACGTCAGAAGAAAGCGGGTCCGGAAGCGGATTCCTGGACGGCAGAGTGTCACGGAAGTGCCGGTCAGTCATTCGGAGCATTCCTGCCCAAAGGCGTCACACTGCGTTTATATGGAGACGCAAATGACTATGTCGGGAAAG
This sequence comes from Solobacterium sp., assembly GCA_017543025.1. Next base: position 5,387 of record JAFYGX010000188.1, read on the forward strand.
GACTGTCCGGAGGGAAAATCATTATTACCCCTGAACCGGAAGCGCGGTTTGCCTGGGATAAGAATACGATCATCGGAAATGTAGCGTTATATGGTGCAACTGATGGAACCGCATATTTTGCGGGGATGAGCGGAGAGCGGTTCTGCGTCCGCAACAGCGGAGCGACTGCGATCTGTGAAGGATGCGGAGACCATGGTCTTGAGTATATGACAGGCGGAATAGCGGTCATCCTGGGAGAAACCGGGAAGAACTTTGCGGCAGGAATGAGCGGCGGAATCGTCTACGTGCTGGATGAACAGCATACGCTTTACCGGAATATCGTTCATGAACCGCTTGTTCTGAAGGAAGTTACGGAGAATTATGATATCCGTCAGCTTCAGGATCTGCTCGAAGACTATGTCAGGGAAACAGGATCAGAAAAAGCAGAACGGATACTCAGAGATATGGATCGCTGGATTCCGCATTTCAGGAAAATTGTTCCGGGTCCGTATCAGAAAATGCTGGAACGGATTTCGTATTACGAAGAACAGGGAATTTCAGGTGAGGACGCGCGGATGGAGGCTTTTCATGATATCTGCGGGAGAAAGGAAAACGCATAATGGGCAGAACGGATGGATTCCTGCTGTATGAACGCAGGGAAGACGGAATGCGCAGGGTCAGCGAGCGCATCAGGGATTTCAGGGAAATACACGCAGGTCAGAGTCAGGAAGAACGCTGCCGTCAGGCAGCCAGATGTATGAACTGCGGGGTTCCGTTCTGTCAGTCCGGAATGAAGCTTCATGGAATGGTTACCGGGTGTCCGCTTCATAACCTGATTCCGGAATGGAATGATGCAATTTACCGGGGCCATAACGCCCACGCTCTGAAACGGCTGCTGAAAACAAATCCGTTCCCTGAATTTACCGGGCGGGTCTGTCCGGCCCTCTGTGAAAAGGCATGTCTGAACGGCCTCGACGGCAGCCCTGTAACAATCAGAGACAATGAACGGTTTCTTGCGGAATACGGATATTCACGGGAACTGATGAAGCCTTCTGTTCCTGCAGTCCGTTCGCAGAAGCGGGTGGGCATTGTCGGCAGCGGGCCGGCCGGCCTGGCTGCAGCGCACCGGCTGAATCAGCGCGGACATAATGTGGTGGTATATGAACGGGAGAAAGAGATCGGAGGTCTGCTTACCTATGGCATTCCGAATATGAAGCTGGACAAATCTGTCATAAAGCGAAGACGGAAGAAAATGGAAGCAGAAGGAATTGTATTTCTGACCGGCATTGAAGCCGGACGCGACATTTCACTTGAAGAATTGCGCACACAGTACGATGCACTGATTCTTGCGTGCGGTGCGAAGCAGGCACGGATTCCGGAGCTTGAAGGAATCCGCGATACCTCAGGTGTAATTCTGGCAGTTGATTTCCTGGGAAAAACAACCGCGGCGCTTCCTGCACTTCCGAAGATTAATGCGAAAGAGAAACAGGTTGTTGTTCTTGGCGGCGGAGATACCGGCAACGATTGCGTCGGTACGTGCATCCGTCAGGGGTGCAGGTCCGTTGTGCAGATTGAAATGATGCCGAAACCGCCGGAAACCCGCAGTGACGACAACCCGTGGCCGGAATGGCCGAAGGTTCTGAAAACGGACTATGGCCAGGAAGAGGCAATCTGTCTGTTTCACAGTGATCCCCGTCTGTTCAGTCATACTGTTACTTCGCTAATTCAGAAGGAAGGTGTGCTGCAGGCAATTGAAATTGCCGGCGTGCATTTTGAAAACGGGAAGCAGATCATATCTGAGAAACGGGAACAGATTCCATGTGATCTTCTGATTATCGCAGCAGGGTTCACCGGCTGTGAAATGCAGCTCCCCGGGTCAATCGGAATTCAGTGCACAGAGCGCAATACGATTGCGACAGAGGAAGGCAAATACAGCACCTCCGTGGAAGGCATCTTTACCGCCGGAGATATGCACAGAGGGCAGAGTCTTGTGGTATGGGCAATCCGGGAAGGCCTGCTGTGTGCAAAAGAGGTAGACAGCTGGATGATGGGATATACAAATCTGGAGTAAACGTATTGCAAAGCACTGTTCCGGAAACAGGAACCTGATCCTGAACCGTCATGCATTCAGATAGCAGGGAATGTACAGAAAGCAGGGAACTGCAGGATACAGATGACAGATGCAGAAGACGTATGTTGGGGAGCCTGCTGAATGGAACCCAGGTACAGAAGACAGCTGAAGAAGGAACCATGAGCTGCCTGGACATGTTCTGCTGCACAGCAAAAACAGCTGTATTGAATCAGATGCCCGCCGCATGCGGAATGGCAGCTGTCAGATGATGGAATACGGCGAATGAAATCCGCTGAAATTATCTGAAAAACGGGCAGAACAGCTCTTGCATGCATAACCTGTCGGAGATATAATGAATGATATTGAAAAGAGGCGGATAAAAAAAACAGCGCAATGGTGCTGCTGGATTTATCAGCCTCTTTTTTCGTGCATACCGGAAAAAGAAACTGGAAAGGGGTGAGCTTATGAAGTATGTATTTGTGACCGGAGGAGTGGTATCCGGATTGGGAAAGGGAATCGTTGCCGCATCGCTTGGCCGTCTTCTGAAACAGCGGGGACTGAAGGTGATCTCACAGAAACTGGATCCGTATATCAATGTGGATCCCGGCACGATGAGTCCTTATCAGCATGGAGAAGTGTTCGTGACGGAAGACGGGGCCGAGACGGATCTGGATCTCGGTCATTATGAACGGTTCATCAATGAGAATCTGAACCGCTATTCGAATCTGACGACCGGCAGGGTGTACTGGAATGTGCTGCAGAAAGAACGGAGAGGAGAATATCTCGGTGAGACTGTTCAGATCATTCCGCATATTACCAATGAGATCAAACGGTTCGTCGATTCCGTCGGCCGGAAAGCAGATGCGGATATTGTGATCACGGAGATCGGCGGTACCGTCGGTGATATTGAGTCACAGCCGTTTATTGAAGCGATCCGACAGATTTCTCTGGAGCACAGGAAGGAAGACGTGCTGTTTATTCATGTGACGCTTGTACCGAAGATTGCCGGTTCGGAAGAATACAAATCCAAACCGACCCAGCATTCGGTAAAGGAACTGCAGAACTGCGGTGTAAGGCCGGATATCATTGTCGCAAGATGCGAGGAAGAACTGCCGGAGGACGTCCGGCAGAAGATCTCGCTCTTCTGCAATGTAAAGGCGGACTGCGTGATCAACGATATGACAGTGAAGTCGCTCTATGAAGCTCCGCTTATGCTGGAAGCGCAGAACTTTTCGGGTATTGTATGCCGGGAGCTGAATCTTCAGACAGATGAAATAGATCTGAGCGTCTGGAACGCAATGGTGGAACGCATTCACAGCCGTTCGAAGACAGTAGAGATCGCTCTGGTCGGCAAATATGTCCGGCTGCACGATGCCTATCTTTCCGTGAAGGAAGCTCTGGAGCACGGCGGCTTTGAGAATGATGCGGCTGTTAAGATCCGCTGGATTGAATCGGAAGGCATTACGAAGGAAACAGCAGATCAGCTGTTTGAAGGCGTCGGGGGCATTATTGTGCCGGGCGGCTTCGGTATTCGCGGGATCGACGGCATGGTGGAAGCTGCCCGCTATGCCCGGGAACATGACATTCCGTATTTTGGAATCTGTCTTGGCATGCAGATCAGCGTGATTGAGTACTGCCGGAATGTACTGGGGTATGCGGATGCGAATTCCGGAGAATTTGATGAACACAGCATGCACAAAGTGATAGACTTTATGGCAGACCAGAGCGATGACATCGACAAAGGCGGAACCATGCGTCTTGGCGCTTATCCGTGCATGATCAGAGAGGGAACCCTTCTGCATCAGTGCTATGAGACGACTGAGATTCAGGAACGGCACCGGCATCGCTATGAGTTCAACAACCGGTATCGCAAAGAGATGGAAGAAGCGGGGCTGCGCATCTGCGGCACCTCGCCGGACGGAAATCTCGTGGAAGCAGTGGAGAATCCGGCTGACCGGTTCTTCATCGGCGTGCAGTATCACCCGGAATTCAAGAGCCGCCCGCACAGGGCACACCCGCTGTTCCGGGAATTCATAAAAGCATCCGTCAGGACAAAGGAGTAATGCATAGTATGGCAGACAAGATCATCGTGCTCGATTTCGGCAGTCAGTACAATCAGCTGATCGCAAGAAGGATCCGTGAATTCGGGGTTTATTCTGAACTGCATCCCGGCGACATGAAGTGTTCCGACATCCTGGCAATGGGGGATGTGAAGGGCATTATCTTTTCCGGCGGACCGAACTCCGTCTATGAAGAAGGTTCCCTGAAATGCGACCCGGAAATCTTCGATTGCGGCGTGCCGGTTCTCGGCATCTGCTATGGCATGCAGATGAGCCACTACATGCTGAAAGGAGAGGTAAGAAGCTCTGAAAAAAAGGAATATGGCAGGGCAGTGATTCATGTTGATCCGACCTCCCCGCTGTTTGCCGGCCTGGAAGAAGAACAGGTCGTATGGATGAGCCATGGCGATCAGGTTTCTGTACTGGCAGAGGGCTTCCGGGGAATTGCGGCAAGCGGGACATGCCCGTATGCGGCTTCTGAAAATGAAGCACGGAAAATCTATACGATGCAGTTCCATCCGGAAGTGCGAAACAGCGAACACGGCCTGGAAATGCTGCGGAACTTTGTCTTCCGTATCTGTAATGCAAAAGCAGACTGGACGATGAAGGATTTCATTGAGACAAATGTGGAAAAGATCCGCGAAACGGTAGGGGATGACAAAGTACTGCTTGCATTGAGCGGTGGCGTGGACTCTTCGGTTGTAGCAGCGCTTCTGCATAAGGCAATCGGGCCGAATCTCTACTGCATGTTCATTGACCACGGACTTCTGCGCAAAGGTGAATCGGAATCCGTCATGGAGACGTTCGAACGGAACATGAAGCTCAATATCAGACGGATTGATGCGAGTGAACGCTTCCTTTCAAAGCTGAAAGGCGTGAGTGACCCGGAAGAAAAGCGAAAGATCATCGGCGGTGAATTCATCTATACCTTCCGGGATGAAGTGGCAAGACTTCTTGCCGGCACGGATATCCGCTGGCTGGCCCAGGGAACCCTGTACACGGATGTGATCGAATCCGGCACAAAGACAGCTCAGACGATCAAATCACATCATAATGTCGGCGGTCTGCCGGAAGATATGAATTTCAAACTGATTGAACCGCTGAATACGTTATTTAAGGATGAAGTGCGCCAGCTGGGCATTGAGCTTGGGCTTCCGGAGGAGATGGTGTGGCGTCAGCCGTTCCCCGGCCCGGGCCTTGGCATCCGGGTGCTTGGCGAGATCACACCGGAAAAACTGGAGATTGTCCGTGAATCGGATGCAATTCTGCGGGAAGAAATCCGCAGGGCAGGCCTGCAGCGTGAGATATGGCAGTACTTTACCTGTCTTCCGGATATTCACAGCGTTGGCGTCATGGGAGATCAGAGAACCTATGACTATACGGTAGTGGTGCGTGCAGTAACTTCAATCGATGGCATGACGGCAGACTGGGCACGTATTCCGTATGATGTTCTGAATGTTATTTCCACACGTATTGTCAATGAAGTAAAGCATGTGAACCGCGTCTGCCTGGATATCACATCCAAACCTCCGGGAACGATCGAATGGGAGTGAAATATTTTATCCCAGGGCACAGCAGAATATCCTGCAGGGGTAAACTGAATTATCCTGAGACGAAAGAAAAACATAACTGAAAGTAGATGAAGGCCTTGCGATATCGCAGGGCCTTTTTATTGTTTACGGCCTTCCGGTTAACTGCAAAAACTCTTGTCATATGACCCTGCGCGGGTCGGAGCAGGAAGATCCAGACGGTACCGGAAAGAACCTGAAAATGGCTTAACAAAGCGAAAAACAGATCTTGAAGAAAACAGAGAAAGCAACAGAGAAAACTCGCTAAGGGTTGTCAACAGAAAATGTACAAATGAAGAATGCACACTATGAAAATCCGTTCTGTACAGGACGGGTTTTCTTTCGGGCTGGTTGTCATGATTATGAATCAGCTTCTGTAAGCTTCCATGGACC
>JAFYGX010000002.1 GCA_017543025.1 Solobacterium sp.
ATGCGGACTTTTCTCTGCTTGTAAGGTTTCTGGTTGTCGGTGAAGATTACATTCATGCCGACCTTGCCTTCCAGCGCTTTATCCATTGGCCATTCTTTGGAGATATCCTTTTCGGATTCAATGACCCAGAGCGCAAATGGCTCTGCTGTATCTAGAAGGTCATCATGATAGCCGAGTTCATTCCAGATCTTCTCTGCATCATTTCTCGGATAGCCGGTAACGATCCGGTCAACCAGTGTGCTGGTGAAGATGCAGCTGTTGTCAACCCATGCTCTGAACGCATCGCTGAGTTTCCAGAGGTCGATATACTTCATGACGCATTTCTTCAGCTCGATGCCGTTGTCGTCGATCAGTTCGACCGGCAGCATGACCAGACCCTTTTCCGGATCACCGCCGAATGTTTCGAAACGGGTAAGAAGGAACTGTGTCAGTTTGGCAGGGAAGGTGATGTTCAGCTTCTCTTCGAACTTGTCATCCGCATTGTATACGATGCCTGCTTCCGTTGTGTTGGAAACGATGAAGCGCAGGGTGGGAATCTTCGCGACATTGATGTATTCCTCATAATCACGGAACGGGGAAACAATATCTTTGATCGAAGTGATCTGTCTTGTTTCAACATACGGTTCGCCCTCTACGCGGCCGCGAAGCTGAAGGGTATACTGGCAATCCTGCTTCTGGAACATTGCGTCCATATCACCGAACGGAATCGGGCGGATCAGTACGACGCTTCCGTCAAACAGACCCTTTTCGTTTGCGATGTCGACCATATAGTCGACAAACGCACGAAGGAAGTTTCCTTCACCAAACTGTGCGACCTTGACCGGACGATCTGCCGGTTTTGTCAGTTCCTTGTTGATTTGCTGCATACATTCTCCTCTTTTCTTTCTGCTTTTTCTTTTCTTTTTCAGCTGCCAAGACGGCGTGTGCTGTCGAGTTCATTGATCCTGCATTTCAGGATGCGATTCGGTGCTTCACTGTTTTTCCCTTCAATCCGGTCGATCAGAATCTGAGCTGCAGTGGATCCTTCTTCTCTGGCCGGCTGCACAATCGTTGTGATGGATGGGGTTACGAGTTCCGTCCACTCCAGAGAATCGAATCCGATCAGGCCGATTTCGCTCGGGATTTTATGCCGGTATTTGCGAAGCACGAGATAGGCTTTGTCCAGCAGCCAGTTGTTGCAGACAAAAACCGCTGTTGGAATGCCGGAATCAATATAGGGCAAGAGACGCTGTTCCAGTTCATCGGGGGTTATCTTACTGTCAGCGAGTATTACCTCATAGGATTTCCTGGCAACGTCCAGGCAGTCTGTAAAGCCGCGATATCGTTCCATTCTTGTTTCCAAAACATATGGATCTGCAGATATCATAACAAACTGTTCGTAGCCCTGACGCAAAAGTTTTTCCGTTGCGTCGAGTACAGCTTCATAGTTGTTGGTCTTGATCCACAGTTCATTACTGATGGGATTCGGGGAATCAAAGTAGACGATCGGCTTATGAATAGCCATTTCGTTCCACATCGTTTCAAAGTGCACAGTAGGCTGAACGATGAATCCGTCTACTCCCATCGCAGCCATGCCGGTCAGACACTTGCGTTCATTCTCCAGCTGATAGCTGCTGGTACCGACGATCATCTGATATCCGTTTTCACGGACATATTCATCAATTCCCTTGACAATCTGATTGGCAAAGGAATTGGTGATATCGCCGATAATGACGCCGATCAGGTAAGTCTGTTTGTAATTCAGCGATCGTGCGATCGTGTTCGGATGGTAATTGGTTCGCGAAATTACATCTTCCAGGCGAAGCTTTGTCTCCTCTGACATTTTATCGAACTTGCGGTTCAGATAAAAGGAGACGGTAGTCTTGGAAACTCCGGCGAGTTTTGCTATATCGTTGATTGTAATTCTGTCGCTCATCGAAGCTCCTTTCTTGTTAACCGGTTTATAAACTTAACTTAGAACTTCTCGGCGCATTTGTCAATTGAAAGCACCAAAAAATCAGAATATTTTTGATATTTTAACGAAATTTTGTCAATTATGAGAATTCTCAGATAAACCGGTTGACAAACCGGACCGAGAAGATTAAAGTTTCGGTATACCGGTTTACTGAGCGAGGTGAAAAACATGTTTGATTCAAAAGATTTCAGATTAGATGGAAAAGTTGCCCTGGTCACAGGTGCCAGTGACGGGATCGGATTTGCGATCGCATCCGCACTTGCAAAGGCTGGAGCTTCGATCTGCTTCAACGGCCGCAGCGATGAGAAGAACGCAAAGGCTGTTGCGCGGTATAAAGAACTTGGAATTGATGCACATGGCTATGTGTGTGATGTAACGGATGAAGAAGCAGTTGCCGGAATGGTGAAGAAAATTGAGGAAGAAGTCGGCGTGATTGATATTCTTGTCAACAATGCGGGCATTATCAAACGGATTCCGATGGTGGAAATGAGCTCAGAAGATTTCCGCCGCGTCGTTGATGTGGATCTCACTGCACCATTCATCGTTTCGAAAGCTGTGATTCCCGGAATGATTCAGAAAGGCCACGGCAAGATTATCAATATCTGCTCCATGACTTCTGAACTCGGAAGAGAAACCGTATCTGCCTATGCAGCAGCGAAGGGCGGACTGAAGATGCTGACAAGAAACATCTGCTCCGAATACGGAGAATACAACATCCAGTGCAACGGGCTTGGGCCGGGCTATATTGCCACTGCTCAGACAGCACCGTTAAGAGAGCGTCAGGCGGATGGTTCCCGTCATCCGTTCGATCAGTTTATCGTATCGAAAACGCCTGCTGCCCGCTGGGGTACGGCGGAGGATATGCAGGGTCCTGCAGTGTTCCTTGCCTCAGACGCCTCCAATTTTGTCAACGGACACATCCTGTACGTTGACGGCGGTATTCTTGCCTACATCGGCAAGCAGCCGCAGTAATCAGATTGAGAATCCGGAATTCAAACCTCCTATATGGCATACGACAGACGTCCCGGTCTGTCGTTTGTCGTTTACGGGAGGTTTTTTCTGCCGGAGCACAGCAGTAAAAGGGGAGGGGTAAAAAGGGAAAAAAAGAAAAAACCTGCGGCTGACCCGCAGGTTATAAGGGATGATTGCTTACTTCAGACCGAAGTAACGCTCCGCATTGTAGTAGCAGATACCCTGAACGATCTTTTTCAGGATTGCGTCGTCATTCGGGAATTCCCCGTCTTCCACCCATTTTCCGACCTGATTGCAGAGAATACGGCGGAAATATTCATGCCGTGTATAGCTGAGGAAGCTGCGGCTGTCGGTAAGCATGCCGATGAAGTTGCCCAGTGAGCCAAGACGGCCAAGGATCTGAAGGTGACGTACCATTCCATCCTTTGTATCGTTGAACCACCATGCAGCACCAAGCTGTACGCGGGAAGGAACATCGCTGTCGCACTGGAAACATCCGCAGATTGTAGCGACCAGATCCATATCGCTCGGATTGAGCGAGTAGAGAATGGTTTTCGGGCACTGGTCCGTATAGGTGAGTGCGCTCAGAAGACCCTGGATACCATGGACGCAGTTATGCGCATCCATCGCATCAAATCCGGTATCAGCGCCGTACTTTTCGAAGAATTTCTGGTTCGTGTTGCGGATCGCATTGTAATGCAGCTGCATTGCGACATCGTTGTCATGATACATGCGGCCAAGGCCGAGCATCAGATAGGACTGCCAGTCACGGCGTTCCTGCTCGCTGACCGGCTCCTTCGCCATTGCTTTCCGGAATGCCGCATCTGCTTCCGCAGCGGTTGCGCCGGTGAACGGGATTTCTTCAATTCCGTGGTCACTTGCCTTGCAGCCGAGGCTGACAAAGAAGAGCAGGCGCTGTTTCAGTGCTTCCAGGCAGCTGTCAGCACCGGTAATCGCAACACCGGAAACTTCTGCCAGCTGTTTCATGTAGTCATCAAAACCGGCAAGATGCACGTTCAGTGCTTTGTCCGGGCGGAAGCTCGGAGCGACTGTAACGGAGATGGAAGGATCGTCTTTGATCTTCTTGTGCCATTCAAGGGAATCAACCGGATCATCTGTGGTTCCGACAAATTTCACATTGCTGACGTTGACGAGGCCGCGGACGGTGCAGTTCGGATCGTTCTTCAGCTTCTCATTGCAGATATCCCAGATTTCCTGTGCATTTGCACCGTTGATCGGTTTTGTGTAGCCGAAGTATTTCTTCAGCTCCAGCTGGCACCAGTGGATGATCGGGTTGCCGATTGCGAGTTCGCATGCTTCGGCAAACTTCTGGAAACGCTCGCGGTCAGGCTTGTCACCGGTAATGTACTCTTCGCTGACCCCGTTGCAGCGCATCAGACGCCATTTGTAATGGTCGCCGAAGTAGTAATCAGAACCGTCTGCCCGTTTCTGGTGGCCGCCCAGCCATACCTGAGCGATGTTTTCGAATTTTCTGTCCTCAAAGATTTCCTGCTGCGGGATATGGCAGTGGTAATCGATGATCGGAAGATCTTCGCAGTAATCGTGGTAAAGATGTTTTGCGGTTTCGTTCTGCAGCAGGAAGTCGCTGCCCATGTATTCTTTCATAGTCCTTTTCCTTCTCCTGGTAAACAGGTTTTCCTGTGGGGAGAATTCGGGGAGATTCTCCCGTAGATACTCACATCGTAGCACCGCCTAAATAACATGTCAACGCAGTCAGACCAAAATGAAAGCGCTGCTCATAAAAAGAGGTAAAACGGTTTACATAAATGAATTTCGGATGCGTCCGGACCGAGCCGTTTGCCGGAGTGCATGCATTATCGGAAACGGTCAGCGGAAGCGGCTGTGATCGCTGCTGCGTTCGGGAAGACGGGATTTCCGGTAGGTTTTCGGCGACATGCCGTAGGTTTTCTTAAAGGCGTCCTTGAAATAGTTGGAATTGGAAAACCCGCAGTTAAGAGCGATTTCCGTAATGGTATGAGAGGTGGAAAGAAGTTCCTTTTCCGCGTTGGTAAGCCTGACAAATGTCAGATATTCTTTCATGCGCATACCGGTTACCTGACGGAAGCGGCGGGAAAAATAAGATGCGGAAAGACCGGCTTTATCTGCCAGTGTGTCCAGCGTGATCGGCTGGCTGTAGTGCTCACGGATATATTGTGCAGCACCAAGTATTTCCTTGTCCGTACCTTCCGCAAGATGATCTGTATCGGCAGGGGAGTGCATAATGCCGTAACGGGAAAGATCGATCAGCAGCTGCCGTATCAGCAGTTTCTGCATGATCGGCGTAGCGGAATCGTTCACCGATTCCTCTGCCAGCATCCGCTTGAAGATCGCTTCTTCCTGTGCCCGGTAGGCAGAAGGGATGTGACAGATTCCATCGCCGCGGATCAGCTCGTCGGCCCCGGGGAAAAACGGTTTTCCGTCCTCCATGAAATCTTCCTTCCGGAAATAGAGGTTGATCCGTTCGCAGGAAGAAAGATATGTATTTGTGTGCACAATGCGGGGCGGAATAATGATGCAGTCCCCCGCATTCATCGGATAGGGGTTCCCGGTAACATACATGCAGCAGCTGCCGTGAACCAGATAGTAGATTTCATAATAAGGGTGAAAGTGGTTTTCCGCCATGCGGTAGTTGGCCGGGCGGACAAGGGAATTAATGTAGATCCGGTCAATATCAATCGCTGATATCTGCATGGAGTGCCTCCTTTGCGTCAGATGCAACTGTAATTATACAGCGCAAAAAAAATGTAAAAAAACAAAAATTCAGATAATATTTACGTAGAAACAAAGAAATAACATGTTTATTTTTATATTGTGATATCTGTGTAACCGGTTACATAACAGTTCGGGGGTGTATGTGGCTGTGTGCAGCAGAGACTGATGCGCAGAAAGGGAGGAATGTGATGAGATAACTGCGTACTCTGTGTTGGGAGTACTGTTTAAAACTGCATTCAGCGGCCTGATCCTGAAGTTTGTGACGGAACGGAAGGAACAGCCGTTTTTCTGTTTCCAGCCTGCAATTTCCGAAGTCTGAATCCATGGGCACACGCCAACAGAAATTCGGATTCTGCACACCGGCGGATCGCAAACGGCTGCCTGCACATTATCAGGGTTTCTGCAGCAGATGAACGGATGCGATTCTGCTGTTTTTGTGCCGTTTTTGCCGATAACGGTTGGAGTTTATGTATGATGAATGCAGGAACATCCTGTTCAGGAGGTGCAAAGACTTATGAAACAGTACATTACGGAGATCAGAGCAGGTAATGTGGATGCAGAATGGCTTTCCTGCATCAGAGATGGAATGAAGCATGCAAAGAACCTGCTGTTTCATATTTATACCGGCAATTCGGACAAGACTGCACTTTCCCAGGTGATGAATCAGCTGATGGAGGCATTTCCCGACTGTCATATTGTCGGGACGGAATCCGGCGGAGAAATCAGAGAAGGCCTTCTGATGGAGTGCGGTATTCTGCTGTCTGCCTTTCTGTTTGAAACGACAGCGATCCGGGTGGATATCATTGACGGCATCGCCGGAAATGAGCGGAATGTCGGAGCAGAGATCCGCAGACGGCTGGATCAGCTGATGAAAGAGGATTTGAAGGCGGCGGAGATTCTGCTTCCCGGAGCGTTTCTCAATACGGTGGAACTGTATGACGAACTGAAGCGATGCGATCGCTCAGTAGTGATTTTCGGAGGATATGCCGGCAACCACGATGCGGATCTTGCAAATGCGTTTGTAATGGCAGATGGCGTATTCTATGGCAATGCGGTGCTCGTCATTTCCTATTGCGGGAAAGATTTCTTCATCAATGCGAAAAAATCTGCCGGCTGGGAAAAACTGGGAATGCCGTTCCGGATTACAAAGGCAAAAGGCAATCTGCTGGAAGAGATTGACGGGATTCCGGCGGCTGCGGTATACAAGCGCTATCTGAATATTGATGTGGACGACGATTTTGTGGAAAACACGAATGAATTTCCGATCGCAGCTTATGTCGGAGGGGAAGAGCTGCTCCGGCATACGAATCAGGTAAACAGCGACGGTTCGCTTCTGCTTGCCGGCAGTGTGACGGAAGGCTGGGAGATGTATCTGACATTCGGAAATACCTCGGGCATTATTGATGAGGTCAATGCCCGCCTGAAGGAGCTCTGGAAATTTCAGCCGCAGGCAATTCTGCTGTATTCCTGCTTTGTCCGGAAACTGTTCTGGGAGAAGTTTGTGAATGTGGAGCTTGAGCCGTTTGAACAGATTGCACCGACCGCAGGATTCAACACCTTCGGTGAAGTGCTGCGGAATATACGGACCGGAGAAATCATGGAGTACAACATCACACTGCTTTCCATTGCCATGCGCGAAGGAGAAGCGAGGGAGGCGGAAGGTCCGGCACCGCAGGCAGATGATTCCGGTTTGAGCGGACAGTCCTCTCTGATCAAGCGGCTTGCCAAGCTGATCAGTTCAAGTACGATGGAAATCCAGAATGCGTATCAGAATCTCGAGAAAGCAAATGCCAAGCTGACTTATATTGCGGAACACGATTCACTGACCGGTCTTTACAACCGCGGCCGTACGGAAGAACTGATCGAGAAGCTGAAGGAGAGAACCAGGAAGGAATTGTTTCCACCCTGCTGATGTTTGATATCGATCACTTCAAAAATGTGAACGATACGTGCGGTCATAAAGCCGGAGACAGTGTTCTGAAGGAAATCTGCGCAATACTGAAATCTATGCTGGATGAAGAAAAAGGAGAAGCGGCCGGCCGGTGGGGCGGCGAGGAATTCTTTGTGCTGCTGCCGGGGTTTGATAAAGAAGCCGGTACAGAATTTGCAGAATGTTTCCGGAAGAAGGTGGAAGAACATTCCTTTAAAGATGTCTTCCGCGTGACTATCAGTATCGGTATGCAGAGCATTGACGGAAGTGAAGAACTGAAACGGGTCTACTCCGATATCGATCGTGCGCTGTACATTGCAAAAGGCACCGGCAGAAACCGGATCTCGGTGGTAAATCGTTAATCCGGAACCTGTTTTTGTGCCGGCAGCGGATCAATATAGAAAAATCCCGGAAAACCGCTGAATCATGCGGTTTTCTTCATGTACTCTGGGCGTATGACAGAATGGAAAGAAAAACGATGCCGTCTGGATGGAATCCATCTTCAAGCATCGCTTTTTCATAACCCTGCGGATAACAGGAATCGAACCTGCACGGGTCACCCCATCGGATTCTAAGTCCGACGCGTCTACCGGTTCCGCCATATCCGCAGAAGAAGCGGCTGAACTGCTCTGCCGCATAAAACGCAAGTTATTATAGCACGAAAGACGAATCGTTCAGCGTCCGTCTTTATCAATATTCCTCAGAAACAGTGCGCCGGCAAAGGCGAATACTGCTGCCATCAGGATCATGATTCCCCACTCCGTAAGAACATTGGTGCGGGTGAAGACATAATTCGGATTTCTGAGATTATTTCTGGAGGCTTCACCGATCACATTCCAGATTTCGGTTTCCCGGATGTACTTATATACCAACATTACTTCCGGAATGGTTGTGAGCCGGTTTACCGCTGCCCATAAGGTAACGGAAGGCAGTGAATTGTAATTTGCGACCGTGCAGATCGTCCGGATGCCCCAACGGCTGATGGTCAGATTTGATACCTTGTCCGCTACTCCCTGAAGCTGGAACGCAACGCCCGAGAAGATCAGCTGAATGATCAGAAGAAACGGAACAACAGTCATTGCGGCGGTGGTTGATTTGACGATGCAGGATACCATCAGCGCCAGCATGTCTGCAGCGTAGCTGATGATGAAGAGGGTAATGGCGAAATCAACCAGGAAAATTCCGGTTGCCGGACCGGCAGAAGGGAAGGGGAAACGGAACAGGGCATATACACCGATCTGAATCAGCGTCTGAACGAAACAGATGATCGCCTGATAAATCATGTGGGCAAGAATGTAGGAACTGATATGCATTCCGGCCCGGTGTTCCCGCTTGATGATCGGGCGCTCCTTGCAGACGGACTGAATGCTGTTGAAGAAACCGTTCCAGATGCATACACAGGCAAATGCCAGCGCGCCGACC
Source organism: Solobacterium sp. (assembly GCA_017543025.1). Next base: position 9,012 of record JAFYGX010000002.1, read on the forward strand.
TGAGTGCCTTCCATATTGACAAAGACGTTGTTGCATACCGCCGCAACAAGCGCAGAGACGATCGCTGCCATCGGAAAGACTTTCCAGCTGTTTTCATTCCAGAAGATGCGGAACAGTTTGCCGAGATAGATTCTTATCTGCGCATTCCATTCGGTATGCTTTACTTCAGATTCGGTATGTTCGGAAAAACTAGGCATTCTTCGCTTCCTCCTTTCTCCGGATTTCATCATAACGGGCGATCAGGTCATCTGCCCGGCCTTCGCCGCCTTCTTCTTTTGTATTGACTGCTTTGACAATGTCTTCCATCTTGCTCTTGCCGAAAAATTCCTTTGCGCCTTCGATCGTTCCGTAATATGTAAGACGGCCGATCTTATCGGAATCCTTCGCCAGAACAATGATGTGATCGAAGAGATCAGCGACGCGGTCGGGCGTATGTGTGATGACGATTACGATTTTTCCCGAATCCGCAATTTTGCGCAGCCGTTCGATCAGTTCGCGCGCAATGACACCGTCCAGCCCGGAATCCGGTTCATCCAGAATAAAGAGAGAAGGATCGCCGATATATTCACATGCGATGGAAAGCCGCTTCCGCTGGCCGCCGGAAAGATCCTTGACGAGCGAATTCTTCTGACTTGTCAGGCCGAATTCCGCCAGTACCTGATCCGTACGTTCTTTCCGTTCCGCCGAAGTGTAGAAAGTCGGCAGACGGAGCTGGGCGGCATTGAGCAGCGTCATGTATACGGTGTCTGTTCCGCGCAGAAGATCCTGCTGCGGAACCACACCGATTTCATATTTCATGAGATCGTAATTTTCATAAACATCCACGCCCCCGTTGAGAACCTTGGCGTCTGCTTTTTCATAGCCGGTGACCGCATTGATGAAGGTGGTTTTGCCGGATCCGGATCCTCCGAGCAGCAGAACGAGCTGTCCGGGTTCGATCGTAAGGCCGATATCCTTGAGCAGTATTTTCTGGCTGCGCCAGGAAGAGCGCACTTTCCGTTCTGCGATACTGATAATGAGGTTCTTGCGGAATCCGCTCGGCAGATTGTATACCAGCCGTCCGGGCAGATAGACAAAGATGGTGGAACCGATCCCGATCACGTCATATACCGCAAAGGAACCGGAACCGCTGATTTTGTTTCCATTGATCGTAATGCCGCGGTTGATGTTCACGTCCTGCACGGTCCAGGAAGTCCCGTTATTGATGAAAATCGCATGCGGGTATTCTTCCGGCGGTTTCCGCTCCACGGAGGGGGATGACATCTGCCGGAGTGCATCGGAAGAGTATATGGTAATCGGTTTTTTCTTTCCGGTCAGAAGGAAGGATTTCCACTCGACATGTTCATCATATGAATCTTCAAACACAAAGACCTGGGAGCGAGTCCCATCACAGATGCGGATCAGCGATCTGTTTTCCAACGGTACCTTCGCATCCGGCTCTACCGGCTTTGAATTGATATAGGTATAGTTGGTAGAACAGCAGTTGGTAAACATCCATCCGTTTCCGGAACGGGTGATCCGAAACTGCGGAAGGCCGAGAAAGCCGCAGTCAAGCGTCATTATTCCCTTGACGATTGCCGGCTTGTTTCCGTAACGGACTTCGGTCCTGCTGCCGAGCGAGAACTGCATGTGATCGCCGCGTGCATTGAGCGCGGTCAGTTTTGCAAGATCGGCAATATCGGCGTCGTTATAGTTTGTTGTTGTTTCGCCCTCAAGATCTCTGGGCTGGGATGCCGGCTGGCTGTTGTTTTTATTGTTTTCTGACATAGAATCTCCTTACTGTGCAGGCTTATGAATCAGTGGAACATCGTTCCGAGGCTGGAGAGGCCGCTCATGAATTCATTCATCTTCTTTACGGATTCCTGCAGCTGCAGAATGGAATCATTCAGCTGTTCATAATCCAGCTTTGCGACACCTTCTACCGCCGGTACAGCTTTTTCAGCGAGGAATGTGATCTGATTTACCGCAGAATTCATGTTTTCAAGAAGCACGACCAGTTTCGGCGAGAAATATGCCAGCGCACCGATCATTACAATCAGAAATAATGTTTCAACCGCAAGCAGAATGCCCATGAAACGAATCGATGTTTTCTGCTGATCCGCAACTTTAAGCAGAAGACTGCGGTCCCGGTTGGATAAACAGACGATGTTTTCGATGACGTCATTTTCGTTCATAATATGATTGCTCCTCAGTCCAGACCATCTTATCACAGTAAAAAAGGCAATGCCGCACAGAGCATTGCCTGACCTCCCTCAGCAGACAAAGTTCAGATAGTAGGGAAGCTGCTTTTTCCACCAGGGCCAGTCGTGGGCAACATCGTCTCCCCAGAAATCAACCCATGCCGGAATATTCTTGTATTCAAACAGCTCCTTCATACGGGCACTGTCTTCCTGCATCGGATGTTCCCAAGCGCCTCTGCCGCAGCACAGGATGATATCACGCTGCCGGTACATTTCGACATACGGGTGATCGTATGGCATGCCGTTGATATAATCAACCGGGGAATTGGCATATACCAGATCATCGAAGTAATCACCGAAGAAGAGGCGTGCGTTATAGGTACCTGAGAGGGCGATACAGCCGGAGAAGATGTCCGGTCTTCTGAGCAGGAAGTTCAGGGCGTGGGTGCCGCCCATGGAACAGCCTGTTGTAAGGATTCCGACTGCGTAATGACCGTTGTTGGCATCCTTGTTGATATCAAAGATGCGCGGAACCAGCTCATCACAGATGTAGTTGACATATGCTTCCTGGCTCTGAATGCGGGCGCGGTTATCCCAGCTCCTGGAAGACCACGAGTTAACATCGTTGGAGTCGCAGCAGAACATCTGAATGCGGCCGTCCTCAATATAATCTTTTGCACAGTCGATCATGCCCTGATTCTCATAGTCGAAGAAACGGCCGTCCTGAGAAGGGAAGACAAGGACCGGCTTTCCGGCGTGACCGTAGACTTTGAACTCCATGTCACGGCCGAGGTTGCTTGAATATTCTTTGAAGTATTCTGTTTTCATCTTTTTTTACCGGCTTTCTGTTTTTTTGCATCGAGCACTTCTTCCGCCTTGCGTTCGACAGACGGTCTGCGCTCGTACACAAACTTCATGAATTTATGAACTTCTTCTTCCGTACGGAACCGGGCAATATAAGCTTCATCACCCATTGCGGTTCCGAGGATGGAAGGCATCCGCTCATGCATGCAGATAGCCTGTCCGTAATTCTTGTATACATCTGCCATGGAATTCTGATACAGGATATAATCCCGCTTTCCGGTATAGCAGCAGAAGTAGGGGCGTTCCGTCGAATAGAGACCTTCATTGAACATCGCCATATTGGCATAGATCCGGTAGACGTTGATGTCGTTGGCGAAGTTCATCATATCCGGCGTATAACCTCCGGGCGGACGCATGTTGACTTCCAGCCCGACGAGATCACCTTTTTTGCCGAGACCTTTCTTGTCTTCAGAGAGGCGGAAGTATTCGGTATGGAAGAAGCGCCCTCTGATTTCAAATGCCTTAATGACTGCAGAACCCATCCGGTCCAGATCCTCCGGAACCTCGCGGACACTGTAGTAGAAGCATTCTCCCTTTGTATTGACGATATCCATGATCGGTTCCGGGAAGACATGCGATGTACGGAAGATGATGTTTCCGTTCTGATCGGTGATTCCGTCGTAGCTTACGATATACCCCGGAACAAACTCTTCCATAATATACTGGGTTGTTAGATTCTGACGGTAGAAATCCTCCAGCTGCTGTTCATTGGCGATCTTCCAGGTCGCATTTGCCCCGACACCGTCATCCGGCTTTACAATGACCGGATAACCGACCTTCTTTATGAACTTCTTTCCTTCGGCAAGCGTGGTAACCATATGGTAACGGGCTACCGGAACGCCGGCCTTTTCATAAAACGCCTTCATATTGGATTTGGTTTTGTAGCGCATGACGGAATCGCTCTTGTCACCGGAAGTGATATTGAAGTCCGTTCTGAGCCGGGCATCCTGCTCAAGCCAGAATTCGTTGTTGCTTTCAAGCCAGTCGATCTTTCCGTGCTTATGTGCAAACCAGGCAACTGCACTGTACATCTGGTTATAGTCCATCATGGATCCGACCTGATAATACTCATCCATGGACTCCTTCAGATCCTGCGGAAGTGATTCGTAAGGGTCTTCACCAATGCAAAGCGAAGTTCCTCCGACTTCCTTCCAGGCTTTCGGAAACTGATAATAGGTTCTGGGAAAATTCGGTGAGATAAAGACAAAATTACTCATATATAATCCACCTTCCATTTGTTTTATCCTTGAAATGATAACACATTCATAAGAACCGGAAAGCCGGTGAAAGCGATAACATGAAATAAAATTTGTTTTTTTCATGCGTTTCCATTCATTTTACAGACTGCAGAAGAGGGGAGATTTCGCCTTATACAGACGGAATTATCACTGAAAGCGTTTGCATTTCTGAAAAAGGGTTTTCCTTTTTGAGAATTGTTTTATAATGCACGTGTCCCCGTGACATCGTATATGCTTTCGGATCCGGCGGAAGTGTTTCTACCCTGCGGCCTTAACTGCGGGACTACGATACTTCTTTTCGGATGCTTCTGCAGTTTCAGGGGAGTTATGGCAGAAGTTTTTATTTTTTCGGATTGTACGGGGGTAGAAAGAGGGGAACTATGTTCGAAAAGTTTTTTAAACTCAAGGAAAACGGCACAGATGTAAGAACTGAAGTGATTGCCGGTATTACGACATTCATGACGATGGTCTATATCCTTGCTGTGAATCCATCCATTCTGGAAGCTTCCGGTATGGACCGCGGTGCGATTCTGACAGCGACAGCGGTTGCATCTGCGATTGCCTGTATCGCCATGGCGTTTCTGGCCAACAAGCCGTTTGCACTGTCTGCCGGCCTTGGACTGAATGCGTATTTTGCATATACCGTATGCATGGGGATGGGCTATCCGTGGCAGGTTGCGCTGACTGCAGTCTTTGTGGAAGGTGTCATCTTCATTCTGCTGTCACTCACCAATGTCCGGGAAGCAATCTTCAATGCGATTCCTGCCAGTCTCAAGGTTGCGGTTTCAGTCGGTATCGGCTTCTTCATCACCTTCATCGGTGTGCAGAATGCCGGACTGATCGTTGACGGTTCCACACTGGTTACGCTCTTCGGCTTCAATGCATCGCTCACAAACGGCACATTCACAACAGCCGGAATTACCGTTATCCTTTCCCTGATCGGAGTGATCATCACCGCGGTGATGCTGATCAAAGGCGTGAAGGGTTATATGCTGTACGGCATTCTCGCTACCTGGGTGCTCGGCATTATCTGCCAGCTCATTGGTCTCTATGTGCCGAATCCGGAGACAGGCTTCTACTCTGTTATTCCGACGGCGTTCTTCTCCGCGCCGGCTTCCATGGCTCCGACGATGTTCAAGCTTGACTTCAGCTTTGTAGCACAGCATACGCTGGACTTCATCGTAGTTGTATTCGCGTTCCTCTTCGTTGATATCTTTGATACGCTGGGAACCGTCATCGGCTGTGCCAGCAAAGCGGATATGCTCGACGAAAACGGCAGGCTGGACGGCATCAAGCAGGTTCTTCTGGCAGATGCGATCGGTACGACCTGCGGTGCACTGCTCGGTACCTCTACAGTCACAACGTTCGTGGAATCTTCTTCCGGTATTTCCGAAGGCGGCCGGACTGGTCTTACCGCCGCAACAACCGGTATTCTCTTCCTGGTTGCACTGTTCTTCAGCCCGCTTTTCCTTACCATTCCGAGCTTTGCGACATCACCGGCTCTGATCATTGTCGGCTTCCTGATGATGCAGCAGGTGACAAAGATCGACTGGTCTGACCTGACAGAAGCCATTCCGTGCTTCTGCTGCATTACCATGATGGGCTTTGCATACTCCATTTCCGACGGTATCGCATTCGGCATCATCAGCTATACGGTTCTCAAGCTTCTCACAGGCAAGGCAAAGGATCTCAATGTTCTGCTTTATGTTCTGAGCATTCTGTTTGTCCTGAAATACTTCCTGATTTAAGCAGACCAGAACAGATGACAGAAACCTGCAGGTTCTGCGGAACATCCTTCCGCAAAGGCCTGCAGTTTTTTTTCTCTGCCTGTTTCAGAAAACGCACAGGCCGGCTGTCCGGTATAATAGCTTCGTATGGAGGAGGGAGCGAATGAATCAGCTGGAAACAAACAGAGCGATCATCAGCCGGGTGGATGAGCAGCTGTCAGTGCTGTTTGCCGAACGGTTTGAGGCGGTAAGAGAAATTGCGTATTACAAGATGGAGCAGGGGCTTGGCGTCCGGGATGAAAAGCGGGAAGCGGAACTGATTCAGCGGCGGAAAGAGCAGATCCCAGACGAACTGCAGCCGTATTTTGAACAGTTCTATTCGGGACTTCTTGCGGCTTCAAGAGCGTATCAGGAAGATCTGATCCGGATGGAAGCTGCGAAGAAACCGGCAGAGTGAAATGCGAAGAAACGGAATCATGAAAAAGGCCAGCGTCATTACGCTGACCCTGAAGGATTCCGTTTTTTATCGGGAACCGGAAAGAGCTTCATCAATGCTTCTGGCTGCCAGCTTGCCGGCACCCATTGCGGAAATAACGGTAGCTGCACCGGTTACGGCATCGCCTCCGGCATATACATTTGTCCTGGATGTGAGACCGTCTTCATTGACGATGATACCGCCGCGCGGATTGACTTCAAGACCGCTGGTCGTGTTTTTGATCAGCGGGTTAGGGGAGGTTCCGATTGCCATGACCACAGCATCCACATCGATTGTGAATTCGCTGCCTTCGATCGGAACCGGGCGCCGTCTGCCTTTTTCATCCGGTTCGCCAAGTTCCATCTTGATGCACTTCATGCCGGTCACAAATCCGTTTTTCTCATCCCGCGGGTTGTCCGGGTTCTGATAGCCGAGGATCTCGACCGGATTGTGGAGCAGCAGGAATTCAATTCCCTCTTCCTGCGCATGTTCGACTTCTTCTTTTCTTGCCGGGAGCTCCTGCATGGAACGGCGGTAAACAATATAAACCTTTTCCGCTCCGAGCCGAAGCGCAGTTCTTGCGGCATCCATCGCCACGTTGCCGCCGCCGACAACTGCGACTTTTCCGCCTTTCATGATCGGTGTAACCGGATTAGGGAGATAGGACTTCATGAGGTTGCTGCGGGTGAGGAATTCATTTGCGGAATAAACGCCTTTCAGCGCTTCTCCCGGAATGTTCATGAAGTTCGGAAGACCCGCGCCGGAGCCGATGAATACCGCTTCATATCCCATATCAAACAGCTCGTCGACAGTCAGAGTCTTGCCGATGACGATGTTGGTCTCAACATCGACGCCGAGTTCTTTCAGTGTCTGTACTTCACGGGCAACGATTGACTTCGGAAGACGGAATTCCGGAATTCCGTAGACAAGTACGCCGCCGGCTTTGTGCAGCGCTTCATAGACAGTGACCTGATAGCCTTTCTTGGCAAGGTCGCCGGCGCAGGTCAGTCCGCTCGGGCCGGAACCGACGACAGCCACTTTATGGCCGTTGGAAGCAGGTTTTTCTGCCGGAGCGGTGCTGTTTGCATTGTGATAATCCGCAACGAAGCGTTCGACGCGGCCGATGCCGACCGGCTCAAATTTGATGCCGAGCGTGCATTTGCATTCGCACTGGCTTTCCTGCGGGCAGACGCGTCCGCAGACTGCGGGAAGGGAAGAAGTCTCGGTAATGATCCGGTAAGCTTCTTCAAAGTTTCTTTCTTTAACTTCCTTCAGAAATTCCGGAATATGGATGTTGACCGGGCAGCCGGAAACGCAGGGACGGTTTTTGCAGCTGAGACAGCGGGAAGCTTCCGCAACTGCGGTTTCCATATCATAGCCAAGTGCTACTTCATCAAAATTATGCGCACGGACTTTCGGGTCCTGTGTCGGCATTTCATGTTTTTTCGGATCGAGTGCCATTACTGTGCCTCCTTCATCAGATTGCATGCTTCATCGCGCTTGTG
>JAFYGX010000189.1 GCA_017543025.1 Solobacterium sp.
AGATAATGCGCCAGCAGTTCAAATTCATATTCCTGCGGCCTGTGACGCACAAGGTCAAACATCGCATCCATATCCGCATAGAACAGGGGGCTCGCCGGGCGGATAATCGTCGAAGAAAAGCCAGGGTCGTCAATCATCTGCTTCAGCCGCTTTGCCAGCAGCGGGTTATCCACCGCGTCCGGTTTCGCAATCAGAATCCGGAATACGGCGCTTCCTTCCGGCAATCTTAGAAGCTCATGAAACGTGTTGCTGTTGATAAAGAGACATTCGTCCTTTTTCAGCGTCACGTTGCACCCGTCAACATCCAGATGAATTTCTCCATCCATCACCCGCAGCCAGATGAAATCATCCCTGAACTGCGTTGTGCCGGGAACAGTACTGTCTGCGTAAATCTCCCGCTCTTCAATCAGCAGCGGGAGGTCTTCTGACAGATACACAAAGTCATAAGTCGGTGTAGTCATAACATCGGATTCCTTTCCACAGTTTCAGCCGTTTTCTTTCCGGCCTGCAGTTTGTATCAGTAATAAATCCGATTGTACTATTATTAAACGGAATTTTCTAATTTAATAACGGATGCATGATTCAATAATGCAACTTTATAGGAGAAAGAAAGAAATGAAAAAAATAACAGTACTTGCAATATCTGCACTTCTGTTTGCCGGCTGCGGTTCTTCCCAGCCCGCAAGCACCCCCGCACCTGCGGCAACTGAAGCGCCCGCCGCTACAGAGGCTGCCGCCCAGACACAAGAAACTGCGGCTGCAGAAAAGGTTCAGACAGTCGGTGAATACACGATTTACAACGCAACCGGCGAATCCGTTCCGGAAATCTATCTGTACCCGACAGGTTCCTCCGATAAGGGTGAAAACCTTGCCGGCGAGCGCGGACTCGGTGATGCGCATGCAATCGGAGCCACATATGACGCAGGTGATAAGGCTGCTGATACCGCCCTTACACTGGAATTCAAAACTGCTTCCGGATACAGCGCAAAATTCGAAACACTGCACATTGAAACAGCTCCGGTCACTCTGCTGGCTGCAGATGCACTGACCGGCGCAACACCGATCGCATTCCAGTCTTCCACTGCGAAGTACACAATTTACAACAAGACCGGCGAAGCAATCAAAGAGCTCTACATGTATCCGACAGGTTCTTCCGACAAGGGCGAAAACCTGATCGACGGCGCAAAGGAGCCGGATGGAGAACAGGTGATTGAATATGCCTCCGTACCGGAAGCCCTCGTTCAGGCAGATGGTTCTGTCGGACGCTTCACACTCGAATTCACAACCGAATCCGGATATAACGCTTCCTTCACCACACTCTCTTATGAGGTCGCTCCGATTCAGCTGATCTCTGAGGATATGGTTACCGGCGCTACCAAAATCAAATTCGGTCTTCCTGAGTAATCAGCTGCCATTTCCAAGCAGTACTTATACTTGGAGTTACCCTGTCTGTGTTGCGGCAGACAGGTTTTTTTCTGTTTTTTCAAAATGAAAGCGATTACGTTGAAAATACTTCAGAAATGCTGTTGACAGGCGGTTTCTTTCGTCCTATTATCAGCGAGGTGATACGGAAATCACCGCAGGCAAGCCTCGTCTGAGTCCTCTCAGACGTGTAATATACACCTGCAATCACGTCCCGAAGCGGACGTGTGGATATATACCGAATACCGCGCTTTCTCACAAAGCGCGTGAATATATATCTGCAATCACAGCCGACCCGGCTGTGTGTATATATACTTGCAATCACAGCCCCTGAGGCTGTGTGAATATATAACAAATCCCGCACACATGTGCGTTTTTTATTAGCTCACGCCTTTGCCAGGAAGCAGCGCTGACGCATAAAAAAATCCGGACAGCCTGACAGTTCAGCGCTTCCGGATAAGATTCGAATATTATGCGTCTGCTTCCTTTTTTTCTTCCGCGACAGCCGGAACCGTTCGGCTCCATTTTCTGTCCCAGAGTCTGTTGATCTGTTCCAGCCCGGTTTTTCGAATAATCCATACTCCGGCAGCACAGAGCAGCGCACTCACAGCGAGCGAGACAATCGACTCCGTCAGAGACACCGGTCTTGTCATAACGCCGTTTGTCAGACCGGAATCAAAGGTAAAGCATGTAAAATCGTAAACTGTATGCAGCAGTATGCCCGGCCAGACACTCCCGGTACAGATATAAAGCGCAGCGAGATAAAAGCCGATCAGCCCGGCTGAGACAACCTGCTGCAGGCCGTTCATTACCGTCGCTCCAGCCAGGATATTCCCTGCATGTATCCCTCCGAAGATCACAGAAACAATTACACACGCTATGATCGCACGGTTCTCCTGCTTCATATACCGCATTCCGATCGGAATCGATACAGCCCGGAAAAGCACTTCTTCATTAACGCCCGCATACAGCGCAAGCAGCAGGGAACTAAGTGTCGGATTAAAATAGAAATCAGTGATCATCGTTGAGATGATGGAAAAAAGCGTAAACACCAGCATCGGAACACAGAGCTTCAGTACTTCCTGCAGCGGCAGCTCCGTGTTCAGCGCACCTTGATATTCCGGCGAAAACCATTTCCGAAACAGGAACAGAATCAGAAAGCTGACCAGAACTACAGTCACACATGCGACATTGTTATTGTTCACCGAAAACACAACTGCAAGAGCGACCGTGATAACTGCCACAATCGCATTCAGAATCACAGCCCAGAATACAATTGACAGAATCATTGAAAGTATCGGATGCTTCTCACTCAGCGCATGACTGCGCGTTTTTTTTACACTCATTTGGAACTCCTCCTTTTTCTGAAGACAGCACTGCCCGTTCCGTCTTTTCTGTTCCCGGATTTCCCGTACAGAAGAACGATTCTGTCTGACTTTCTATGCCTTTATGTCCCGTACGCCTCTGTAGATAGAGTTATCTGCGATTCTGAGCGGAACGATGTTTTAACAGATCGGATTTCTCCTCAATACCAGCAGATGAATCTGACGCCGCCACTCGTCACAGTTCGATACTGGTGCCCGGAATCTGCACTGCCATACTAACATCATGTGCCTCACAGTAGTTCGCAAGTTTAAAAAATACCACTTCTGTTTTCTCAATGAAAGACGGCATGCCTGTAACCGGCTTTGTCAGCGGCGAAAAGAAATTGTCCCAATGGAACGGAATCACAACATCCGGGTTCAGTTTGGCGACTGTTTCCGCAAAAAACTTCTCTTCCATTGCCGCCTCTGCTTTCTGAAGCCCGGCAACCCCCAAAAACAGAACATCAGCCTGATATCCGTCCATCTGCCCTTCCAGATAGTTAAAGCTCGGACGGATCATATACTTCCTGCCCTCAGATTCCACATAGAAGTCAAATGAACCGCCCTCCTTATAGGAACGTAATCCGGCCGGCTGGCGAAGCGGCGCATCAATTGTCTGCCCGAGATCATTGTTGAGAATGGTCGGTTTCGAATGAATCGAAGGAATCACCTTGATCCGGAAACTGCCGATTTCATACGTCTCATTCGCCTGAAACGGAACCAGCTGGCTCTCCGGAACATCGCCGCCCCGGGCAGCGTTCATTGCCGAACTGCTTCCGTAGATCACAGCTCCTGTCCGGCTTGCGATATACGGTGCATCCATCACATGATCGTGATGGGTATGCGAGATAAAGATCGCTTTCAGACGGTCCACATGATGCAGACGGAGTTTTTCATCAATGATACTGCGGTCTGTCGAGGCTCTGGCTCCGATGATGTACTTCCAGAGCGAAGGCTACGTGAAATGCGCGTCAAAGAAAATCTGGTCCTTCCCATCGTCAAACAGCAATGTTGTTGTTCCGAAAAATGTCACTTTCATAGTCTGTCCCCTTTTATTCCCGATGTACCTCCCCCGCACATCACAGTGCACGCTGTCCTGTCATCACAAAACCTGTACAAAATGCTACTCAGGCATGCCGGAGATCCGGATTCTTCCCTGACCATATGGATCCGAATACGCTTCCGATATCACTCCGCCAAGGTCTTTTTCGATATAGTTGATCAGAGCCTGGGAATCCGTCATGATTTCATCAATCACAACGTTTGAAGGATCGAACATCATAAATCCGCCTCCGTTTTTCTTCAGATAGTAATCGACACTGGCTGCCTGATAGGTCTTATTCACATCCAGAGGTTCATCACCGATCATGATGTTGCTGACACGGCGCTTGCCGTCAACTGAGGCAAACCAGCCGTTGGAATCCACACTGCAGGGACTCGGAACGGTCACATCAATTTCATAGGACATTCCGGAGACCTGCATCAGAGTCGACTCTTCCGGAAGTCTGGAAGAAGACCATTCCAGCATATCCATGATCTGCTGACCGGTCAATTCTGAAACACAGAGTTGATTGCTGAAAGGACAGACACTGAAGATATCTTTATAGGAGATTTCTCCTTCTTTGATGTCATCCCGCAATCCGCTTCCGTTAATGAATGCGATATCTGCCCCGGTCCTGATGCGGAACGCATCTGCCGCAAAATCCCCGAGATTTGTTTCACGAAGGCGGGCAATCCGTTTCCTGCCGCCGTCCGGATTCCGGACGTTTGGATCATAGATGACCAACGAGAATTCCGAGGATCCGACTTTTCTGGCCAGGGTAGCTTCCATTTTGCTGAGCTCTCTGGAAAGCGGATCGCTCATTTCGTTGCCCATCGCGAACAGTTCCGGAACGGATACCTCATTATTCCAGGAATACAGGCCGGAAGTAAGCTTATTGTCTTTTCCGGAAATCATCAGATAACCGATTCCCTGCAGCTTCGTGCCGCAGGCGGAACGAATGACAGACTTTCCTTCCCGGTCGTTCATGACAACCTGATCCGTATCATGACTGTGGCCGTCCAGCAGGGCATCCACACCGCTGATATGTTCAATCAGTGTCTGAAAATTATAGGGTGCGTTGGCTTCTTCATTTCCAAGATGACACATCAGAATGACAAAGTCCGCGCCTTTGGCTCTGACTTCATCGATATTGTTCTGAACCGCCTCAAACAGCTGACTGCCATCTTCATCCTGAAGAAAGCCGTAAATCACATTTCCGTTTTCATCCATAAAAGAAGAAGGCGCGGTGGAACGAAGCGTCTGCGGCGTGGTCACGCCGATAAAGGCGATCTTCTTTCCATTCACTTCCTTAATAATGTAAGGGTCAAACACCAACTTGCCGTCTTTCACGAAATTACAGCTGATATACGGAACCTCCGCCTTCTGCGTAATTGACAGAAACTGTTCCATTCCGAAATCAAATTCATGGTTGCCCGGTATCGCAACATCGTATTGAAGCGCATTCATAAGATCGGTAATCGCTTCGCCTCTGGTCATCGTTCCAAGCAGTTCACCCTGAATTGCATCTCCGTCGTCCACCAGAATCGTTTCTGCCCCTTTCGCCTCCAGCGCATCGCAAACCTGCTGCAGGCCGACTACGCCAAACCCCTCTGTCACACCGCAGTGCATATCACTGGTGTAGAGAATAACAATATCTCCGCTGGAAGCAGCCGGTTCTGTGCTGGCCGAAGGAGCAGGCTCAGTGACCGCGGTTTCCTGTATCGCTTCTGCAGATGGTTCCGGTGCGGCAGCCGTACCGGGTGCCGTACATCCGCTGAGTATGGTCAGAACTGCTAGCGACAGCCAGAATCTGCTGTGTATAGTTCTTAAATTCATCTCTCTTCTTCTCCCTTTTCACATCATCTCTTTTATACGGGCTGAGCTGTCGAATCAGTACATATCATAGTCCGCATACCACTCCAGAACTGCCGCTTTCATTCCCTGTTCAGACCAGTTCCGCGCCTCCTTTTCTGCCTGCGCGATATCTGTAAAAATCTCTGCCTGCAGCGGATCCATTCTGCTGCGCACAATGAAGGACACTGCGGTTCGCTTCCAGCTTGGAATCCGGTATTCCTGCGGCAGATCCAACGCAATCACAAAGCATGGCATCCGATAGCGGGAATCATGCCCGGTCTCATACCGGAACGCATCATTCTTCCATTCCTGTTTCCCTGCACAATAGAAGGAATGCCTCTGAAATACCGTAATGACATATCTTCCGGCAGGAAAACCCAACGCCCAGTCCCGGCTGAAGTCATTTCGGGTCATATAGCCGGAAAACCAGCCGGCTGCCTCTGCAATGAATGTTCCGTTTTCTGTTCCCGTCCGAAACAGCAGCGCCGCGTTTTCGTTCCGGAACACATCTTCAAATTCCATATCCTGCAATTCCGGAATCACGGTTTCGTTTCATTCCGCGTCTGACGTTTTCTGCGGCGCTGTTCACGGTTAGCCGCTTCAGACGCAAACAATTCCACCGCTGTGTCAGTCAGCTCATCCGACCATGTTCTTCCGGTTTTCATGACCTTTGCCCACGGACAGAGGGTTTCGTAATCATCGTCAAAGACAATATTATATGGAGGCCCGCAGCGATCATCCACAGACATATAAAGATGTCTGCCTTCCTGCATGATGTTTCCCGCTTCACCTTCGCTCATCTCTTCTCCAAGCCGGTTAAACTGCTCTTCTGAGAGTTCATACAGATGGTAACTCTGTATTCCCCCGTATTCTCCGAAATATCTTCCGTTCGCTTCATCATGGCAGGCCCGCCAGCCTGATCCCGTTTTAAATATCCGCATATCGTCTCCTTTCAGAACCTTCCGGTCATCCGGTTTCCGGAATAAGCGCTTCTGCCGGAAAGGAATAACAGTATTCCATTCCGTAGAATCTTCCAATGCGGTAACGCCCGCATGCGGATTCATTTACAATAACAAGTCTGCCTTCCGTGTATTCCGCTTCTTCATTCATCGGCGGAAACGCTCTGACCCCCGTCAGCACAGAAGTATCGAGTCCGTATACAGGAACCGTTTCTCCGTCTGTTTCAATGCGTGCACATTCCTTCAGCTGTGTTTCATCAAACACATAGATATGCGAGTTCGCTTCAAGTACAGCAGCAGAAATTACAATCCGCTGATTCACAAACAGAATCCCCTGTGAATAATCCGGAATCGCATAGACTGACACCGGGTCCGGATTAACGCCAAACGGCTGATTCTCCGTCAGCGAAAAGCTCACTGCCAGCGCATTTCGCTTCTCGCCGGAGGCGGTCAGAAAGTGATGACTCTCCGGTGTATCCAGTATGACCGGAATCCGGAATTCTCCGATCGTAAGCACATCGTCATGCACTGAGAGAAACGAGGCTTTCACCTGACGGTCACTGACCCTGACCGGAATATGCCCGAGTGCTCTGATCCGCTCTCCGTTCTTCGCATGCAGTACATCCTGCCGGCTGAATATATATACACCGTTATTGGTAGCCGCAACATACACATAGTCATGCCACACCGCGATACCGCCGCTGTGCCCGCTGAAATCCTTGCCATTTTCTTTATTCAGCACCGCATGTGCAATCAGTTTTCCGTCCCTTCGATTCAGTACATAAACCGGAGACGGCCCGAACACAGAAGAGTAACCGGAAAGGAAATATGCATCCAGAGATTCATCCAGATCAATTCCCTGGGGAATAAACCCCCGATCAAGATCCGGATAGGCAAACACCCGTTCCGCCCCCGCCTGCATCTCCTTCATCAGCCGTCTTCCTTCGCTGATATCAGAGAATACCCTGATCAGAAAAGCGGCCGAAATGAACAGTAAGAGAAGACAGATGATTTTCCGTTTCCTGTGCTTCAAAGGCCGGTCCGTTTCGCCGCGGGGATTCTGTTCCGTCATGTTTTAATGATATCCCTATCAGACCCTTCATTTCTACAGGTTATCCGCTCATGTCCTGTTTCCGGCCGCTGCCTGTTCATAGAACAAATTAATCTGTGTAAACCTGAATCGCCTTTTTGCTCTTCTGCGTGTCAGAAAGGCCATGACTGCACAGGATTGACAAGCATGTTCCGGTATATGCACGCAAATATGATTGCAGATCATTCTGCGATTGTTTAATCTGAATAACAGAACGTTTCACCACTTCGTTCAGTGCGTATGCCGCCTGACAGAACACACTGAAGGAGAAATTGATTTCCGAGGAGATTATCAATGAATGCAGAGCTGAAAAAAGATTATCTCTGGATCATACTGTTTCTGATCGTTTTTCTGAACGGTTTTGAAGCAGGCGGTTATCAGGCAAGTCTCTGGAGTGTCGGAAAGGACTTTGATCTCTCCGTCACAAAAATGGGTCTTTATGCCTCAATGGAGCTCTTTGCGACAATGCTTGCGCCGATCCTGCTGGGAAAATGGGCAGATGCTGTACGAAAAGACAGAAGTATTTCCGTTCTTCTGGCGCTTCAGCTGATCGCTTCCACAGCCATTCTGATTACCGCATCCAATCTGTTCTTTCTTGTGAGTATTTTCTTTCTGGGAATTACAACAAGCGCACTTCAGTTTATTTCCATCGCTGCTCTGGCGGATGCGTATCCGCTGAGCCGGGAAAAAAAGATTGCCTATATGACCAGCATGTATGCCGTTGGGGCTCTGATTTCTCCGCTGGCAGTGGATTTTATCTGCGGAACAATCTCAGCTGGCGCACACTGTTCGGTGTACTCGCAGCTGGCAGTCTGATTTCACTGACCGGAATCATCCGAAACGGATGTGCTCCAAGAGAAGAAAAACCAGGCAAATCTGAACATCATACCGCCGGAACCTTTGTTCTCAGCGCTATTCTTCTGCTTTCTGTAATCATGTGTATCTATGTCGGATTCGAAAACGGCTTCACTTTCTTTGTCGATACGCTCTTCACCGACGTATTTGCGGTTTCAACCGGCAAGTTCGCATTATCGCTGTTCTGGGCAGTCATGATTCCTTCCCGCATTCTCGTCGGACGTTATTCCAGATATTCCGGCCGGATTCTGATTGCCTCCATTCTGTTGATACCCGCATCGATGCTTGTGCTGTACAATGTTTCCAATCCCGATCTCGTATTACTGCTGTGCATCCCGCTCGGCTTTGCCAGCGGTGCGATCTATCCGTGCGTACTGACGCTTGCACTTCCATATACCGGAACGAAAACCGCTACAGCTACAGGCATCATCACCGCTGCTACCGGCATCGGAGGGGTTGTCTTTACCGCTCTTACCGGCTTTATGGCAGACCGGTTCGGTCTGCCGAATGCAATGCTCATTCTGGTCAGCTTCTTTCTCATCTCATTCGCTGCGGCAATCGCTGTAGTGCGAAAAGAACCGCCCGCTGACCTATAAGGAGGAGAAAATGAAACACATTTCAATCAGATCATCCGCGCTGTGCATTCCGCCGATCGGTATCGGCTGTATGCGGATTGCCGGCATGCAGGAAGCAGAACTTGACACATTTGTGAAAACCGCAATGGATCTCGGGCTCTGTTTCTTTGACCACGCAGATATTTTACGGCGGCGGGAAAAGCGAAGAACTGTTCGGCAGCCTGCTGAAGCAGGAACCGGGGCTTCGAAGCCGCATCATCCTGCAGTCCAAATGCGCAATTCATGACGGAATGTATGATTTTTCCAGAGAGTATATTCTGAATGCAGTTGATGGAATACTGCAGCGCCTGAATACTGATTATCTTGATATTCTTCTGCTGCACCGTCCGGATGCGCTGATGGAGCCGCAGGAGGTTGCGGAAGCCTTTGATCTGCTTCAGGAAAGCGGCAAAGTGCATCAGTTCGGCGTTTCAAACATGAACCGGTTTCAGATGGAACTGCTGCGCGCTTCGCTGCATCAGGAGCTCTGCGTCAATCAGCTGCAGATGAGTCTTGCCCATACTCCGATGATTGATTCCGGCATCTGCGTGAACACACAATTCTCAGACACCTTCATGCGTGATGCGGGTACACTGGAATACTGCCGGCTCAACGATATGATTATTCAGACCTGGTCTCCGCTTCAGAAAGGTTTTTTCCAGGGTGTATTTCTGAACGACCCCCAATATGAAAAGCTGAACGTGAAACTCTCAGAGCTTGCACAGAAGTACCAGGTTCAGCCAGATACAATTGCCTATGCGTGGCTGCTTCGCTACCCGACAAAAATGCAGATCATCACCGGCACAACAAAGCCGTCGCGTATTCGCAGCGCCGCTGCCGCATGCGATGTCGAGCTTACACGCAAAGAGTGGTATGACCTTTATACTGCCGCCGGAAACCGTCTTCCCTGATGAAACGGACTCATTTCCATACACTGCATCTTCTCTCAGACAGAACAGATTCAGCTGACAGAATACTTTCTTGACATCAAAAAACCGAATTCATCTTCCATACAGGCAGGGGAGAATTCTTCGGCTGTCACATAAAACACGAAAAACCGAGACCTTACGGAACAGGTTCCGGCTTTTCCATCAAGAATAAAAACAAAGGTTTCGTTATCCGTCTGGCTTTGGATAACAAGCAACATTATGTAGTATTATTCACAGAACAACCGATTAATACGGCATTTTCCTGGTTCTGCCATTACTATCCGATGCTTCCTTGAAAAATATTCACTAGTTATTCAGGGCAGTCGCACATTTCTTTGATTGTATTTTGCACAAATACAGGAAGATGACGATATTTCAGTATCAGGGTCTTCTCTTCTTCGGTAAGAGAAATTGAGGAGACTTTTCCTTCATACGTTAAAATCTCCTCCTGTGAGATCTTCGATACTGCAGTCCAAAGCAACAGCCAATTTCCTAAGCTGTTCTTCCGGTATGCGCCTGACATCGCCATTCTCATAATGAACAATGATACAGTGCCCTGCAGACCTGTTCACTCCCCCGGCTGTTTTTATTCTGCAGCGTTTCTGTTCATCACCCCAATCGCAATACAGTCAAACTGAAACATCACCGTACATTCTGTCTTCTCCTGAAAATCCCGATAGATATATCCCGCCGAGTGCGTTCCCCGTGCGACAGTGTTCGTGCTGTTCGATACATATCCATATTTCGCGCCATTCTCCGAATATACCCCAATGCATTCATCGTCAAAAGCATTCTCTTCTTTCCGAAGAATCAGATTCATCCCGGGCTTCACCAATTCCATTGAGTGAAATTCATCCAGATGTCCGATTGTGATATATGTCTGTTCCATCATGTGTTCCTCCTTTACGGCTGCAGAATACTATCTGCCGGACGCAAAAATATGCGCAGGCAATCTGAAAATCCCGGGTTCAGATTCTCATTCACAGCTGATTCTTTCTGAAATCAGAATCAAGAATCCCGTAGATATAATAGTCACACCATGTATTCACCATTCTTCCCTGCCGGATCAGACCTTCTCTGACATAACCGCATTTTTCCAGAATCCTGCATGAAGCGGCATTCCTGACATCAGCTTCCGTCCACAGCCGTTTCAGTTCTGTATTCTCAAAGCAGAATGCCGTCATGGCAGAAAGGCTTTCTGTTCCATATCCCTGTCCATGAACGGTTTTGGATAATCTGACTGCAATCTGTGCCATTCGGTCGTGGTCGATCCGATAAATCCAGATATCACCAATCACCTTGTCAGTGCTCTTTTCCGCAATGCCGAGATGAAAGCTCTTATTTGGCGCTGCTTCCTTTTCAAACATCAGATCCGGATTTTTTACGGTTTTGCCCGGTCCTTTTCCCCAGTATTTGTATATTGATTTATCAGGCATCCACTCCCTGAGCGCATCTGCGTCCGATCCTGTCATTGGTCTGATGACCAGTCTGTCCGTTATGATTGTCGGTTTGTCATAAATGTAGTCCTGAAGAGCCATATTGTATCCTTCCTCCGTTATTCAGTCTTTGATACATATGATTCTGCAAAGTGCCATTTTATACTTCAACCCCTGCGGATGGGAGTGTAAGCTGTAACGGGTTCAGAATGGACCCGAAACAAAAAGATGATCCCCTCAGGAGAATCATCTGGTATTTTTCGGCAGACCCGGTAATTATTACTGCTTTCCGCTCTATATCTTCCGGGCTCTCACTCATTCTGCATGCAGTCTTTTCCGAAATAGCAAAGTGCCAGCATGGTTGTATCATCAAACCTCGGTTCATCCTTTACAAATTCAGCAAGTGACTGGGTAACAGTACTGATCAGTTTCTCCGGATCATTTTCCTGTACGGTATTCAGCGAATCAATCAGACGCTCGCATGTAAACTGATTCTTTTCCGCATCCACCGCCTCAACCGCGCCGTCCGTATAGACGAATAGTGTATCTCCGGGATTCAGATTCAGTTCATAATCAACGAACTTCGTCTCGGGCATCGCGGCAAGCGGCAGTGTATGCTTATCTTTCAGCAGCTCAAACTGCTGACCGGCTCTGCGCACAGCCGGGTATTCATGTCCGGCATTCGCCGCATAGCCCTGTCCGGTTTCAATATCAAGAATCATCATCCACACTGTTACAAACTGGCCTGATTCATTGCCATCACAGAGCTTGTCATTGATATCATAGAAAATCTCTTTCGGAGTCCCTCCGAATTCCGCTCTGATTTTCAGCAGTGTATTGACTCTCGCCATAAACAGCGCTGCTGAAACGCCCTTGTCCGACACATCCGCAATCACCAGTGCAAGATGCGTCTCATCAATCAGAAAGAAGTCATAGAAGTCTCCGCCAACGCCTCTGGCCGGCTCCATTGAAGCATAGATGGAAAACCGCTTCTCATCCGGGAACGGCGGGAACGTGCTCGGCAGCATATCCGTCTGGATTCTCGCCGCAACACTCAGCTCTGTACGAATCTTCTCTTTCTCTTTGGTCACCGTTTCCAGCCGCCTGAAATAATCTTTCAGATCACTGTCCATCTGAGAGAAGGAATCCGCCAGGTCTTCCAGTTCATCTCCTGTGTGAATATCCACTTTGAAAGGCTCCGATGCATCTCCGTCAGCCAGATGTCCGACAACTCCCTTTGTCGCATTGTTCAGCTTCCGGATCGGCACAACCACATTCTTATACGATTTCATGGAGAATATGATTGCCGCAAGGAGCGTCACGGTTCCGATTACAATCGCATTGAACGTCAAAATTGAAATCAAGGACTCCTTCAGATCATTCGCATCCATATCCGCCCCTACCACAGCGACTATTTTTCCGCTGCTGTTGTAGATCGGATACATCAGAGTTGCCAGAAGGCCATAGTCCACTGTTTCTTCAATCACCAGAGACCCTTCCGGATTCCCGTGAAATGCCTCCTGGATTGACCTCCGGTTCTGTGGTGTCTGATACGTTTCATGTTCACCGAACTGCGCATTCTCAATTGAATTCGTTCCATCCCAGATGTAGACATAATCTTCCTCCCTCGGAACGATCACATAAAAATATTTCAGTCTCGAGTTCGCCAGCTGTGTGTCCAGATAATTCTGTACGAGCAGATAATAACCGTCCTTCGTTCCGTTCACGTAATAATCTTCAACACGGTCGCCGTCAATAAAAGCGGCGGCACTTTTCAGATATGCCTCCACATCATCATATACGCCGGCCTGTTCTACGAAATAAGTCCAGATCGTAAGACAAACTGTTGTTATGATAATGACCGACAGGCCAAAGGCCAGAATGCCGATCATCAGTTTTGTACCGAGTTTACTTCTCTGTTTCATTCCATCACATCCGTTGTTCCAGCTTTTTCTTTATCTGTTTCTGCCTCAGACGGCAGTATGACAGGCGCTCAGCGCGGATTGCCCGAACTTCATTGCACCTGTTCGTTGCTTACCATATTATACAGTCTCTGCATCCTGCAATCACAGAAAAAGACGGACATGCATTCTGGTAATCGCGTTCTGTATCTTCCGTTCGATGCCCCCTTCTCTGCGCAGCCTTCCATCTCCTCACACCGTTTCCTTTTGTCCGGTATCGTGCTATGAATAATTCATGCAAAACACTGAACCTGCTCTCTTCCGAACTGGAAGATCAGTATGATCCGGAGGAATAACGATGGAATTGAACAGAAAACAATTTGATATACTGGTGGCCCTTGCGTTTTCTGACTCTGCGCCTACGCAGCGGGAACTGGAAAAGAGTACCGGTCATAGTCTCGGTACGGTAAACCGGGTGCTCAGAGAGTTAAGTGAAGCCGGCTTTGCCGAGAACGGAAGAATCACGAATGCCGGCATAAATGCCCTGGAGCCCTATCGGGTTAAGCGAGCCGTTTTTATTGCGGCCGGATTCGGCACCCGACTGGTGCCGATTACATTCAACACACCGAAACCGTTAGTACGGGTTCATGGCATACGGATTATCGACCGGCTGATCGATGCGTGTCTGGAAGCCGAAATCAACGAGATTTACATTGTACGCGGATATCTGAGCGAACTGTTTGATCAGCTTCTCTACAAATACCCGATGATCCGGTTTCTTGAAAATCCGGTTTATAACGAAGCCAACAACATCAGCTCTTCTCTGGTGGCTCGCTATATGCTTTCCAACGCCTATGTATTCGAAGCGGATCTTCTGATCTCAAACCCGAAAATCATTCAAAAATATCACTATACATCTGATTTTCTCGGCATTAAAAAGCAGCGTTCAGACGACTGGTGCTTCCGGGTAAAGGACGGCATCATAACGGAAGAAAAAGTCGGCGGAGAAGGAGATGATATCTGGCAGATGGTCGGCATTTCCTACTGGAATGAAGCCGATGGTCACAAGCTCTCGCAGGATATTGTCGATGTATACAACTCCCCGGGCGGCAAGGAACGCTATTGGGAACAGGTACCGCTGGTATACCGGAAAGAACACTACGCCGTGGAAATCCGCGAGTGCCATGAAGAAGATATCGTGGAGATCGATACATTCAACGAACTCAAAGCGATTGATAAAACATACGACGTCTGATACTCCCCATAACTGAAACCACGCGGCAGATAAGGACCGGGTATGCATCGTACCGCTCTGCGTTTTATCCGCTTGCGTGCAACTGTATATTTCTGTCGCAGTCCGATTGACAGGTTCAGATGGCTTTCCGCACATTCCGACACTCGCAGGGTAACGGAAAGCCTTTTCTGTTGCGACAGCACAGATTCAGCCAATGCGAAACCCTGCAGAGGAAACAGGCAGCTGACAGCCATTCTGCCGCTGAAAAGCCACTGGTATAAAAGACTTGTCTCAGCTGCAGCAGCGCTGACTGTATGGCTGAACAAAACCTAAAAAAGAAAAGGGTATACCGGTGAGTTCATGATAAACTGAATAACTGTACCCTCGCGCTTTATTCAACTTGAGAGAAAGCGGAACTCCGTTTCAAAAAACCGCTGATACAGGAAAGCAGGTGTCGCAAAATGTCCGATATGCCGAGAATGAACACACTGATGCAGCTGCAGGTCAGTCTGCCCAGAAAAATCATACTGACAGTCATCATAATGTCTGCTCTGATTCTGTTTGTATTTTACTTTAACGTTCCCAACCCGAATATGATTCTGATCGCAGGACTTGTGCTCTGTTCCGCGTTATTCGGATTCGGCGGCGGGATTGTCGCGGCAGCGATCATGTTCGGCTATACATTATTCTTTTTCTCCACAGACCACAGTTTCACACAGTTCACACCGCAGAATATGCAGAAAGTCATTGTATCAATGGTTGGAATCGTGGCGGATATGCTGCTGGTATGCACGCTGAAGCGGGCTGAAATCCGTGAATTCAAAGTCGTTGATGCGCTGACGGACCAGCTGAACATTCAGAAAGAGTCACTGAGCTCCCTTCTGAATCATATGCCCGCCATGAGTTTTTACAAGGATGCGAAAACAGGTGTGTATCTTGCCTGCAACCAGGCGTTTGCGGAATATGCGAATAAGAAGACCCCTTCTGAAGTTGCCGGGCTTACAGACGTTCAGATCTTTGATTCCGCAACAGCCGCGCATTTTGCGGAAGATGATAAGAAGGCGCTTTCCATGGATAAGCCCTACACCTTTTTTGAAGATGTCCCTGATGCGGCCGGGAATCAGAAACAGTTTCAGACAACAAAGCTGAAATTCATCGACGAAGCCGGACGGCTGTGCCTTCTCGGCATGTGCATGGATGTTACAGAGGTTGTCCGGATCAGAAAAGAAAATGAGCAGACCAGAGCTGCTTATCAGGAAGCTCTCAGCACCAGCGCTGTCTATGAAAGTGTTGTCAACGCGCTGTCGGAAGACTATTTCAATCTGTATTATGTCGATCTGGAAACCGAAGACTACATTGAATACGGTTCGCGAACAGAAAAAGGCCGGCATGTGAACGGAGTACACGGAAGAAATTTCTTTTCCGAAACGAGAAAGAATGCGCTGACCTTCGTCTATGTAAAGGATCAGAAACAGTTCCTCGAACGAATGAACAGGGAAAGACTCCTGGAAGAAATCGAAAAGCACGGATCTGTTATCTATTCTTACAGGCTGCTGATCGACGGCGAGCCTGTATATGTCAGTATGAAAATCAAACGGAACGGCCAGCATATCATCATCGGCGTAAGCAATGTGGACACGCAGGTAAAGGACCGGATGGCTGCAGTGCATGCGGCAGAAGAGCGAAAATCATATCAGCGGCTCAGCGCACTCAACGGAAATCTGATTGTGCTCTACTATGTCGACCCGGAAACCGATCAGTATACAGAGTTCAGCGCATCCAGAGAATATGAAGATCTCGGCATTTCCAAACATGGCTCTGATTTCTTCAGAACCACGTATGAAAACAGCCTGCGGACAATCCATCCGGAAGATCAGGCTCTGTTCCACTCTCTTGTCACAAAGGAAAATATTCTTGCGACAATCAAACGGGACGGCGTATTCGTACTGGATTACCGTCTTATGAGCGGAGAACTTCCAACCTATGTGAGACTGAAAGCCGCAATGATCGAGGAAGACGGAAAACCCGTCCTGATCATCGGTCTGCTGGATGAAGACGCCCAGATCCGTCAGGAACATGAATATGCGCAGAACCTATCTGCCGCCAGAAAAATGGCGACGACCGATTCTCTGACAGGCGTTAAGAACAAGCACTCCTACGTCCAGTGGGAAGAAAAAATCAATGAGCAGATCCAGAACGGAACACAGGAACCGTTTGCGGTAGTGGTATGCGATATCAATAACCTGAAGGCAGTCAACGATCTGTACGGGCATAAGGAAGGTGACATATGCATCCGGGATGCATGTTCAAAGATCTGCACTGTGTTCAGTCACAGCCCTGTATTCCGGGTCGGAGGAGACGAGTTTGTTGTCATCCTTATCGGGAGAGATTATTCCAACCGGACAAATCTGATGGAGCAGATTAGTACGCTGCCGGCGGACCGCTCAAAGATCAGAATCGGTGAGACCATCGCTGCAGGCATGGTCGAGTACAGCAAAGAACTTCACCCTTCACTTCTGAGTGTCTTTGAAGAAGCTGACAAAGCCATGTATAAGAGAAAACAGAAGCTGAAAGAATCCTTCTCCCAAAGCGGAACCTATCTCAGCCAGGATTCCTCATACGCAGCAGCGGATTCATGTCAGGATAACCGGGAATCCGTTTCGGCTGAAGAACCCTCCAGCCGATGACTCCTGCACTTCTGCAATTCATGAGCGGACCGTACTTTGATCAACATCTGTGCATTTTTGTTCAAATCTGAGATTCGTTCCGCAACGCATTGAACATCAATCGCTTGACGCTCTTCAGCTGTTTGTCTATTATTGTGTTCGAACCACGAAGCAAAACATCGTATAATGAACAAGCCGCCGTCATCAGGCGGATCTGGTATACCAGCCGTTCATTATGACCGAATTCAGCCGCAGAATATTAACAGCATTACGAAAGCGAGGATTGAAATATGAACACCGGGTTGATCAGAAAAGCAGTACTGGCGCTTACCTGCGTTATCGGACTTGCAGGATGCGGAAGCAGTAACGGAAGCGCAGGCAGTGCTTCTTCCGGTTCAAATCGCGTCGTTATCTATACGGCAGCCGAAGATGAGCGGATCACTTACCTGCAGGAAGAACTTGACCGCAAGTTTCCGGAAACGGAGATTGTAATCCAGTCACTCGGAACCGGACAGCTGCTTTCCAAACTGCAGGCTGAAGGAAAGAACAGCGACTGTGATATCTTCTATGACCTGGAAGTTGTCAATGCAGAAATCATTCTGAACGAGTCGCCGGATCTGTTCGCAGATCTTTCGGGCTATGACTTCTCAGTCTATGATCCATCCGTCACCGGTTATACAGAACGGCACCATTTCTATGCCGTTAACGGAAAAACAGCAGGAGCCTTCCTTGTCAATACGAAGATGCTCGAAGAAAAAGGGCTTCCCATACCCGGGACATACGAAGACATGCTCAGGGAAGAATACAGAGGTCTGATTACAATGCCGAATCCGAAGTCTTCCGGCACCGGATACAGCTATTACAACGGCATGGTAACATTACTCGGGGAAGAAGCCGGACTGAAATATTTTGAAGACCTGAATCCGAATATCAAAGAATACACAACTTCCGGATCTGCACCGGCAAAATCTGCAGTACGCGGAGATGCCGCAATCGCCTATGGTCTTCTCTGGCAATGCGTGCAGTATGCAAACGAAAACGAAGGAATGACCGTAGTTGTTCCGGACAAAGGTCTTGCATTTGACCTGTTTGCCATGGGCATGATCTCAGGCCATGAGACAAAGGAAACTGTGAAGAGCGTATTCGATTATCTTTACAGCGAGCTGAACAAGCCGCAGTGCGCAAAGTTCAACCCTGATAAGATTTACACGGATATGCCGGCTGCCGGGATTGATCACTACCCTGCTTCCTACAATGAAATCAACATGAACGGACTGTTCGATTTCAGCTATAAGCAGAGCCTTCTGGACAAGTGGCAGTATTAAGGAACTCATTTTTCGAACACGGGAGATTCCGACGGATTCTCCCTTCTTTATTTGAAGCAGAAGAATGCAGAACATTCTGCATAAGCATGGAGGGAGCACCGATGGCAGAACCAGTTATCAGCTGTGAGAACATAAGCAAAAAATTCAGAACCAGAACCGTACTGGAAGACATTTCGTTCGATGTTAACAGAGGAGAGTTTCTTTCTCTGCTGGGCCCATCCGGATGCGGAAAAACAACGCTGCTGCGGATTCTGATCGGAATCGAACAGCCAACTTCCGGAAGAATACTGAAAGATGGTGCGGATATTACGCATACCGCCCCCAGAGACCGGAACATCGGAATCGTATTTCAGAATTATTCCCTGTTTCCGAACATGGATGTATATCACAATATCTCCTATGCGCTGGAAAGCCGTGGGATGAGCAAAGATGAGATTGACAGAAATGTGCGGAAGATCATTGAAACCGTCGGTCTGGAAGAACATATCTACAAAAAGCCCAGACAGCTTTCAGGCGGTCAGCAGCAGCGTACAGCAATTGCCAGAACGCTTGTGCTGAACCCGGATATCATTCTGTTTGATGAACCGATGTCTGCTCTGGATGCAGAAATCAAAGTCGTTCTTCGGCAGCAGCTGAAAGAGATTCAGAAGAAGCTGAAGATCACCATGATTTATGTAACCCACGATCAGGAAGAGGCATTTGCACTTTCTGACCGTATCATGGTCATCAATGACCTTCGAATTGCTCAGCTCGATACACCTTACAATCTTTACCATCATCCGGCAGATGCGTTTGTGAAGCGATTTATCAGAGATCATCTGGATCTCAAGGTCAGAAGCATTCAGGACAGCATCACAGAGGATCGGGCACTATGACAGCGATGAAGAAGCGTGCGGCAGGAACACTGCGGCACGAATGGTTACGGATCACTGCAATCTGCTGTATCATCCTCTTCGCAATCCTTCCGCTGTTAACCCTTGCGTTTCATATCGGTGCACAGGATATCAGCTATATTCTCAGCGATGGCAGCTTCCGGGAAGCGATTCTGAATTCTCTGATCTATGCAGGCACTTCAGCAGCCATCACGACTGTCCTTGCACTTCTCACTGCCTATCTTCTGAGCACTTCCAGCCTTCGCAGAAAGAACGTATACGTAATCTTTCTGACGCTCGGAATGCTTGTTCCGACAATTTCGGTAGGTCTGGGGCTCCGCATCCTGTTCGGCACAAACGGATTTCTCGATCTGCTGTCCGGTCTGGAACTTGAGGTCCGGGGCTTTGCCGGGCTGATCATGGGCTCGGTAATAACCTCATTCCCTGCAACCTTTCTGATTCTGTATGATGCGCTCCATTATGAAGACAAAGGGCCTTACGATGCCGCAGAAATCATGGGAATCAGCAGATGCAGCACCTTTTTCAGACTTACTGTTCCATATCTTAAGACCGCACTTGTCTCCGCATTCTTTGCCTGCTTCACTCTGGTGTTTTCGGATTATGGAATTCCGATGGAAATCGCCGGCAAGGTAAAGACACTGCCGATGTACCTCTACGAGCAGTTCATGTCTTCCTTTCAGTACGGGCGGGGCAGTATCGCTGGTTTTGTGCTTCTGATTCCGGCAGTGGTTTCATTTCTGTTTGATCTGAGATTCAGGGATCAGAGTGTAAGCGACAAACAGGCAAGACTGATTCCGGCGAAGGATTCCTTCAATCGGATGGCTGCGATTGTGATTTCTGTGATCTGTACGGTTCTGTTTCTCCCTCAGCTCGCATTTATCTGTCTTTCCTTCACGAAGGCCTTTCCGAACGATCTGAGCTTTACACTGGAACATATTTCCGGCATTTTTTCCAACACCCACGGCGTGGGATTGGCCGCTTATATCTTCAACTCGCTGCTGCTGGCAGCACTTACCGCATTTGCCGGAACGGCGTTTGCCTATCTGCTTGGCTATATGAGCGTCCGCAAACCCGGCAGACTCGGCAAAGCCGTCGATCTGCTTGCCCTGTCTACCATTGCGATTCCGGGTCTTGTGCTTGGCATCGGCTTTATCTTTCTGTTCAAAGGAACGAACGGGTTCTTTTACGGAACGATTCTGATTCTGATCACCGTAAATATCTTTCATTTTCTCGGCTCCCCTTATCTTCTTGCAAAGAACTGCCTCAGCAAGATCAGCCAGGATTATGAGGTGATCGGGGAGACACTCGGAATCAGTAAGGGAAAGATCATCGCACATGTTCTTCTGCCGAATTCAATCTCCACTCTGGCTGAGATGTTCTCCTACTTCTTTCTCAACAGTATGATTACGATCTCTGCAGTTGCCTTCCTCTGTACGTATGACAACCAGCCGTTATCGATTCTGATCACCACTTACGAAAAGAACAGCAACTTTGAAATGCAGAGTGTGATCTCTCTGATCATCCTGTTTCTTAACGCTGTTTCAAGAGGAATCTTCACCGCTGTCACAGCAGCCGCAAACCGTGCTGAACAGAGTGCAGCCGACGACAGGATGAGCCTTGAGAGAAATGAATTTGAATTACTGACCTATCTTGAAACAAACGGGAAGGGAATTTACAGTCAGAGAACGATTTCCGATGATCTTACCATCACACTGGCAACTGCAGAGAAGCTGGTCAAAGACCTTAATGACCGCGATTATATCAATCTTCTCGCAGACGGCGGAATGGAGATCAGCGAAAAGGGTCTGAAAGCACTTGAACCGTACCGGGTCCGTAAAGCAATCATTCTGGCCGCAGGTTTCGGCCAGCGGCTGGCTCCGGTAACCCTGGATACGCCAAAACCCCTTGTGAAAGTAAACGGCGTGCGTATTATTGACACATTGCTGGATGCGCTATATGCAAAGGGAATTACCAATATCACAATTGTCAGAGGGTATAAGAAGGAACAGTTCAATCAGCTTCTTGAGAAGTATCCGACGATTCAGTTTATCGATAACCCGGAATTCAATCTTGCCAACAACATCAGTTCCCTGATCTGTGCAGTTGATCTGATCGACCGATGCTATATCTGCGAAGCAGATCTTTATATCACAAATCCGGATGTGATCCGTAAATATGAATACCGTTCCAATTACCTTGGCGCTAAAGTTACGGAAACTGATGACTGGTGCTTTAAGAAACGGGATGGCTATCTCACAGACTATCAGCAGGGCGGCACAGACTGCTATCAGGCATATGGCATCTCATACTGGGACAGTGAATACGCAGAGTATCTGAAAGCAGATCTGAAAAAGGTGTATGCCAGCAGAGGAGGAAAAGAGAACCTCTGGGAACAGGTACCGCTGAAAATCATGAAGAAGAACTATAAGCTCGACGTACGCAAATGTCATAAATCAGACATTATTGAAATCGATAATTTCATTGAACTGATTGCGGCAGATCCAAGTTACTCGAATTATCCGGGCTATGAAGAATACAGCGCAGTCAGATACTGATGCCGCATTCTTCTGCACCGAAGCAATCGGATCATGAAAACCTGCAGGTTTCTGCAGGTTTTTTCGACTATGTAAATTTGGTTGGGGAGAAGCCACCCCTCCCAGTTTGTACAGGGTGACAACCCCATATCTGCAAAGCCACTTCGGCATCTCTTCGGGGTGATCTATCCCCGACTATTTCTGTGATGAATCATGTACCTGCTTTCAGCAGTCTTTACTGCAAGAAAATCCCAGGAGGTTCGGAACCTGGGTTCCGATTCCTATCTCTTTCGACCACTGAGGCCCCCAGCCTTTACACCAGCATGGGGTTCATCTCAGCATCACTGTATCGCAGTCACCTGCTCCCGTTACCTGTCACTCCGGAATGGAAACTTCTTTGCCTGTGTGCAGAAATCTCAGATGAAACCCGACGGCAGGATCTTTCAGATCAGAATAAGCAATGCTCACTCCATACGCTTCCGATATATCCAGCGCCTTATCCTCTATGCCGTAAACATAATGGTAATGGGGATGTGCATCGGCGATCCGACTCGGCTTTCTGTTTTTCACCCAGTCTGCATCCTGCATGAAGTATGCCTGTTCTATTTTTCTGATTGTACTTTCTGAAGGAAGTTCCGAAACGGTTTTCCGTTTTCCCTTTCCTCTGATCAATCGGTCCGTCCAGATCCCGTCCTGAAACGTTCCGATATATAATTCCCTGACCGCCTGATCCTGCAGTACTGCAAACCAGCAGGTATTGTCCCTGCCTCCCATGAGCCAGTCCTGCTCATCACGGAACGCCTGACAGAATTCAAAGCCGTTTTCCTGTTCAGCGAGCTCAGTAAACCGGTAATTTCCCATTCTCATGCCCCTTCTGTTCCATATACTGCAGAAGCACAGCTGTCACAGCCTGTTCAGCCTGTGTTTCAGCAGCGGAATTCCTTCTTCCATCCACCAGATGTTATCCACCCCGCCGCAGCTCATCCCTCCATGCGCGAACTGCCGGATCACAGCGAAATCGCCGTATCTGTCCGTCATCGCTTTATCCGAAAGCAAAGCATATTCTCCTTTTATCCATGCTTCCAGTTCTTCGGGAGAGCAGATATCCTTATTCTTCGCACGTTCTTTCAGATAATCCCAGAAATAAGGGTCTCCTCTGAAGCCCCACCGTTCCGGTTTTTCCTCAAATATCGCTTCGAGCTTCATATCCCTCCCTGCATGTGCCGCATTACACGCGTTCCCTGCGTTCTTTCATCATTTCCGCAGAAACATATCATTCCGCCCGGTAAAATCTTTCTGCCGCAGTCTTAACCCGCAGTGCAGCCTCAGTCACTGAAACAGGACCCCAGTCAAACGCTCTGTTTCTGATGAACTCAGGACTTAACTGCCGGTTCTTCTGCCTTTGTCACAGAATCGCCGTAAATCGTCCTGAAATCATCGCGCATGGAGATAGTTTCGATCCCCTGTTCTTCATAGGTTTTTTTCTTTTCAGCCGCACCTTCGGCATCTCCGTATTCCCGCTCTTCATCATCCGCAAGGACCATGAACGATGCGCTTTTATATCTGTTGCCCGAAATTGTATATACTTCCATCGCAAGATCTCCGGAGGAGTTTCCGAATGCCAGTATCGGCTGCTGCCCGATCTCACGGACGATCGCATCCACTTTGCTCATTTTCGCATTTTCGCCACAGTAATTCCCATCGAAAACAACTTTGTCTTCCGGCTGAAACGTATAATCCGTATCTGCCGTATCACCCTGAGTGGTTGCCGTATAGCCATACTCCGTCCCGATTACATTTGAGGCAGGAATATCCAGAGTTCCTTTTATGATCTCTCTTACAATATTACGTTCCGTCGCAGTCACCACATACAACGTAAATCCGTTTTCCTGCAGCACTTCAAACAGCTCCACCATCGGCTTATAATACGCTTCCCCGCGTGTCATTCCGGAGAAGCCCCAGGCTTTGCTGGATTTGAAGCTGTCCACCATTGCGGCGAGTTCTTCCATCGTCATGCCCTGATAAACTCTGGCTCCTGCCGCAGCCTGCCGGGTGCTCATGCCATCCGGTTTTTTTCCTCCCGCCGCGTCAACGATTTCCTGCGCTACCGCCCTGTCCTCATCTGTAATACGATCGTCCTTACTGTTCAGAACATAATCCGCAAAGACCATATACTCAAAACAGAACGGATCTGTTTCGCACATCAGTGTTCCGTCCAGATCAAACACCGCAATCCTGTCTTTCTCCGGGATATAGTCCGGGGATGTTTCATCCGTAACAGCCGCAAGATAGGCATTGATTCGTTCTGCGGCCTTGGAACCATCCGTCCAGTATTTCGAAACCAGTGCCGTTTCCTTTTTCTCCATCTTCTGTGCTTCAGGCACAGCAGAACTGACCGCCGCATTCTCCTCTTTCGATTCATTCGCGGAAACCGGAGTCGCTGAAGGCGCAGGTACTGCCTGCGGCTTTTTCATACAGGCGGTATTCAGGCACAGCATCAGAACCATAACCGGTAATAATTTCATCTTCATCGTATTTTCACCTTTCATAAAAACGCATTCATTATACCCTGTTCTGCAGATTTATTACCCTGCCGCATCCGATCATCCGTAAAACACATTGTTTCGAACGTTCACAGAATCTGAACAAATTCTGCGGGGAAAAGAAGCGGCACCTGGATCATCCTGCCTGCGGGTCAGCAGAACCAGTCACTGACTGCTGTCTCTGACTGTATCTGTTCTGTGCTGCAATCTGCTCTGTAAGATGGATATTCCTGCTGTTCCACAGTATCAGCTCATGGCCTGCCAGCGGCTTTGAAAAAATAAGCGTTTTATACTGCATACATGCAGGATCCTCAGCGTTTTCATAAGGCTCGCTGAAATAGCCATTGGTCCTGTAAAAGGCTATCGCCGCATCATTGTTTTCCGCATCCGTATAGAGGCGTGCAAAGCGGTATTTCCTCTGAACTGCCATATCCTCAAAGAGTTTTAAAGCTTCTGATCCGAAATGCTTTCTTCTGAATTCGGCTCGAATTCCAAACCACCCGAGCCAGGCACTCTCCGGGTCTTCCGGGTAATGATAGATTCCTGTGATGCCAACACAGGCTCCTTCATGAAAGATCAGATAATATTCATAATCAGAAGAAGGCTCAAGCGAATCCATAATATTCGCTCTCCCGCTTTCCTGCGGAAAGAGTTCTTCCTGCAGCAATACAGCATATTCAAAGTTGTTTTCCCTGATTCTTATCAGATTCATATTATGTCACCTCACAAACCCTCGCTGTTGTAAACTATCCGAAAATCCATTATACAGACATACAGATTTCAATTTCCTTCCGCTGCGGTGTAAATCCGCGAATCTC
This sequence comes from Solobacterium sp., assembly GCA_017543025.1. The sequence continues at coordinate 25,480 of JAFYGX010000189.1, forward strand.
AGTCTGCCGAAGCACCTGAACCTCACAAACCTTCAGGCATTCTGTCCGGATTGCAGTTCAAACAGAAGCGCTTTGATCAGCTGAATCATTCATGACATGAGCGCTCCATGGATGAATCTGTACAAAGTATTATAAATATGTCTTAAATTCATGGTCCGATTACCTTATAATGGTGACTGTCAATACATGCATGCACCTTCGCATGAGTCATTCGGAGGTTAATGATTATGGAAACACTCAAAAAAATCGTAAAAGCAGTTGTAATGTCCGCAATCCTGACCGCAGGCAGCGTCTGTCTGGCAGGCTGCTCGGATGCACAGGTAATCCCGACATCGTCACAAACATCACCACGACAATCTACTACTGATTGCGAAACGTTCCGAAGAGGATGCCGGCAATACCGGCATTTTCTTTTCCCTTCTCAGCATTCCTCCATGGTTCAGGCAGCCAGTCATACAATAACGAACACGCCTCACCTGCCGCTGCATCTGAGAACTGTGCTTCATCTCAGATACGGATCTGCCCATCGCTGCAGAGGATTGTATCATGGACAGATACGAACAGGAAAAGACAGGAAGAATGCTTTTTCCGGCAGATATAATAATCGCAGCAGGGAAAGGAGACAGCAGCGATGGAGTGGCTTGCCAGTATTCGCGCAGCGATTGATTACATGGAGAAGCATCTCGAAGACAGCATCAGTGCGCAGGATGTTGCCGATCAGGTGTATCTCTCGCCATTCTTTCTTCAGAGAGGCTTTTTACTGATGACCGGCTGCGGAATCGGAGAATACATACGGAACCGCAGACTGTATCAGGCAGCGCTGGACCTCAGGGAGGCAGAAGACAGAGTAATCGATATTGCGTTTCGGTACTGCTATGAAACTCCGGAGAGCTTTACAAAAGCATTCTCCCGCTTTCACGGCGTCACACCTTCACAGGTCCGTGACGGCGCTGCTGTAAAAGTCTTTCTTCCCCTGACAATCAGATTATCTGTACAGGGAGGCAGTAAGATGGATTTCAAAATTGTTCCAATGTTTCCATTCAAGGTCATCGGATTTCAGAAGGTTTTCGATAACGAAACAGCTTATGCGGAGATCCCGAAGTTCTGGAATGAAATCTGCGACAGATATGCTTGCAGTATTTATGCAGGAAATGCCCCTGCAACCCCTTATGAGCAGGCATTTGCAGACAACTGCATCGGCGAATACGGCGTCTGTATCGACGATATCGGAGGCGGGAAGTTCCGTTATCTGATTGCCGGCAAATACACGGGCGGCCCGGTACCGGAGGGAATGGAAGTCTATGAGTTTCCCAGGAATGAATGGGCAGTATTCAATTGCATCGGCCCGATTCCTCAGGCGCTGCAGAGCGTGAACACCCGGATCTTCTCCGAATGGCTGCCCGGAAATCCGGATTATGAGCTGAGCGGAAACGCCACGGTAGAATGGTATGACTGTATAAACGGAGAAATGAAAGACCCGGATTATCACAGTGCAATCTGGGTTCCGGTTAGGAGAAAAGCATAATTCCGGCAGCAGGAATACGCTCCCGGTCACCGCGTTCAAACCGATGATCCGAAGCGTTTATCCTCCTCATCATGCGAAGAACGGCTTCCGCCTGCCGGAAGAACAGCAGCTTTCTGTTTCCGGCATAACAGCTCGTTCTGTTTCAGCACAATTGTCGCAGGCTGTCATACAGACATTCTTTCGTATATAGTAATGACAGAAAGTACAATATGTACTTCAGGAGGAAAAAGAACTATAAAAAAACGCGACGGATCTCCCGGAAGAATTGATCAGTCAGATCAGCGCTGGTGTGAATGACACAAAAGAATACGGCAGGATCATACACAACCCAAACGAACTGGAATGTGTAAGATGCGGAAAAATGTGCCCGCTCTGTGACACGCAGGAGATGTCCTGGGGCAAAATCTATTCATTCCGCTGCTATTCCTGCATGATTCAGTTCCATACCATAGAAGGGAAAAGCAGCGCCTGGATCGACCGTGGTTTAAACGACTATGCCGATGATTGACAGAAACATCAGTTTACAGAAACCCAATCGCGTCAGCCCGAGAACAGAGGCTGACGCTTTTTCACCTGTTTCATAGGGAAGCATCGCCCCTTTACGGGGCGGTTTTACAATTATCCTTGGTTTTCAATATAGTGTTTGATTGTTTCCTGCGAAGCGTTTCCAACTGAAGCAGCAAAGTATCCACCTGACCATAGACACTTATGTTTCCAGTAATGCTGGCCGAGAATCTTACTG
>JAFYGX010000190.1 GCA_017543025.1 Solobacterium sp.
CAAGGTGTCGCAATATCATGGAACAGTCCGGCCAGAGCCTGTCTGCTGTCCTGGGTGAATCGGTAAACAAGCAGACTGACATTGCGGCTGTGCTGTGCACGGCTGTACGGTTCTCCTTTCACAAAAAGCGGAAATGACGTATAGCACATTCCGCAGTTCATGTCGATGCCGGCGATCCGCCGCATTGACGGCGAACGCAGGCCTTCTTCAAGAAATGAAGGCACCGGAATATCAGAAAACAGATCGATCATAGATTCATCCAGCCGATCATTGAGAACATGGAGGTAAATATCAGAGCAGGAAGCAGATTTGCTGTACTGATCGTTTTGCCGAAAAGAAGATTAACACCTACCAATGTGATGATCAGTGACCCGGTCATAGAAAGTGCAGTGAGAACACCGGGAGTGAATATGCCTGCCGCCGCATGTGCCAGCAGAGTCACACTTCCCTGCAGAATACCGACCGGAATAAAGGAGAAGATGACACCGCGTCCGAGAGAGGATGCCATCACGAGGATGATCACAAAATCAAGGATTGTTTTTGAAAGAAGAATCGACATATCCCCTGCCGTTCCTTCCTCAATCGCCCCGACAATCGCCATAGCCCCGATACAGACGGTCAGGGATGCGGTCATAAATGCATCTGTGAAGCGGTTGTCTTTCGAACTTCCGGTTTTCTGTTTCAGAAATTCACCGAAACGCTCCAGTTTTTCTTCCAGATCGATCCAGGAACCGACGACAGCACCGAGACACATGGAAAAAATCATATTCAGCGTGCCTGCTGAAGTGAGAACGCCGTTTTCGATCACAAGCGCCTTGCTGAGAAAGCCGGCAAGTCCGAGCGCGATTACGGCAGCGCCGTTCGCTTTGAGAATCGTATCCTGCATCCGTTCGGGAATCCGCTCACCCAGCACTGTTCCGATCAGTCCTGCGATAAGAATGGCAGCGCAGTTAATCAGCGTCCCCATTGATCACCTCAATCTGACAGGAACGCATGGTTTCAAGCGCAGCAGTATGCTTTTCCGGGGTTACGCCGGCACAGCATCCTGCATCCACCGATATCGTGATCTCCGGCATTGCGGCTTTTAAAAGCAGAGCGTTGCTGATAACGCAGATATCGGTGCACAGTCCGATCAGCTCCACAGAGATTTCCTCTTTTTCGTTTTCCTTCTTCAGCATCTCCATCAGTTTTACAGATCCGAATGTCGGTTTAACAACAAATACCGCTTTCTTGAGGGCATCCGCGATCTCGGGATGAATGCGCCAGCCTTCTGTTCCTTCGATACAGTGCTCTACAGGCAGATGTTTTCCTTCATTTGTTTCAAGATAATTCTTCTGATGGGTATCAAGCGTCGCATAAACACAATCCTGCGGATAAGACTCGATCTTTTCACGGACCGCCGGAAGAATTGCCTGTGCTTCCTTAGTTCCGAGACTTCCGTCGACAAAATCCTTCTGCATATCTACAACTACCAGTAAACGCTTCATAGCACACCTCCATTTGTTTCAATTAGTAATATTGATTATATAACACTGCCGCAGCAAAACCGCAGGACAAGTACTGCCGCAAATAATAAAAACATCCTTCCGGATGTTTAGATCAGCTGGGGTAGAGAGATTCGAACTCCCGAAATGACTGGTTCAGAGCCAGTTGCCTTACCGCTTGGCTATA
>JAFYGX010000191.1 GCA_017543025.1 Solobacterium sp.
CGGCGTTGACCATGATGCCGTAGCGTTTGAGTTCTTTTGCGGCTTCGGTCGCAAGGCCCATGACAGCCGCCTTGCTGGAAGCGTAATGCGGATAGCCTCCGAATACCGGATACGGTACGATCGGGCTGTTTGAAGAGATCAGGACGATCTTGCCCGGAATCTCATGTTCCTTCATGTATTTGCTGACATGTTTGACACCGAAGAAAGCGCCGTAAACATTCGTCTCAAAAATAAGCGCGAGATCTTCTTTCGGAAGGTCATAGACCTTTGCATAGTTCCAGATCGCCGCACTGTTGACGAAGATGTCCAGCGAGCCGTATCTGTCCGCAGTGAACGCAACCAACTTTTCGACTTCCTCTTCGTTTCTTACATCAGTGAAGCAGAATGATACGCTGTCTCCGAAGCCCTGTTCCGCAAACAGCGGCATTGCGGCTTCTTCCTCGATGCGGGAATTGGATGCGACAACGACCTTTGCGCCGCCCTGAAGCAGGCGGAGCGCGATATCAAAACCAAGACCGGATGTTCCGCCGGTCACGAGCGCCGTTTTGCCTTTTACGGAAAACATGTCCGCAAACGGACGGGCAGCGGCGATATAACCCTCAAGCATTTTCTTATCGGCAGGTGTGAAAGCCATAAATCCTCCTGTGATCTTTCATCATGAAAAGGGTATTCCCGGGATTGAATACAACTTTATTGTAGAAACCGCAAAGAAGATTAAATATGCTGAAAAAACAGGGAATTTCAGCAGAAAGAATACGCTTTTTGGCGGGTGTGGGAAAGACAGGAAGGGGAACTGCGGCCGGAAGGAGTCCTGATTCCGGAAACATGCCGGTATTTCGTCCGTCTTTCGATATCCTAAATACCTACAAAATGACGGGCACTCCAAAACGGCTTTCCTGTATAATCTGAAGTGGAGACAAAGCCAGAATGAAGCTGAACGCCGATATTATCCATCATGAACTGAAAAAGAACTATACAGTTGAAATGTACGGTACAGGGACAAACCGGCTGGTTTTATCACGGCCGGAATTCTACATGGAAAACGAAGTGGAGTTTTTGCCTGAGCATCTGTATCTTGCGACAGCGGATCATCTTCCGAAGCGTCCCCGCATCGGGAAGGATGCAGTACTGGTCTGCATCGGAGAACATATCAATCTCAAGAATTACAAGAACCGGATCTGTCTGATCATCATCAAAAACAAAGCGGATTTCTTTAAAGTTTATCAGACTCTGCAGGGAATCTTTGATTTCTATGATGCGTGGGAGCGGCAGCTTTACCAGGATCTGTTCAATGACGAAGAGGTTCAGCGTCTGGTGTCGGATTCCGCGGCGGTTTTCCCGCATCCGCTGTTTGTGCTGGACAAGGGATTTCACTATATAGCCGCAAGCGATGATGATGCATCGAATGAAGACTGGAGGCCGGGAGAAAACGGCGCGCTTCATACCGATGCGGTTGATAAATTTCTTTCGGCGTATGAACTGATGACAGAGAAGAAAGGCGCGATCCGGTTTGATCTTCTCAATAAAAAAGTGCTGTGCGTCAATCTGTTCAATAAAAACGGAAATTATGAAGGCTGCCTCTGCATCGATCAGGATAACGGATCATTTGAAGGCGAGGGTGCGCTTGCAGAATATCTGGGTTCCATGCTGGAACTTGCGATTGCCAAAAACCCTGCAGTGATCAACGATGAGCAGTCTTCGATGCGGCAGGTAATGCGGACGCTGGTCGGGGAGATGCCGCTCTCCTATACGCAGCGCTGGGTATTGAATGCCGCCAACCGGAAGAATACCTATGTATGTATTCTTATGGAATATCAGACTTCCCATTCCCCGCTGCCGGTTTCCTATATCTGTGACAGTTTTGAAGAATTGTTTGAAGATTCCTTTGCGTTTCCGCAGGATCAGATGATGGCCGGGTTTGTTGATATCGGACCCCTGAGTGATAAAAAGAAGGACTACCGGGTCAGCCTGAACCGGAAGCTGAAAGACTTCATTGCACGGATGAGGCTGAACGCAGGTATTTCCAATGAATTCAATGATCTCTTTGATATCCGGATCCATTACCTGCAGGCACGGTCTGCACTTGAAAACGGAAAAATGATGAGTCCCACTGGAAATCTGTTCTATTTTGCGAGTTATGCGCTCACGGAGATGATCATCAATTCGCTCGGCGGTCTTCCTTCCGAGGCGTATTACCCAAGCGGTCTGAAGAATGTTCTCGAGCATGACAGGACCTCAGGGGTATCCTATCTTGAGACGCTGAAGGTGTTTCTCGAAGAGAACATGTCCTATACTGCAGCTGCGCAGAAACTGTTTATTCACCGTTCCACACTGATCGACCGGATCGCGCGGATCGAGCGGGAACTGCATGTCAATCTTCAGGACTCAGACCAGAGACTTCAGCTGGAAATTCTGCTGAAAGCGATCGATATCGAAAGCATTCTCAGAATGCAGTAAAAAA
>JAFYGX010000192.1 GCA_017543025.1 Solobacterium sp.
ACAGCAAAAAAACTAAGCAGAACAGACATTCTTACATATGTTTCAGACAGACTTGCGGATGTAATCGTTTACGAGCAGATCGGATCCACCAACACGGAAGCACGCCGGATGCTCGCGGAAGGAAAACCAACCCCCTTTCTTCTTGCGGCCATGTCGCAGACAGCCGGGCGCGGCCGGCGCGGCAATACCTTTTTCTCTCCGGAAAGCGGCCTGTATATGACGCTTGCCCTGAAACCGGATGAATACAAAAGCGCAATAGCACGCACAACGATCGCCGCAGCGGTCTCGCTTTATGAAGCGATTCTTGAAACAACCGGCATCGTCTGCGGCATCAAGTGGGTTAACGATCTCTACTTTGAACAGAAGAAAATTGCCGGCATTCTCTGCGAAGCGCCACGCGGTACCTCGGGCCAGCCGCTCGGCATCCTGATCGGGATCGGCGTCAATGTCGCCCAGAAGGAATTCCCGGATGAGCTGAAAGAGAAAGCCGGCTCTCTGAACCGGCCGGACCTTGACCGCAATCTGCTTGCGTCCGTTCTGACGAAACGGTTGCTGTACTGGTGCAGCCACCTGAATGATCCCGCACTGATTGCCTCCTATAAAGCGCATTCCATTCTTCTGGGGCATACCGTCTCCTTTCAGCAGAACAGTAAGACCATAACCGGTACAGCAGAAGATATCACCGATTCCGGAAGCCTGCTGGTACGAACAGCTGATCAGCTGTTTGAACTGAATTCCGGTGAGATATCACTGCTTTCCTGGTAACATCATCCTGCACAGCCGTATCTTCTCTGCGGCTGTTTTCTTTTACATTACCCGTTGTGACATACTTTCTATACCCTGTACCGCCAGAAAAGCTTCCCGTAAAAAAAGAGACCTGCGTCATACAGGACTCTTTCTTGATGATCAGAAACACAGAAGCAATGCGATCAAGCGCCGAATATCTTCAGCATGAAACCAGCTGCGACTGCCGAGCCGATCACGCCGGCAACATTCGGTCCCATGGCATGCATGAGCAGATAGTTGTTCGGATTTGCCTTCTGACCTTCGATCTGACTGACACGCGCAGCCATCGGAACCGCAGATACGCCGGCTGAGCCGATCAGCGGATTCACCTTGCCGCCGGTAACCTTGTACATGATCTTGCCGAGCACAAGTCCGCCTGCAGTGGAGAAACTGAAGGCAATCAGACCAAGCACAACGATTTCAATCGTACGAAGCGTAAGGAAGGTGGAAGCGACTGCCTTTGCCCCGACTGAAATACCAAGGAAGATGATAACGGTATTGGTCAGCGCATTCTGCGCAGTATCGCTCAGACGGTCTGTAAGACCGGTTTCCTTCAGCAGGTTTCCGAACATCAGCATGCCGACCAGCGGTGCGGTATCCGGAATCAGAAGAACAACGAAGATCGTAACAGCGATCGGGAAGATGATGCGTTCGGTCTTGGAAACCGTACGCGTCTGCTTCATAACTGTTTTGCGTTCCTTCTCTGTTGTAAGAAGGCGCATGATCGGCGGCTGAATCATCGGAATCAGCGCCATGTAGGAATATGCCGCAATGGCAATTGCAGGCAGATATTCTGCCGCCAGCTTGGAAGCGGTAAGAATCGCTGTCGGGCCGTCCGCACCGCCGATGACACCGATCGCGGCTGCGACTTTCGGATCAAAACCAAGTACCAGCGCCATCAGGAATGCGGTGAAGATACCGAACTGTGCACCGGCCCCCATCAGAAGGGAAGACGGGTTGGCGATCAGCGGTCCGAAGTCCGTCATCGCTCCGGTTCCAAGGAACACCAGCGAAGGATAGATACCGTATTCCACGCCAAGCGAAAGATAATGAATCAGTCCGTCCGTGATACCGGTACGGGGAAGGTTTGCGAGCAGTACGCCGAATGCGATCGGAATCATGAGCAGCGGCTCAAATTTCCGGCCGATGCCAAGATACAGGAGAACACATGCGACGATGATCATTACGAGTGATCTCGGATCCGCAATGAGACCGGCAAAACCGGACTCCTGAAAGATCATAATCAGTATATCGATAATATTCATTCAGCGATCTCCTACTGGATAGTTGCGATCACCTGATCTGTCTGCACCGCAGTTCCTTTTGCGACAGTGATAGATGTAATCGAACCGTTGCGCGGAGCGACAATTTCGTTTTCCATCTTCATTGCTTCAAGAATGAAGAGAATATCGCCTTCCTTTACCGTCTGGCCAACGCTTACACGCACATCGAGAATCGTTCCCGGCATCGGTGACTTGACCGGATCACCTGCTCCGGCTGCCGCCGCAGGTGCAGGTGCAGGTGCAGCTTCCGGTGCAGCAGCTGCTGCAGGAGCCGCAGGTGCAGGTGCTGCGGAAACTGCTTCCGCAGGTCCGGCATATACTGCAGTGGCCTCGCCTTTTTCAACTTCTACTTCGTATTTCTTGCCATTTAATGTCACTACATATTTCATGTCTTATTTCCCCCTTAATTCAATGCCTTGATCGATTTGAATATCAGCTGGCTGAGCGGGATCTTCGTCTCATCACTGATGATTGCCATAATGCATGCGGCAGTCTTTTCGTCGACGTCATATAATGCGATTTCTCCGCCGTACATTGCATCGCTCTTCACTTCCGTTACGGGTGCAGCAGCCACGGCTGCAGGAGCAGGTGCAGGTGACGGAGCGTCAGTGTTCTCTTCTTTCTTTGTCAGCGCTACTGTAACTTTGTTGATCATGATAATGATGAACCACAGAAGGCACAGCATCAGGAAGACAACCATGAAGCCGGAAACCGCAACGATCAGTGCCCTTCCGATGCTCATGATCACTCAGCCTCCTGAATGGTATAGCTGACTTTCAGCGCTTTCTTTTCCTGACGTTCCTTCAGGAATGTTTCAGCCTGCTGAGGGAATGCGACATAGCTCAGCACATCTTCTTCACTTTCGGCAAGATCTTTGAGATATGCTTTCGCGCCCGGAATTTCCGGTTCAATGGAATCGTCATATCTGCCTTCGATCGGCTTCTCATCACCGAGCGCCTTCTTCATGAGCTCTTCGCTGATCGGAGCCGGTGCACTTCCGTATTCTCCGCGGCAGTATGCCTTAACCTCCTTGGAGATGAGCTTGTAACGCTCGCCGGTCAGAACGTTCGTAACCGCCTGGGTTCCGACCATCTGGCTCATCGGTGTTACCAGCGGAGGATAACCCATATCCTTACGGACTTTCGGCGTCTCCTCGAGAACCGCATCAAGCTGATCGAGCTTGTCGACAGCAGTCAGCTGCGAAATCAGATTCGACAGCATGCCGCCCGGAATCTGATAGTTCAGAGCGTCAATCTTTGTCGTAAGAACAGACGGATTCAGACCGCCTTCCTTCAGGAAGCGTGCCTGTACCGGTTTGAAGTGGTCGTTGATCTTCTGGCAGACCTTCAGATCCACGCCTGTGTCATAGCCCATTTCTTCCAGCGCATAAACCAGAGATTCGGTGGACATGTGCGATGTTCCGCCTGAGAAGATGGAAATCGCAGTGTCAACGCCGTCCGCACCGGCTTCAATCGCCTTGAGCAGCGTCATCGGCGCAAGACCGGTTGTGGTATGAGAATGCACATAGACAGGAATCTTCAGATCCTTCTTCAGTTCTGTCACCAGATCAAAGCAGGCCTTCGGACTCATGATTCCGGCCATATCCTTGATACAGATGGAATGGCATCCCATGGACTCCAGCTTCTTGCCGAGCGCAACATACTTTTCAAAGGTATGTACCGGACTGGTGGTATAGCAGATCGTTCCCTGCGCATGTCCGCCAGCCTTCAGGCACTCGTCGATTGCGGTTGCCATGTTCTGCGGGTCGTTCAGAGCGTCAAAGATCCGGATGATATCGATACCGTTTTCGACTGACTTGCGGACAAACGCACGTACAGTCTCATCCGAATAGTGTCGGTAGCCGAGAATGTTCTGCCCTCTCAGCAGCATCTGAAGCTTCGTGTTCTTTACTTTGGAACGGATAAAACGCAGTCTGTCCCACGGATCCTCGTCCAGATAACGCAGACAGGAGTCAAAGGTCGCTCCGCCCCAGACTTCCATTGAATAATAACCGGCCTGATCCATCGTTTCGAGAATATCCTCGAAATCCGACCGGGGCATCCGTGTTGCGATCTGAGACTGATTCGCATCACGAAGCACAACTTCAGTAATATTTACTTTTCTTGCCATCGTTTCCTCTCCCGATAATTTTACAATCGCAGTAATCATAAATGGTTTTCCCGAAAAATAACACTGTTTTTATTCAACATTTTTCAGCAGATACAGATTTTTCTGCTTTTTTCCACATTTTTCCGAAAGCGCTCTCATTCTGCTCTGCCGCCCATGGACTGCAGACGTTCCGCTGCCGCAGTTTCAGGCAAAAAACTGTTTCCGCGCACCGCGTTCCATTCGTTATAATTTTGCTATAAAAATCAAGGAGAACTGTAATGCGCAAAACAAAGATCGTCTGTACCATCGGTCCCGCAAGCGAATCCGAAGAAGTGCTGCGGGAACTCTGTCTGAGCGGCATGAATGTCGCAAGACTCAACTTCTCTCACGGAACGCATGAAGAACATCTTGAACGGATCAACCGGATCAAGAAAGTCCGGAAGGAACTCAACCTTCCGATTGCCATCATGCTGGACACCAAAGGCCCGGAGTTCCGGATCGGCACCTTCCGGAGCGGCAAAGTAATTCTGAATGAAGGCGACACCTTCGTCTTTACCACGGAGGATACAGAAGGCGACGAATCGATCGTTTCCGTCAGCTACAAGAACCTCGCCAATGAGCTCGCACCCGGTGACCGGATTCTTCTGAACAATGCTCTGCTCGAATTTGAGGTGCTCTCCTGTGACGGAACAAAGATCACCACGAAGGTCATCTCCGGCGGTGAACTGTCCAACCGCAAATCCATGAGTTTCCCGGGCAAGCATATGCAGCAGGTATATCTGTCCGAGCAGGACAAATCCGATATTGCCTTCGGCGTGGAAAATGACGTCGACTTCATCGCCTGCTCCTTTGTTTCCGTAAAGCAGGATCTCGTCGATGTGCACAATCTGCTCCGTTCGCTCGGCAAGGACAACTCTGTTGAACTGATTGCCAAGATCGAAAACCAGTCCGGTTACGACAATATTGACGAAATCTGCAGCGAGTGCGACGGCATCATGGTCGCCCGCGGAGATATGGGCGTGGAAGTTCCGTTTGAACGGCTCCCTGCGATGCAGAAAGACCTGATCTCCCGCTGCCGCATGATCGGCAAGCGCGTGATCACCGCAACCGAAATGCTCGAATCCATGATTCACAATCCCCGGCCGACAAGAGCCGAGACATCCGACGTCGCAAATGCTGTATATGACGGCACCAGCGCAGTCATGCTGTCGGGTGAAACCGCCGCCGGCCAGTATCCGGTTCTTGCGGTCAGAGCGATGGCAAAAATTGCTGAAGCAGCAGAACAGTCCATCAACTACAAGAAACGGTTCTATCAGTTTGATTTCTCCATTCAGAGTGATATGGATGCGATCTCGCATGCGACATGTTCCATGGCGATGGATGTACGTGCAAGCGTAATTGTTGCCTGCACCATGTCAGGCCGTATTGCGAAGATGGTTTCCCGGTTCCGTTCCCCGGTTGATATCATCGGTCTTACAACCAACGAAAAGACCTGGCGTTCGCTTGCGCTTTCCTGGGCCGTCACGCCGATGATCTGCGAAGTCGTTCCCTCATCCGATGTACTCTTCTATATGGCAAAAAAGACCGCAGTCGATGCGATGGGCCTGAAACAGGGCGACAAGATCGTCATTACCGGCGGCGGAACAACCGGCCAGTCCGGCAACACCAACCTGATCAAGGTTGAAACCGTCTGATTCTTCACTGAAACGGCAGTCCCCCTGCCGTTTTTCTTTTCCCTGTCTGCTCAGAACAACAGACAGCAATTTTATGAAGAAAGACCAGGAAACTGTCCTGGTCTCAATTCACCGGTTCATATGTCACAGACATCGCTCTTCCCCTGCCGCAGGAACCTGCGTCAGCCGGAAGCTTACCGCTTCATCTCGTTATTCTCGTTTCTGAACTGTTCAGTCAGACAATGCAGTTCTGACCGCATCCGGAACAGTGAATTCGCTGTTCAGATCAATCGTTCCTTCTGCACTCAGAGTGAAGGGAACTTCCGTTTCAGCCGCTGCAGCAGTTCCGTTCAGCGTGCAGCTGATCCGGCTGATGGAATCTTTTGTCAGTGTAATCTGCACCGTTCCCGAAGTCACATCCGGCGTCAGATCACTGATTCCCGGAAGCAGTGCGTTCTTCACCGCATCCAGACCTTCGCCTTCCAGCCGGAGTGTAAATACCCGGGCCGTATCTGCCGACGCCACATCGAAGGTACTGTTCAGCGAAAGCGCATAGATGATCTCCGGTATGGTTCCGGTCTTCACCAGCTCTGACAGCGCCCGGTCTGATGTCCGTCTGCCGTCTTCCAGACACATTGCCGTATCATTCGCATATACGACAAGATCCCCTTTCTGAACACACCGAAGCGGATTGCCCGCGTTGTACATTCTGTGATACTGAAGACTGTCATTCACACTCAGCAGCTCCGTATCCGCACTGAGACGGATCTGTGCGCCAAGCGTATCGCAGTGATTCATCTCCGCCCACGCCATAAGCAGATCCAGATAATCCCGTGTCAGCACATTCTGCACTTCTTCACCCGAAGCAGCCGCTTCAAGCACTGCCTCCGGAACCGGCTTATGTGTTTCAGCAGGATCTTTTACATCCAGCGTCAGTGAAATATCATAAGCCGTCTTATCTTCATCGCGGAACACACCCGCAGCCTGAAAGCTCAGGGCACTGAGCGCATTGTCCCGCTCATCCGCTTCCAGTTCGACCGACTTCAGATCCGGCAGCTCATCACTGTATTCTGCCGCAAGAATCTCCAGCAGCTTCTGCGCGGAATCCTGCGAAGCGGTCAGCTTATAGCGCTTCAGACTGCCGTCTGTCTCAGCGGAAACCGAGGTGTTTTCATAGACCGCCGCCGCAAGATTCAAAAGATTACTGTAATCCGGCACGAGATCATTCACCGCAAAGGATGCGCCGTTTTCAAGATAAACCACGTTGTCCCTGTAATACAGGCTGAGATCTCCCCTGCGGATCGAAGTGATTCCGGTTTCATCCTGCTGAATCAGGAAGATATCTTCCGTTTCCTTATTACCGGCTTTCAGTCTCAGCGACCCTTCCATGACAATCGGTTTCTGCCCGCTGTATTCCCGGATCAGCTGATACGCCCGCATACTGTTGGCTACGCCGGAGCGGATAAACCAGACACCGGCCCCAAGCAGCGCAATCGCAAATATGGAAGCCGCTGCCGCACCGATCTGCAGTTTCCGGTCTACCGCAATCCGGCTGCGGATCGCTTCATGGGTCGCTTTCCGGCTTTCCTTTGACCGGTGCATTGCGATCATGAATCCGATCATGATCACGACACTCGCAAGCAGTGCATAGATCCACCAGCCCGGGATTGCCGTCAGTACCGCAAGTTCAGCAGATGTTCCAGGAACTGTGAATACCGCATAGCTGCCGATCTGCTTTACCGGAATGCGCTGCCAGTCCTGATCCGTCCGAAGAAAGATCTGATAGGTTCCGGTCAGCGTATAGGGCAGAAGATAACGCACTTCATGACTCTCAGCTCCATCATCCGGCAGCCGCAGTCTCCACTGTTCGATCTGATCGAACGCCAGCCCCCTGCCCGGTGATTTCAGATATCCGATCACGGCCGGCCAGAAGGAATTCCGCACCATACTGAACGATTCCCGCTCCTGTATTTCCGCAGCAGCCTTCAGTACAGACGAATCATCAAACTTCCCTTTCACATAGAACACCGGTCTTCCGCTTCCGCGGGTTTCCTCACTCGAAATCGACGTAAGGTCCGGGCAGTAAACCGCCTCCACGATCATGTCCTTATGAAGATTGCGCAGACTGCCGCAGTCAAAATATGCGTACATGCCTTCCTTTACCGGAATCGCAGGATAATCCTTTGAACCGAAGGAATCGCCGTATTCAAACGGAATTGTCTTCAGCACTTCGCCGTCTGCCATGAATTTCAGCGTGAAGGAACGAAAGCGCTCCGGCACCCCTGGCAGATCCATCAGCTCCCGATAGCTGACCGGCTCCGCCCGGCCTTCATAACTGGCACCGTTGATTCCGGCAAGCTGATCCGAGACAAACACATTATTCGAAAAGGTACCGGTATCCGTACCGGAAACCGCACCGAACGACTGTGATGCGGTTACGATCTCTGCCATGGACCGGTTACTGTCAACCACACTCGCTTCCCCGCTCAGGGTTCCTGCCGTTCCCGCACCGACGATACCGCCGATTTTCGAAACGCCCGAAAGACGGCATTTCGCCCAGCTTTCCCGTATTGCTGCGGCGGTGATTCCGGCAATCCCGCCGATCTCATTTCCGCTGCTGGAAGTCACTTCGCCATAGTTCTCACAGGCCAGAATCAGCCCGAGATCCATTTTCCCTGCAATCCCGCCCGCGTCATTGCGGACAATCGAAACCGTTCCGTCATTGACATCATTCTGCAGAATGCACTTGAGTTCATACTGCCGCTTTGTTGAGCCGTCCAGTTCGCCGCTGACATCGTCTTCCGGGTCAGCGGTATATTCAATTCCCATTGTTCCGGCAATCCCGCCCGCATTGAGCGCTGCCGATACCGTACCATGATTGACGCAGCAGGAAATCTTACCGAGCAGAACCGCCTCCACATCCGAGTCAGATGTATCCTGCACCAGTTCTTCCGGGTGTTCCAGGGTATAGAGCGCCTGATTCAGCGTCCCTTCCATGGAGGTGATCGAACTGGTAATCGCATTGGCATCTGCGACAAGCGAATCTGCTTTTCCGGCAAGTTCCTGCCGGAGAATATCCGCCTGGTCGGAAAGGCCCGAGACCGAAGCGATCAGATCACTGTTAGCGCTTCGGATATCGATTTCTGTCAGAGCTTCCAGTCCGTTATGCGTATCATCCCGGATCTCTCCGCCCCGCTCGCGGATTTCCCGGATCACTTCCCGGATATCTTTTCCTTTCAGCTCTTCCGGTGTCAGCGCATACAGGTTTTCCTTGATTCCGTTCGGATCAAACGCTTCAATCAGCGTATCACGGTCATTACTGATGGTATCAAGCGACGACCGGGCGTTACCGATATATCCGCCCATGGAGCTGATCCGGTTCTGCAGATCTGTATTCGCTTCTTCCGCATGCGCCTGTAGATCATTCAGTCCGTACTCCAGTGCATTCAGCTCGCCGGAAAGCGCAGATACGGTCGAGGCAGAAAGATTTGCGGTGACATACGGCTCCGCATGACCGACAATGCCGCCGACATCCTTTCTACCATAGATCGCACCATGATTCGTGCAGCCGAGAATATGACCGTCCGAACGGCCGGCAATCCCGCCGGCGTTGTATCCGAACTGCGGATAACCGATCGTTCCCTGGTTGCGGCAGAGTGTAATCGAGCCGTCCGAATAACCGGCAATCCCGCCGATATCGCTCCGCACCAGCCCGCTTTCCGTTGAAATAAACGTCCGGGCGTCCCGGTTCAGTTCGAAACTGAACTCATTGACATTCAATACGGTGTCATCCGCTTCGGTATTTACATATGCGCTGTTCTCACATCCGCTGATCAGACCGAGACTGTAGCCGGCGATGCCGCCCGTCACAGTCTGCCCGTACAGCATTCCGCTGACCGTACAGTTCAGGATCATTCCGCCGGAAGCGTTGATTCCGGCAATGCCGCCGGTATTGCGCGTTCCGTTTACCGTTCCCGTATAGGTGCAGCCCTGCAGAATGCCGTAGTTGATGCCGGCGATCCCGCCGACATTCTGCTGAATTCCGTGCGGGGCAACCGTACCGGAAACCGTCAGATCTTCGATAACGCCGCTGTCACTGACAATCTGAAACAGACCGGCTGGCGACTGCTCCCCTTCAATCAGGACGCCGGAAACGGTATGTCCGTTGCCGTTCAGGGTGCCGGCAAATACTGCCCCTGCAGTAAACGGCTTCTGATGCAGACTGATATCTGCAGTCAGCTCAAAGGTCTTCCCCCTGCTCCATGCATCATAGCTGCACGCCGCAAGAAAATTGAGAAATTCATGTTCATTTGAAATGGATACTGCCGGTTCCGCCTGGACTTCTTCCGGTTCTTCAGCCTCCTCCGCCTGAAGCGGACAGACCATTGCCGGAACGCTTCCCAGCATTCCTGTCACCAGCAGGAGATTCAGAAACAGATTACGCATCTTCTTCATTTCTTTCACCTCCATGTTCTGCAGTAACTTCCTTCTGCTGTACTTTATCGCTGTCATTGTCCGGTTCTGCGTTTACTGGCGCTTTGCCGGTCCCCTCCGGTGCTGCTTCTGCAGGCAGACTTCCTTCGGAAGCGGATTGCGTCTCTGCGCTTCCGGAAACCAGCGTGACATTGACATCGCCTTCCACCAGCGCATTGACATATCCGCTGACCTTGCCGCTGATTTCACCGCTGACAAATCCATCTACCCGCGTCATGCCGGCTGACTTTGTTTTCTGGCGGTGTCTTACTTCAAATGATGTGCGGTCAATCAGCTTATCGCCGACAAGCAGAATCTGGGGCAATACGAACATGACCAGCAGAATCGAGATGATCGTTCCGCGGCCAAGACATTGCCCGATACCGCAGATCGTCGCCTCGGACGTCATCTGACCGATCAGAATACCGGAAGCCGCGAGAATCGTTCCGGAGGTGATGATCGTCGGGAACGCAAAGTTCATTGTTTCAATGATCGCTGTCCGCCGGTCTGTCTCGTTCTTGATTTCCTGATACCGGGATCCGATGACGATCGCATAGTCGATATTGGCGCCCATCTGAATCGAGCTGACCACCAGATAGCCAAGGAAGAACAGCTGGGTATTCAGCAGATACGGGAATGAGAAGTTGATCATGATCGCCCCTTCAATCACCAGAATCAATAACAGCGGCATGCCCACCGACTTGAAGGTGAACAGCAGTACGACAAGTACGATCAGAATCGAAACCAGAGTAACGACGGTATTATCGATGGAGAAGGATTTCTTGAAATCATATTCATTGGTGCTGTTGCCGGCAAGATAGATATCATCCGGGTCATAGTATCTGCCGATCATGGAACGCATCGTATCGAGGAAGCGGTAAGTCGTATCTCCTCCTTCCGGAAGATTCAGATAAAACAGCATCCGGTCATAGTCTTCGCCAGAGAGCTGAAGCTTTGCGCTCTTCATCAGCGTATAGGCATCTTCCAGCTTTGCCTGTGTTTCTTCATCGAAGCTGATATATCCGTCATGCATGGCATCGCAGACATACAGAAACATATCGATCAGAGGCACTTCATAATCCGAAATCTGGCCGATCAGCCTGCTGTAATCCGAATCGCTTACTGCATATGCGGAATAAAGCAGTTGCGCCTTTTCATAATCGATTCCGGCCAGCTCCGCAAACTCCCGGGGATTCAGGGCGTCCGCGAGTTTATACCCGCCCAGGGCATCCACGCTGACCAGCGCGGTTGAGTGATCCACTTCACTGCAGCCCATAAGATCTTCATACAGCTTCCGTTCGGCTGCGTAGTCATTCCCCGGCACGATTACCGCAATCATATTTTTCCGGTCAAAGGTATCCGTGATCAGATTCTGTGCGATCTGTACTTCATTCATTTTCGGGGTCACAATTCCCCCGTAACCGTATGCATACGGGCAGAGGCTTGAGAAATGATAGCCGGCAATCACAAGCACCAGAAACACGGGCGGAACGATCCACCTTGTCGCATAATCGAATTTTCCGACAAACGGGATCTTCGGCACAAAGCTCTTATGCGCCGTACGGTCCATCAGGGGCCCGAACAGCACCAGCAATCCCGGCATGACAGTGAATGTCGCAAGCAGTGCGAAAAAGATCGACTTGATCAGACAGATTGCCATATCCGGGCCAAGCCGGAACTGCATGAACATCATCGCAACAAGACCGCCGATCGTAGTAAGCGAAGAAGCTCCGATTTCCGGTATCGCTTTGGAGAGCGCCGTGATCACCGCTTCCCGGATCGGCAGATTCCGGTGTTCTTCCTTGAACCGGTTGGAAAGAATTACCGCATAGTCCAGCGAAAGCGCCAGCTGAAGAATACTGGTAACGGAATTCGAGACAAACGAAATCCGGCCAAGCAGAAAGTTGGAGCCAAGATTCAGGATCATCGCTATGACGAATGTCAGAATCAGTACCGGCACCTCCGCATAGGTCTCTGAAGTCAGCGTCAGTACGATCACAATGATGATCGCTACATAGATCATGATGATACTGACTTCCCGGTCGATAATATCTCCCTTTGCATTGCCAAGATCAGTCACCACGAAAATGTCATAGCTGGAAAGACTTGCTTTCACCCGGTCCAGCGCCTCCAGACACCTCGCGTCATCATCCGGATAATCAAAGGTCACGGAATACAGCGCAGAAACATCTGCGTAGTGCTGGGTGGTTTCATCAAAGGTAACGGACTGAACTCCTTCCAGATCCGTGATCTGATTCTTCAGTGCCTGCGCTTCATCCAGTGTCACGCTCGCAACCATCACATCCGCACTTCCGAATGTAACAAACTGCTCGTCCATGACATTGAGCGCCTGCTTGGTATCGGATTCCTCCGGCAGATAGGATGTGAGGTCATTCTCCACTTCCACCCAGGTTCTTGAAACCGCCGAGAACAGCAGCCCGATCACCGTGATCAGAAAAATCAGATTCCGCTTGTCGACAATCCATGTCGAAAGCCGGACCATGAAGCCGGATTGATTCTGTGTTTCATCCATAACGTCCCCTCCGTATGCGTCTGAAACAGAGCGTTGTTCCCTGCGGTTTACGATGGGATCTCAATCGTGCAGCAATCCCCCGCAGCTTCTGTTTCAGGACAGAAAAAAACAGCCCCTGTGACAGTTTAACTTCCATCTTCAATTTCTCAGACAGAAGCCGGCAACGGCTGTTCTGACAGATTCACAGAACGTCATCGTCCCTTCACTGGTGCTGTCGCTTAACGTATTATAGCCATATCTGAAACACTTTCAACCCTGCCATACGGTTTTTCGGATTCTTTCAGTATCCATCTGTTCTCATACCCTCCATCATACTGTATCGGGCACAGAAAGCTCACAATCACTTCCTATGCAAACCGGGTGAGCAGACAGCTTCCCGCTTCCGTTTCACTTCTGCTCTTTCTGCTTTCCCATACAGCCATTCCGCAAAACAGAAACCATGTCAGTTCCCCGAACCGGCAGCTCTATCATCGGAAGCCGATACGATCCGCTTTCCCCTGTCCGTCTGCTGCAGTTTCCTGCGCATGTTTCTTCCGCGGAAAAAGAAAAGCCCCGAAAGATTACCTTTCAGAGCTTGTATGTTCACTATCTGACAAACGGTCTGTTAATTCTTTACAATCTTAAGAATTACCGAACCGCCGTCCGCATCCATCGTGTCAGAGTATTCCTTGTCGTAGGTATATCCCTTCGGCACTTCAATCACCTTGACGTGATACGGATATTCAAGACCGGTCAATTACCCCGCCCCATAAAGGGGCGATGCTTGCCAAAGCTTCGTGTATCCCTTAATGGTTATAGAGTTTGCAGCTCACTCAGCCAGTCCTGACGTCACAGCACGAGGCTGTGCTCCTGGCTTATGCTTAGCGTCGCCT
>JAFYGX010000025.1 GCA_017543025.1 Solobacterium sp.
CCTTCTGAAATACTGACAATTCATAACAATACCGGATATGCCTCCGGTACGCTAGACAGACAAAACGCCGAGGAGCGCATAACCATGCGTTCTACGGCGTTTTTACTACAAAACTTGAGTTTGCAAGGATTATTTTCAATATTTTTTCCAATAATTTCGGTTTTCCCCTTCCGTCTGTCCATGGGTTTCAAGAGATCTCCGCACAGCTTCCGTTAACGGATATAATGTAAGCGTTATGCTCAGAAAACGAACGTACTATTTTCTTACCGCACTTTTCATCACCCTTCTTTTCTGTATCCCGTTTTATCAGAGTTCCGTATTTACCGGTCTGGATCTTTCCTTTCATCTGTCCCGGATTCAGGGAATTCTGACTTCGATCGCCGATCATCAATTCCCTCTGGCGGTGTATCCCGACAAGAATTTCGGGTTCGGCTATGCAAGTCCGCTCTTCTACTGTGATCTCTTTCTTCTTCCCGCTTCCTTTCTCTATGCGCTGCACATGCCGATCCTTCTGGTATACAAGATCTACGTATTCTTCATTTCCTTTCTCGGCACCTGTCTTTGCCTGTCTTTCATGCGTTATCTTACGGAGAAGGATCACATCAGTATCTTCTGCACGGTCGTATTTGTCTTCTCTTCCTATCACATCAACGATTTCTTCATCCGGGCGGCGCTCGGGGAAGCGATGGCATTCTCCCTTCTTCCCGCGGTCATCCTTGCAATGTACCGGTATCTGGAAGAAGGAAAGGAGAACACCCTGGAACTGGCGGTCGGGTTTTCCCTTCTCGCCCTTTCCCACCTCATCACCTTTGCTTTGACTTCGGCGGTATTTGCGGTTCTTCTGATGGTTTACGCAAAGCGGATCGCGGAACACAGGCATTGGCTGCCTTTGCTCAAAGCGGTGGGAATCGGTTTTGTGCTCTGTGCCTTCTTCCTGATTCCTCTGCTTCAGCAGATGCGCTCCCAGGAATTCCAGTACGCGAGAAACCGGGCTCTCTGGGGAGAGGAGATCATGCGGAATTATTCCAACACCCTTCTCTCGGCCCTGAGCGATTATCTGCTTCTCGGGTATTATGATCTCGAAGCCCATCATTATTTCACCGGCCTGACGGTGGTTCTTACGCCGCTGTTTTATCTCACCGTAAAAAAAGAAGCGAGAAACCGCTTCATGACTGCCGTTACCATTATCAGTGTGATTCTGCTGATCGCCACAACAGACCTGATTCCTCTCTATAAAATATCCTTCCTGCAGTCTCTGCAGTTCACCTACCGCTTCAATATTCTGATCGCTTCCTTTCTTCCCGCTGTGCTTGCCTATACGCTTTCCCAGCAGAAGAAACAGGTTCAGAACATCGTGATGATTCTTTCTCTCCTGTACATCACGGCAAATACCGGCGTGATCTACCATCAGCTGATTCACGATCCCGATCAGACGAGAAATGATGTCACAACGGAAGAACTGTTTACCGGGGAGTTCTATGAGAATTACAACAATCACTACAATGTCGCAGAACTCGCCAGCGGCGAATATCTCCCGGCTGCGCATCAGATGGATTATGAAGCCCTTTCCGGCGTCTATGAACTCTTCGATACAGAGGGGTCGATTACCGGCACCCGCAAAGGCAGTGAAACCACGATTCAGGTCAACGCGGCAAGTGACGGATATGCCGCATTGCCGGTATCCTGGTATCTTGGCTACGCGGCGGAAGAGGTTTCCCCCGGTTCTGTTTCCCTGCCCTGCATCCGGGATGAATATACCGGCAGGATCGTTCTTCCCGTCAGTGCGGGAGAGCACAGTTACCGCATCTATTACAAAGGCACGACGGTGCAGAAAGGTGCCGCGGTTCTCTCCCTGCTTGGCGGAGCGGTATTGATTTACTGTCTCATCAGAGGAATTGGGAAGACGAATTGAGCGTGTCTTTGACATAGTCCGTATAGCGGTTGAAATAAACAGCCCGCAGATGAAATCCGTCTTCGTTGTAGTATTCCGGGTTGCCCCAGCCGTCCTTTCCGAGAAGTTTCCCATCGGGGCAGATCATCGGGATGTTGTGTTCCCTGCACATCCGGTACAGACAGTAATTCGTGCGGTTAAGCATGCGCTGATCACAGGCGCTGTTGATCGTATAACGGCAGACCGGCAGAATCGATGAGACGATGATGGTTGTGTCCGGGCTCGCTGCCTGAAGCTGTTCTATGCATGCATAGTAATGATCCGCCAGTGCCAGAGGGTTGCCGCTGCCGGCTTCCGCCTCTCCCATCATCAGGATGAGACAGGAAGGCTGAAAGCGGGAGACGAGCTGAACGGCATTCTGATTTGTCTGCCGGTTGTCATAGAACAATGGCAGATCAAAGGAGGCGGGACTCATGCCGTAGCGGGCAAGCACCCGGCTGCTGTTGACCCCGTCGTATTTTCCGAGGTTCAGAATATTCGAATCCCCCATCCAGTAAAGATCGTCATAGACGTTCTTTTCTTTTCCGGCCCTGCCGGGTTTCAGTATGGTTCCGCTTTGATCCAGGCGGTTAAGATCGAATGCCCCGGGTTCAAGGTCCGCTTCCCCGGCCGCTCCGACCACCACGGTCAGCGGTTTGTAGGAACAATTATTGAACGCATCGCAGGCAGTCAGGCTCGCCTCATAAACCCCTTCTTTTGTATTGTCGGCGCCGCCGCTGATCGTTACGGAAATCTCCTCCGGGCTGTTGTAATTGTCTTTGACCCGATAATCGGGAAGCGACCAGGGC
>JAFYGX010000193.1 GCA_017543025.1 Solobacterium sp.
CCGCTGCAGAATCCGTGAATCGGTTTCCCGGCCTGTTCCAGAATCTCCTTTGCGGTAAAGCGTATATGTGCCAGTTTGTTGTCCGGGTTGGAGAACTGCTGAGGCACATAGACACGCGGATCTTCTTCTTTCATCTTCATCGCTGTATTCAGACATTCCTGAATGCATTTTCCGATATCACCGTCATCATGAATCACAACTACTTCCGCGCCATAATGGCGGACCAGCTTTCTGCGCTCTTCGCTGACAGAATCCGGCATGATAATGATCGTCCGGTATCCTCTGACAGCGCCGACCAGCGCAAGCCCGATTCCCTGATTTCCGCTTGTGGGCTCGACAATGATCGTATCCTTACGGATTCTCCCTGCTTTTTCCGCTTCCAGTATCATATTCAGGGCGGTCCGGGTTTTGATCGATCCCCCCGCGTTCAGCGCTTCCATCTTTACAAGTATTTCCGCACTTCCCTCTTCCGCCATCCGGTTCAGACGGATCAGCGGTGTATTTCCAACTGTTTCGAGTATATTACTGGCAATCATGCTAAACCTTACCTTCTCTTTTTTTACGCAAAAGGAATCATATCACGGACTGCGTCAGGATGCACGGACTCCAGCTTTTTTCCCACGGCACTTCCCCCGTTTTTTCTGCTGTTTCAGCGGTTTTTCTGCACAGATTCACAGAAGATGACCCGGTTTCAGCCGCTTTTTCTGAAACAGACACACACCGGTTTTTTCTCTCCGGATGATTTTGTTGTAATTCCATCAGATCGTTTTACCTGCATCATGTTCCGATTCCGTGATAGATATCATCTGATTTCCGGTTTCCAGCAGGGATAAAAAATCTTTTTATAGCCAGTCATTCCGACTGTTCTCTGCCAGATAAAGAAAAGCCATGGCAGCCCATGACTCTTCGTTCTTATTTCCGTCTGTGCGTGCTGCAGATCATTCTGAAGCCGGTGTCCCGGTTCCGTCTGTCGTTCCATGTTTCAGTTCTGCCATAGACTGCTCGACATCTCCGAACATCAGAAGGTCAGATTCCGACATGACAGTAATTCCTTCTGTCCGATCACCCGGATGAATGACCGGCATTTCCGGTTCATTTGTCTGGCTGAACCGATCTGCCGTCGGATGCTCAAACGCATCCGGATCTTCCTTCATCTCAGTCTTTGAATCAGTTGACTCTTCAACTGTTTTCTGTGCCGTTTCCGCATCTGTTGCTTCCAAAGCCTTTGCAGATGCGGATATTTCCTCATCCCTGAGCGTATTATTCGAACCTTCCGCCAATTCGGATTCCGGTTCAGTCACTGTTTCATTCCCGACCTGTTCGCCAGAAGAGATTCCGGCATCTTCACTGTTTTCTGAAACAGAAGTTTCTGCCGCATCTGCGGAACCCGGCTCCTCATAAACGTTTTCTTCCGGTTTCTCCGCAGTCATGGGCTCTTGCCCTTCCTCAGTTACTGCCGGTTCGGTTACAGATTCATAACCCGCAGCAGGCTGAGATTCTGATACGTCTTCCGGCTGTCCATACTGCGAATCTGATTCCACCTGTTCACTCAGTACAGTTTCTTTCGGTTCATCTTCTGTCTGATTTTCCAGTTCTGGTTCATCTGCTGTGCTGCCTTCCATGTTCTGCGAGTCTTCGCTCAGCTGTACAGCTGTGGCTTCGTCTGCAGTCTGTGCTGTTACTGTTTCTTCAGCGGAAGCAGATTCGTGTGTTTCTTCCGCTGCTGCTTCTGTTACAGCTTCTGAATTCGCACTGCTCAGCGATACAGATTCGCTTTCCGGCTTTCCGTCAGGCTGCTCTGCATCAGACGCTTCTGCCTGAACTGCCGGTTCTGGTTCTGCCGTATTTTCTTCGTTGATCTTGGAGTCTTCGATCAGCTGTGCCGCCGCTGCCTCCTCAACTGCTTCATCTGCAGTCTGTGCCGTTTCTGTTTTCTCAGCAGAAGCAGATTCGTGTGTTTCTTCAGCTGTTTCTGCTGCAGATTCCGAATTCGCATTAATCTGCGGTACAGGTTCGCCTTCCGGATGTTCGCCAGGCTGCTCTTCTCCGGATCGTTCTGCCGGTTCTGGTTCTGCCGCCCCTTCTGCCTGTATGGCAGCTGCTGCCGCTGCAGCTTCTTCTTCCTGCTGCTTCTCGGCTTCTTCTTTCAGCCGGGCTTCCTCGGCCTGCTTTGCCTCTTCTGCAAGTCTTGCGGCTTCGGCTTCTTTCTGCAGTTTCTCCCGGTCAATATACTCATTGCTGAAGGAGAAACATGCATACAGCTCTTCTTCAATCGCAGAGTAGTAGGAATCAATTGCGTAGTTGTATTCCTCCACCGCATCCGTTCCGTTCATCTGCCGCAGTTCATCGATTGCAGCGGAAGTACGCTGAGAGATCTCGGTCATCTGTTTGGACACCGAAGACAGCGATTTGTAAATGGAGAAATCACGTTCCGCATTGTTCTCCGTGTTTGGCGAAATCGTTGCCGGACGGAGAGAGCGGTTATTGCGAAGCTCTGTCTCATACAGCTTATAGGCACCGTTTGATCCTGTCAGAACTGACACTCTTCCGGTAACGAGATATTCATAGATCTTGGCTACCGCAGCGATATCAAGATACTTCGGCAGAACAAACAGTATGGTCTGCAGATCCGCTTCGATCTGGTATGCCTGATTTCTCAGCTTGGTATTTCGTTTTATTTCCTCATCAAACAGGCGCTTGATCTTTGCCGGAGTGGAATTCTGCAGCAGACGCTGAGCATACTTTGTCGGATTCTGCAGCATCTTGTCCAGTTCTGCATTGCGGATCCGCAGATCGTGCAGCTCCGCCTTCTTCCGGATATTGTCTACATTCCGGTTCCAGGCATCCTCTGCCTGTGCATAGACTTCATTCCGTTTGCGGTCGTATTCATTTTTTGCCTGCTCATACTGTTTCTGAGCTTCTTCATATTCCCGCATCCTTGCGGTATAGGCATCCATCTCCTGCTGGTACTGCCTGCGAAGTTCATCGTTCTCCGCATTGATCTGCCTGCGGTTGAACAGTCCCGTATGCTTGTATTCCGGTTCGGTCGGCTTGATCAGAACCGGTTTTACCGGCTCCTGCGGCATGTCGATCTCAAACGCTTCCCGCCAGCCTTCCTGCATATGGAACTCCAGTTCTTTCTGCAGCCGTCTTCCCCGGGCGATGATATTGCGCTGTTCCTTCGTAATCTCATTGACGATCGTCTCTTCTGAACGTCCGGTGGAATTGATATAATCCCGGTCCGCGGACAGCTGTCCGAGAATCAGATCGAGAAGACGGGCTTCCAGCTTCTGAATATCGGTCTTGATATTCAGAAGAACCCGGAAGTAACGGATGAGATTCACTTCATTTGAATGCATGAATTTATTATTCAGCCGGACGATGGAATCATAGCCTTCCTGTATCATGTCATTCATGATGTTCTGCGCATCCAGCCGGTCTTCCCTTGCGATATGGGAAACCAGCTCCCTCCGCTCCAGTTCGGTGAAGGAGCCTTTGCCCTGATTATCCGCGGAAAGGATATACCAGATATGGTCACTCTCCACAAAATTATCCCACCTGCCGTCGACGAACGTTGTCGGCAGAGAACCGATATTGGAAAAGAACTCTTCGGAAAGACAGATCGGGCAGGAAAGAGTCGCATATTCCGAAGTCGTATGCTTGGTTCCGATGATCACTCTGTCATTGTGCATATTCTCAACGACCATAGTGAAAAGGGGGCCGGCAGTATACCTGATGAGCATGTCATTTCTGCTTTTCTGCAGAAACTGCGAAAAATCCGTCTCCAGAAACTGGATCGGTTCCGCACTGTCGATATATCCCTTCTTTTCAATGGTCTTAAGGATTTCGAGTGCTTCAATACCTTCCACATCCGGTGCGGAAACCATATAGCACAGCTGCCCGCACTTTTTGCATTTATATAAATCGCCCATTCCCTTTTCTTCTCCCCGACAGCATTTATTCTACCAAGAACTGGACAAATATTACAGATTCCCCGGTTAACGAATTGCCCTGTTTCCGTACTGAAAACGAAAAAACAGTCGTTCTGTTTTTTCCGCAGTATCACATCCAGCTATGTTTCTACTGTACTCCTGAATCACGAAACAGCATGCGTTCATGCATTGCGTACCAGACCCGGTTTCGGTATGTCTCTCCATCAGCCGGAACGGTTCTGCAAATCCGGTCTGCGCTCAGAATTCATGAACAAACAGTCCGCTGAGAAGCTTCGGCTCAAACCAGGTGGATTTCGGCGGCATGATGCCGTGTGCTTTCGCAACTGCCATCAGATCATGTATATCGGTCGGATAAAGAATGAACCCGGCTGTTCCTTCTTTCGCCGCACATGCCCGCACTTCTTCCGGCCCGTGAACACCGCCGATAAACGAAATACGCTTATCCCTTCTCGGATCGCTGATTCCAAGTACCGGCGCAAGCAGATTGTTCTGCAGGATCGATACATCCAGCCGTTCAATCGGATCATCTTCGCAGTACGTACCGGAAGACGGAACCAGCAGATAGGTTTTACCGCCTGTCACAAGAAGAATCTCATGCGCCTTTGACGGAAGTTTCTGCTCTGTTTCTGTCACCGTAAAAGAAGCCCTGATCTGATCAAGAAATTCTTCAACACGATAACCGTTCAGATCATTCACAAACCGGTGATACCCCAGCAGAGAAAGATCTTCAGCCGGAAATGCCGCAGCCATGATTCTGCCGGCTTCGCTGTCTGCTCCGGCCTGCAGTTCATTCGCCGCGCGGCGGGATGAAGCCGCCCGGTGATGCCCGTCCGCAATATAGAGAATTTCTTCTGCCGCAAACGCATCCGAAAGCGCCTGCACATGTTCATTATCCGAAACTGACCATACCTGATGACGCACGCCGTCCAGCAGGAAGTCTTCTTCCGGCGCTTCCGCTGTCACTGCATCTGTAATGCGGCGGATCGCTTCCTGTTCCGGAAAGGTCAGAAACACAAGCCCCGTCTGTGCTCTGCAGGCAAGAATATGCCGTGTACGGTCATCTTCTTTTTCCGCAACCGTCAGCTCATGCCTCCGGATCACGCCTGCTTCATATTCCTGTACGGATACCGTTCCCACAATACCGGTCTGCACATGATCCGAAGCGATCTCCCGGTAAATGTAATAACACGGCTGGGGATCCCTGACGAGAATTCCCTGTTCCTTCAGGGATTCGAGATTTTCATGCGCTTTTTCATAGACTTCATCACTGTAGGGATCCGTCCCTTCAGGAAGATCGGTTTCCGAGCGAATCACATGAATAAACGAAGCAGGGTTTTCTGCAAGTGATGCAGCCTGTGCTTCTGAAAGCACATCATATGGAAGACATGCGGTCTTCTCAGCGTTTCCCTTTGCCGGACGCAATGCCGGAAACGGATAAAATTCAGCCATAGTCTGTTTCCTTTCCGTTCATGACTTTCTAATACTATACCTGTTTTCACTTCCAGGCAAAAACAGAATCCGTTTACAGCCGGTTTCCTGAAACCGGAGTCCGGATCAGGCAAAAAACGCACATGCCTGTAAGCACATGCGTTTCCTTAACCTCAGTAACTCTGATTCTTCTTCCAGATTTCAAACTCTTCATCGGTCGCAAGCACGCTGTGCGTGTCCGTCAGCCGGAAGAGATGCCCCTTTGTATAATCCACGCCTTCCTTTTCCTTGTCATATTCCAGGGCAATGCGTTTCTTTTCCACCCTTGGATTGGGATGCGGGATCGCACTGAGCAGCGATCTGGTATACGGATGAACCGGATGTTCGAAAATCTCATCGGTTGTACCGGTTTCAACAATATGCCCCAGGTGCATGACGCCGATCCGGTCACTGATGTATTTGACCATGGACAGATCGTGGGCAATAAACAGATAAGTCGTACCGAGTTCATCCTGCAGGTCTTTCATCAGGTTGACAACCTGTGCCTGAATGGACACATCAAGCGCAGAAATCGCTTCATCTGCGATCACAAGCCGCGGATTCATGACAAGCGCTCGGGCAATTCCGATCCGCTGCCGCTGACCGCCGGAGAACTGATGCGGGTAACGGGTCGCATGTTCTCTGGAAAGGCCGACGCGGTCAATAATCGCATAGACCTTGTCTTCCAGCTCCTGCTGCGAATGGTACAGATGATGGATCTGCAGGCCCTGGGCAATGATCTCCTTCACCTTTTTCCGCGGGTTCAGGCAGGCCATCGGATCCTGGAAGATCATCTGCATATGCGTTCTCAGATACCGTTCATCTTCTCTCGACATCTTTCCGCTGATATCATGACCGTCAAAGATGATCTTTCCGCCGGTCGGATCATACAGCCGGATAATCGCCCGGCCGGTGGTTGACTTTCCGGAACCGGACTCACCGACAAGACCATAGGTCTCCCCTGGCCAGATATCAAAGCTGATGCCGTCTACGGCTTTCGTCGTATAACCGGAAGAAATGCGGAAATACTGTTTCAGGTTCTCTACATGAAGCAGAGGTTCGCCTGTTCTGCTGATCTCTGTCATTCCACGATTCCCTCCTTCCGCATCTTTCTCATTCTAGCCTGAAGCTGTTCCGGCAGCGCTACATGCGGTGCCCGCGGATCACAGAGCCAGGAAGCGACACGATGCTGGCCGCCCACATCATACATCGGCGGTTCCGCTTCATAATCGATCTTCAGGGCAAACGGGTTGCGCGGGGCAAAGGCGTCCCCTGTCACTTTTTCAAGCAGGTTCGGCGGTGTGCCCGGGATCGCAAAGAGACGTTTGGAATCGGTATCGGTATCCGGCATGGAGGCAAGCAGGCCCCAGGTATACGGATGACGGGGATCATAGAAAATCTCATCAATATTACCCTTTTCAATGATGCGTCCGGCATACATGACATCGACATAGTCCGCAACCTTGGCAACCACGCCCAGGTCATGGGTAATATAGATGACTGCAAAATTGGATTCCGCCTGAATCTCCTTGATCAGCTCAAGGATCTTCGCCTGAATCGTTACATCAAGCGCAGTAGTCGGTTCATCGCAGATCAGTATATCCGGCTCACAGGCCAGTGCAATTGCAATGACTACCCGCTGGCGCATACCGCCGGAAAGCTCATGCGGATACTGACGGAACCGCTTCTCCGGGTTTTCGATTCCGACCTTGCGGAGCAGATCGATCGCCCGTTTCTTCGCTTCCGCTCTGGAAATCTTCAGATGCAGCAGCATTCCTTCCATGATCTGCTTTCCGATCGTCATCGTCGGATCAAGCGAAGTCATCGGATCCTGGAATACCATGGCAATATGCCTGCCGCAGAACCGGTAACGGATTTCCTTCTGGGAAAGGCGGGTCATGTCTACCGTCTCCTTTTCCCCTTTGTCGTTGATAAACGTGTAATTGATTTTTCCGCTGTCGATATGTCCGTTGTTGGCAAGGATCCCCATGATCG
>JAFYGX010000194.1 GCA_017543025.1 Solobacterium sp.
GCGGCTATGTCACACTGTACCGTTATGACCCGCGTCTTGAGAAACCGCTCCAGATCGATTCCAAGGAACCGAACTGGGATAAGTTCCATGACTTCCTGATGAATGAGGCTCGTTACTTCAACCTGCCGAAACTCAAGGGTCAGGAAGCTGCAGAAGCAGCGTTCGCAAAGACGCTGTCTGATGCCAAGACTCGTTACAACAAGCTTGTAAACAAGGCTAAGATTCAGGAAAACAACTGAGCTGCGGTCTGATTCAGGCTGAACGAAAGACTATGCTTCGGCATAGTCTTTTTTGCGATAATAGATAATGATGAAAGACAGCGGACACAGCATTAAAACTTCTGAGCAGCAGGATGAAATACATCACGGTTTTCAGTATCTGCAATTTGAAAACCGGGTTCTGAAGATTGAATCGGATTCGGCCGGAATCATCCGGATTGCTCCGGCTGAGATCAGTACAGCGGAACAGCCGGATGACTTTACCAGATGTGCATCAGAAGAGCTCGGTGAATACCTGATGCGAAAGCGGAAACAGTTTGATGTACCGCTCTCGCTGACCGGTACAGCGTTTCAGATTCAGGTATGGAATGCGCTTCGTTCTATTCCCTGCGGGTGTACCTGCAGTTACGGGGAGCTTGCGAAGATGATCGGAAGAGCTGATGCGTTTCGGGCGGCAGGCAATGCCGCAGGAAAGAATCCTGTAATGATTCTGGTGCCATGTCATCGGCTGATCCGTGCGGATCACAGAATGGGCGGATTTGCATGGGGAGCGGAATGGAAACAGTTTCTTCATGAGATTGAAGGAATCAGATTATAAATGATCGGTACGTTCTGTTTTTCGCTGTAAAATATAACTGATATGAAAGTTCTTTTGTACTTTGAAAATGAGAGTCTGATAAAGACTTCCGGAATCGGTAGGGCATTTGAACACCAGAAGACTGCATTGGCATCGCAGGGGATTGAATATACAGCAGATCCTTGGGATGAAGATTATGATATTCTTCATATCAATACGATCGGGTTTAACAGTGATCCGATCATTTCACATGCCAGAAAGCTCGGGAAAAAGGTTATTTATCATGCGCACAGTACGGAAGAAGATTTCCGGAACAGCTTCAAGCTTTCCAACCTTGTATCCCCGCTGTGGAAACAGACGCTGATTTCGCTGTATTCCAAATCGGACGCCATCATTACGCCGACGCCTTATTCCCGTGATCTGATCCGCGGGTATGGAATCAATCTTCCGATCTATCCGGTTTCAAACGGGATTGATCTTTCCCTCTATAAGCGGGATGAAGAGAAAATTATTGCATTCCGGCGGTATTTCCGGCTTGGCACGGATGAAAAAGTCGTGCTTGGGGTCGGACTTCCGTTTGAGCGGAAAGGGATTCTTGATTTTGTGGAAGTTGCCCGGCAGCTTCCGGAGTTTACCTTTATCTGGTTCGGCGAACTGAATCCGCTCGCTGTTCCGGCAAAAATCAATGAGGTAGTGCAGAATCATCCGATGAACTGCCGGTTTCCCGGTTATGTAAAAGGGCCTATCATTCAGGGAGCGTACAGTGATGCCGATGTGTTCTTTTTTCCTTCCTTTGAGGAAACGGAAGGGATCGTCGTGCTCGAAGCGCTTGCCGCAAAGCAGCAGGTTGTTGTCCGGGATATCGGTGCTTTTTCTCCCTGGCTTGAACATGGCGTAAACTGCTATAAAGGAACGAACAATGAAGAGTTTATTTCGCTGATTTCAGGATGTGTGAATCATACGCTGCCCCATACCGGCGAAGCGGGATTCCGGACTGCGGAAAAACGTTCGATCGAAACAGTCGGAAAGCAGCTCAAACTGATTTATCAGGCTGTGCTGAATAACGAAACGGTATCGGATGAAGCGCTTCAGGATTGTTGAGGGAGTATCCGCTGAAAGAGTATAATATCGGAGTATGAAAAAACTGAAACAGCTGTTTTCAAATTACCTGTTCAATATTGTGCTGGTGATTGCACTGTCCGCTCTGATCTTCTATCTGACCGTACGTGATAATCCGGCTGAAGTGTTTGACCGTCTGAAGAAAGCGGACAGGCTGTGGCTTCTGGTTGTTGTTGCGGCAGTAATCTCGATCCGTCTGTTCTCCGGCTTTGCACTGAAGCAGGAATGCAATCTGACGCATCCGGAATATACATTCCGCCAGGGGGTGGAGAATGCATTTGTCGGCGGGCTGTTCAATGAAATTACGCCCAGTGCAAGCGGCGGTCAGTTTGCCCAAGTGTTTCTGTTCCGGAGGCAGGGAATTCCTCTGACGGAAGCTGCAGGCGTGCTGTGGATGAATTTCATCATCTATCAGACGACAATGGTAGTCTCTGTTTTTATATTGCTGCTGCTGAAGTTTCATGAATTCTATTCGAAGTATTCGCAGTTTTTTGTGATTGTTCTGCTCGGCTTTGCGGTGAATGCGGCTGTGATCGTCAGTCTGTGGGCACTGATCCGGTTTCCGAAATTCTATACATGGCTCAGTACAAAGGGAATTGCGATTGCCGCAAAACTTCATATTGTCCGGGACAGAGAAAAAGCCCTTGCTTCACTGGACAGTCAGATTACCCGGTTTCAGAATGAAATCAATATTCTTTCCGGTCATAAAGATATGGTATTCCAGGTTGCGCTGACGCATTTTCTGCGACTGATGGTCTATTATTCCATTCCGTTTTTCTGTACGAAAGCGCTACGGATTCCAATCAGCTGGAGTTCTCTTCTGGATATGATTACACTTTCATCGTTTGTTTCGATGGTAAATGCGTTTATTCCATTGCCAGGCGCAAGCGGCGGAACAGAAGCTTCCTTTCTGCTGATGTTCAGCACGGTACTCGGTCCGGTGAATGTCCGGCCGGTCATGCTGCTGTGGCGATTTATGACTTATTATTTTGATATGATGCTTGGCGGTGCTGTCTTTCTGTCATTGAAAGCGCGCAGTTCGATTTCAGCCGGCAGCCTGCAGGAAGCTGAGAAGGAGTCACAATGAGAATCGGATTATTTTCAGATACGTTTCCGCCGGATCTGAACGGCGTAGCGAATTCAACTAATATTCTTTACAAACAGCTGAAGAATCATGGTCATCAGGTATATGTGGTCTGTACCAGAGCCGGTGCAGGATGGGCAGAGTGGAATGAAGACCATGATATCCTCCGGCTTGCCGGCGTCACGTCAAAACATCTGTACGGGTATGCCGTGACCCAGCCGTTTCATGTGAATGCACTGAATGAAATCCGCTCGCTGAATCTCGATGTCATCCACGTTCAGACGGAGTTCGGGGTCGGCATCTTTGCGCGTATGTGTGCAAGACAGCTTGGTATTCCGCTTGTCAGCACCTATCATACGTCCTATGAAGACTATACGCATTACCTGAATCTGCTGAAGTCTGATCGTCTGGATCACCGGATGAAACGGGCTGTGGCGTGGTTTTCACGTATGATGTCAGATTCCTCTGTTGAGGTGATTGCACCGAGTCAGAAAACAAAGGAACTTCTTGACTGCTATCATGTACGGACAAAGATTCATATTGTTCCGACGGGACTGGAACTGGATGAATTTTCCCCCCAGAATCAGGATCCTGAACGTACAAAGATGATCCGCGGACAATTCGGAGTCGGTCCGGATGAACGGCTTGTGATCTATGTCGGACGGATTGCGGAAGAGAAAGCGCTCGATATTGTGATCGAAGGGTTTGAAAAAGCAGAAGCGAAGAACAGCTCCATCAGGCTGCTGGTAGTCGGCGGCGGACCGGATCTTGACCGCCTGAAGGAAATCGTTTCGGAAAAGGGAATCCGGAACGTAATCTTTGCCGGACCGAAACCGGCAGATGAAGTGGCTGACTATTACCGCAGCGCAGATTTTTTTGTCAGTGCCAGCCTTTCGGAAACACAGGGCATGACCTTTGTGGAAGCGATGGCATCCGGACTGCCGATGATGGCGCGGAGGGATGTTGTACTGGAAGAACTGCTGATCGATGGAAAAACCGGCTGGTATTTTACGGATTCCGATGATCTCTGCGCAAAGATACTGGAACTGGAACAGCTGGACGAAGCGGTGCTTCAGAATATGAAGGATGCTGCGCTGGTACAGGTGAGACCGCTCAGTGCGGAAGTGTTCTATGAGAAGGCGCTTGCAGTATATGAAGAAGCGATTCATGATTATGCGCATCTTCTGATCGTGGAGGATGTTCAGGTACAGCAGGATGTGGTTCAGCTCTATCTGAAGGACAATCACAATAATCCAGTGGAAGATACGAGACTCCTGATGACGCTGGAGGATTACTATAACCAGGGAATCCGCAGAGGCATGCGGCTTTCGGATATGGAAGTGGAAAACATCCGCCGCAAGCAGGAAATGGTGAAAGCCTGGAAAGGATGCATGAAGCGGATCGCGGTCAAAGACCGCACGCGCAAGGAAATCTACGACTGGCTGACCAGAAAGACAAAATGCGATATTGAACAGATCAATGAGATCGTCGAGAAGCTTGAGCTCAAAGGATATATCGATGATGAACGTTACTGTGCCGAGAATATCTCACGCATGAAGATCGCGTTATTCGGCAGAGAACGGATGATCAGAGATCTGCGGAAAAAGGGAATCCCAGCTGAGATGATTTCGCGGCAGCTGGATGAAGAGGTTGATGAAGAATATGAAAATGCAGTTGAATATGCAAAAAAAGCTGCCAGATCGCTTCAGCCTCAGAGTCACCGAATGAAAGAGCGCAAGCTGAGGGAGAAACTGATTCAGAAAGGTTACAGTCAGGAGATTGCGGATGAAGTAGTCATGCAGTTTGATTTCCGCGAAGCGGACAGCGATGAGCTGGACAGTCTCCGGAAATGCATGATGAAGGCGAGGAAGCGTTATGAGCGGAAATACAGCGGAACCCGCCTGCGCAATACGGTATACCGTTACTGCAGTGCACAGGGATATTCGCCGGAAGATATTTATGTGATCATGGAAGAACTGGAATGGGATCATTCACAATCCGGTGAAGCGGATTCAGAGACGGAGTGATTATTGATCAGATCGCTCATTCTGCAAAGACAGAGATGCGCTGCGTCAGAAACGCAGGATTGCGGACTACCCGGCGTGCTGCCAATTCAGACGTGAATGAGATCGGCATCAGCCGATACGAGACTTGTGCTGATCGAAGGATCAGCACATTACATGACAGAAAGGAGAACGGCAGTTCCTTCCGCCGGCGGGCGGTTGACTGCCGCAGGATTTATGGCAAAGATCAGAGAATTCAGGGAAAAGGAACGCTATACGATCAATCTGCTCGTAAAGAGCGTGCTGAAAGGCGTCACACAGAAAGGAGCACCATATCTGAATCTTGTTCTGCAGGACAGTACCGGTGCGATCGATGCGAAGCTCTGGGATGCGGATGAGCGGGAGCTGAAAATTGTGAAAGCGGGTCTTGTCATGCGCTTTGGCTTTGAGGTTCTGGAATACAATAATGCGCTTCAGCTGCGGGTAAACACGGTGCAGGAAATCAATCAGGCAGATATTGATCTCAGCGAATTCGTAATGACGGCTCCGGTTGCGGTAAGTGAACTGAAAGAGCGGATCAGAGGATTCATTCATTCCATTCAGAATGAGACACTGCGGAAACTTGTGACCGGAATGTATCAGAAAGCCGGCAAGACATTCTTCGATTATCCTGCCGCTTCCCGTATTCATCATAACTATCTCGGCGGGCTGGCTGAGCATACGCTCGGAATGGCGGAGCTTGCGGAACAGATTGCTTCCAGTTATCCGATTCTTGACAGGGATCTTCTGATCTCTGGTGTGCTGGTGCATGATATGGGCAAGATTGCAGAGCTCGGAGGTCTGGTGTCGAATGAATATACACTGGAAGGAAAACTGATCGGACATATTTCAATCGGGCATGCATGGCTTGTGCAGACTGCCGGAGAACTCGGACTGGAAGGGGAGCAGGAAACCCTTCTGCTGAGACATATGATTCTTTCACATCATGGGAAATATGAATTCGGATCACCGGTGCTCCCGGCGATTCCGGAAGCGGAAGCGCTGAATCTGATTGATAATATCGATGCGCGGATGAATTCCCTGAAGCAGGCTTTTTCTACTGTGAAACCGGGAAACTGGACGCAGAAGATGTTTGCTTTTGAAGGAAGACAGTTCTACCGTGCAGAGAATGAAGAGTGAGGAGAGACCATGGATATTCGTCTGCTGGCTGTAAAAAAACTGCAGAGCTTGCTTGCAAAATTCGGCAGGGGCGGATCACTTCCGGGTGAACTGGCATTGCGGATGGATCCGAAGTTCATCACTAAAATAAAGTTTCCGGAACAGGTGATTCTTGTATCCGGCACAAACGGCAAGACCACAACATCGAATCTGATTGCCGAAGCGCTGCGGGCATGCGGGAAAACGGTTGTCAACAATCACCGGGGAGATAATCTCAATATCGGAATCGCCACAACCCTAGCGGCTGCCTGTGATGAGAATTACACCATTCATGAGGATGCGGTGGTGCTGGAAGTAGATGAACTGACACTTTACAGGCAGTTTCATGCGCTTCACCCGCGGATGCTTGTGATCACTAATTTTTTCCGGGATCAGCTTGATCGGGCGGGTGAAATGGAAACAATCATCCGGAAGATGATCGAACTGGTGACAGATTTTGAAGGAGATCTGGTTCTCAACGGAGATGATCCGAATGTACTCCGGCTTGCGGATGCGGCGAAAAAGGCAAATGTTCATTTCTTTTCCGTCAATGAAACGATCCGGTCGGTGAATATCTCAGATGAAGCGGGAGAGGGCAAATTCTGTCCGCGCTGCGGGAAGCCGCTGAATTACTCCTACTATCAGTATTCTCATATCGGACGGTTCCGCTGTCCGTTTGACCGGTTCGGAGACATCCGGCCGGATCTTTGTGTAACGAAAGTTGATTTTGACAGAGCGGTATTTCAGGCAGAAGGGCAGACTTTTCATTCCTTTCTCAACACGATCTACGGCATTTATAACTGTGCTTCCGTGCTGTGTGTGCTGAAAACACTCGGACTTCCGCTGGGGAATGCTGATCAGGTCTTCCGGAATTATGTGTTGAACGAAGGACGAAATGAGGTTTTTCAGCTGAGCTGTCCGTGTACGGTTAATCTGATCAAGAATCCGACCGGGGCAAATGAAGTGATGAAGGGCATTACGGCGACCTCCGGTGAGAAAAACATCTGTATTCTGCTGAATGACAATGACCAGGACGGTCATGATGTCAGCTGGATCTGGGATGCGCATTTTGAACGGCTCAACGATCCGCTGATCAGAACGATTGTCTGCTGCGGAACAAGGCCGTATGATATGGCACTCCGGCTGAAATATGAAGGGATGGAAGATAAGGTGCTGGTGATTGAAAATGCGAAAGATGCAGTTCAGTGGCTGGATGACGCCGGCATACCGAGTTTTGTCATTGCGACCTATACAGCATTGCACTCGACCCGTGCATTGCTGTTCAGGCAGGGCAGGAGGCACAGCGCATGAAACTGAAGATTCTCTGGATGTATCACGATCTGATGGATCTTTATGGCGATAAGGGCAATATTCAGGTATTGAAGGTCCGCTGTGAAAAACGCGGAATCGATGTAAAGGTTGATACGTGCGGGATCGGCGAAATCTGCAATATCAAAGACTACGATCTGGTGTTTCTCGGCGGCGGCGCTGACCGGGAACAGAATCTGATTCATGATGATCTGCTTGCACGGAAAGATGCGATCAGGGAAACAATGGATTCCGGATCTGCCTTCCTGCTGATCTGCGGAGGGTATCAGATGTTCGGCAGGTATTATAAAGACCAGGATGGCGTTGTCGTTCCGTGTCTGTCGTTTTTTGATTATTATACGGAGGCTTCTGACCGGGATCATCGCTGTATCGGAAATATTGCAGTCAATGCGAAGATTGACGGCGAAGAATTTCCTGTTGTGGGATTTGAAAACCATGGCGGGCAGACAAAAGATGTATCTTCTCCGCTCGGAACCGTTCTGAAAGGACATGGAAATCAGTTTCAGGGAGGATTCGAAGGGTTTGTGAACGATCAGGTTGTTGCGACATATATGCATGGGCCTCTGCTGCCGAAGAATCCCCGGGTTGCAGATCTGATTCTGCAGCGTGCACTGAAGCGGAATCATGGTTCTGTGGTGCTGGATCCTCTCGAGGATACATTTGAGACAAAGGCAAGAACTGAAATGCTGCGCCGGCTTGGCGTCACCCCGGATACAAAATGAAAACATCTCGCAAGAGATGTTTTATTAAATGCATTCAGCCTTTCAGAAGGGCAAGGACTGCATCGAGATCCTGCGGTTCAGAACTCTGAAACATCAGTTTGAACGCGTCCAGCTTGCCATAGCGGGGGATGACATGAACATGGAAATGGTCAACGGACTGCCCGGCTGCTTCGCCGCAGTTGCTCAGAATATTGATTCCTGCGCATCCGGTTTTTTCTTTCAGCAGGGAAGCGACTTTTCTGGCTACAGTAAATACAGCCCGGGATGTTTCTTCATCCGCTTCGAGAATGTTTGCGGCATGCTGTTTCGGCATAACGATCGTATGGCCTTTTGTCACCTGGGAAATGTCAAGGATTGCCAGTACCTGATCGTCTTCGTAAACAACAGAAGAGGGAATTTTATGATCGATGATATCGCAGAAAATACACATATTGTTACCTCCGCAACCATTATACCCCGGCATGAAAAAAAACGCTGTCAAATGACAGCGTTCTGACACTTACTGAGCAGGTGATTCAGACGGCTCTGCAGCAGGTGTTTCTGCGGCAGCTGTTTCTTCTGCAGCCGGAGCCGGAGTCGGCGCCTTTGTATCCTGTACAAGCAGGCTGCTGTTGTATTCCTTGATCGCGTTATAGAGATCGATATCGTAAACGTGGAATCCGTATTTCCTCAGATAGGTATCTGTGCAGAGGTCGGAGATCGCAGAGATATTCTTCAGTTCCTTGACTGCGTCCTCTTCGAATGCAGTAGGATCATTGGATACAACTTTCAGAACATAGAAAGTGGAACCGTCAGC
Source organism: Solobacterium sp. (assembly GCA_017543025.1). The sequence continues at coordinate 9,046 of JAFYGX010000194.1, forward strand.
GGAAGGAATCTGGGTCCATCCGTCATCCGGTGATGCGCTGCGGATGATGGAGAGTACCGTGGAATCGTAACTGGTGTTAAGTGTTGTAATCACTTCTTCATTTCCGCTGCTCGTGGAATTGAATGAAGTCGCTGCTTCAGATGCGGTTTTACTGCCGTCCTTCAGTGCGCTGAGGGCAGAGGACGCATCTTCCTGTGCGCTGAAGCTCAATACGATTGCCTTGACGGGCTTGTACTGATCAGAAAGGGTCTTAAGGTTTTCACGGATGTATTTTTCGTTGAGTGCCGTGATCTTGAGATCGGGGAGAACATTCTTTTCCGCATATTCTTCAATCGTCATGTTCATCGATTCAAGATAGCTGTTGAACTGCGATCCGTAATACATCGTCATCATTTCCGCCTGGCTCTTCGCTTCTTCCTTCATTTCATCTGTTACTTCAACTTCCGCATCCGTGATGACTTTCATTGCGTCATTGTATGCGGAAGCCGCAGCGGAAGCAGAGAACATGGCAGAGTAGAGATCACCTTTTGAGACTGTTTTACTGCCAACCGTAAGTACGGGTTCGGCTGCCCCTGTAAGGGATGCTTTGGCGTCTTTACAGCCGGCAAGCGCCATAAGAACAAGTCCGGCTGCGAGAAGTTTCCTGAATGGTTTCATGATCAGTCCTCCAATCCGATATAGGTCTTGATTTTCTTCTCCATCTCAGGATCTGTAAAGGTAAGACCAAGTTCCTTTGCTTTCTCCCAGACTACTTTCGTGCCAAGCGTAGTGTCATAGGAATCCAGCAGGGACGCATAGACTTCAGAATCTGTTACTTCAACTTCATCCGTGAGGGAATTCTGTTCTTTGTATGCTTTGACAAGACCGTCGTGTGTTGATGCATTGCAGTGAATCTTGAAATAGCCGAAGGTTTCGGAATATACCCAATCCGAAGTTTCACCTTCCTTCAGAGCGAGGGAAGCTTCAAGAAATGCCTTATCCAGAGTTGTGGTATTTGCGTCGACTGTGCCAAGCACACCGCCGTTGGGTGCGGTGCTCGGATCTTCAGAATGCGCTTCTGCTGCTTCTGCGAATGTTTTGGATGCGAGTGTTTTATCCGCCTCATCCATCCGCTTCTGTTCATTCTCTGTCGGCTTATGTTCCGCAGCGGTTTCGCTGTCTTCTGTTTTTTTGTCATCAGCAGTATCCGCTGTTTCATCCGTTTCGTCAAAGCGGACAAGGATATAGGAGATATTTCTTACTTTGAGGTCATCGAGATGTGCATTGATGTAATCCGTTGTCAGTTTTTCCTGTTTGAAGTAATTGATCAGATAGGATTCAAGTGCATCGTCTCCTGTGTAACCGAGGGAACTCAGCTGTGAAGCCAGCGTTTCCTTATAATTGGTGGGATAGTTCTGCATATAGCTTGAGATGATAGAAGAAGCCTGACTCTTTGCATTCTTCTTCATTTCTTCTGTTGTTTCCGTGCTCTGATCAGAGACGGTTTTGACAATCTGCTGATAAGCTGCCGCAGTTCCGTTTTCTTCATACAGCGTATCGTAGAATGCGGATGCGGTGACATCGCGGTCGCCGATGGAGTAGACAACTCCTTCACCATTGCTGGTTTTTCCTTTGAGTTTGCCTTTGTTCGAATCGTAAATGTAGAACACGGAGATTCCCGCGAAAATCACGATAAGAAGGCAGACAAACCAGTTCTTTTTAATAAACGTATTCATTTCTTCCTCCTGAAAAACGCTTATTCATTATATACCGTTCTGTTTTGAATTCAATTTTCTAAACAGAATGGCTGTCTGAATTTTATCTGAACTTTTGTCTGTGCAATGGAGTGCTTAAAAAAAGACGCTTGAGATGTGCTGTGATATAATCGCAAAGGATAAAAGGAAAACTGAATATGAAAACATTGAAGATTGAAGATCTCCATGTGGAAGTGGAGGGTAAGGAAATACTGGAAGGTGTAAGTCTCTCAGTAAATGAAGGCGAGGTACATGCGCTGATGGGGCCTAACGGCAACGGCAAATCAACCTTGCTGGGAGCGGTGATGGGACATCCGAAATATATCGTCACAAAGGGAACAATCACCTATGACGGGAAGGATGTGCTTGCCATGACAGTTGATGAACGCAGCCGTGCCGGTCTGTTTCTTGCCATGCAGTATCCGCAGGAGATTCCGGGTATTACGAACAGTGATTTCATGCGCGCAGCCATGAATGTGAGAAGGGAATCACCGGTTCCTCTGTTCACCTTCATCAAGGCGATGGAAAAAACAATCCGCGATCTTCAGATGAAAGAAGATCTTGCGCACCGCTTTCTGAATGAAGGGTTCTCCGGCGGTGAGAAGAAACGGAATGAGATCGTGCAGATGGAACTTCTGAAACCGGATCTCGCAATGCTTGATGAACTTGATTCCGGACTTGATGTCGATGCGCTGCATATCGTTGCGGATGCGATCAACCGGATGCGGAAGGAATACCCGCTTGCGCTGATTGTCGTTTCCCATTACGAGCGGTTTTATGAACTGATTGAACCGCAGTTCGTGCACGTGCTTGTGGGCGGCAGGATTATCGTTGAAGGAGATGCCTCGCTTGCGCGGAGAATCGATGAAGAAGGTTATGACTGGATCTACAGAGAGTATGATGTCCGGCCTGTTGCTGCAGAAACGGAAGCTCCAAGAACTCCTGTCAGTATCGGGTCCTGTGCAGTTGCGAAGAAAGTTCAGGCCGGAAAATGAAGGAGATCCGTTTAAATCAGAATGTTCACCTCAGCGGCGGATTTGAAGAATATGTGATCGACAGCGAACGGGATCTGGATGTTTCGCTCGTCATGGATCAGGATGCACAGGCACTGTTCCGGATCCGGAATGCAAAATCGCTGCGGATCCGTGCATATTGCAGTGCGGGTGTGAATGCGTCCGTGCTGTTCTGGAATGAATGCGATCATGAACTGGTTACAGATGAATCCTTTGAGGTACAGAAGGATGCGCATCTGGTCGCCGCATACGGAGAATGCGGGAATGCCGTTACAAGACGAACGGTATACATGGCATTGCGGGAAGAAGGCGCACACGGGGAAGTACTTTCTGCTACGCTTGCTGCGTGCAGGAAAGAATACCGGATGAATGTTGTTAATTTCGCTCCCCATACGACGGGTGAAATGAAAAACTTTGCGGTTGTTCTGAAAGGCGGAAGACTGATGATTGATGCGATCGGTTCAATCGTTCATGGCGCGCGGAAATCGAAGAGCCATCAGACCAGCCGGGCTCTCAGCTTCGAAGAAGGACAGTTTTCTGAGATTCTGCCGGAACTTCTGATCGATGAAAATGATGTTGAGGCAAGTCATGCGATGTCTATCGGACGTGTGGTTGATGATCAGCTTTATTATCTGATGAGCCGGGGACTGACGCAGGCACAGGTGACCGCGCTGATCTCTGCCGGCTATCTACTGCCGGTGGCGGAAGTCATCGAAAATGAAGAAGTAAAGACAGTTCTGAAGAATGAACTGGAAAGGAAACTCAGTGCCTTATGATAGATGTCAGTAAGATCCGCTGTGATTTTCCGATGCTGAGAAATCATCCGGAGCTGGTGTATTTCGATAATGCTGCGACAACGCTGAAGCCGCAATGTGTGATTGATGCGGTGACGTCGTTTTATACTGATCACACCTCAAATGTTCACCGGGGAGATTATGCGATCGCAGCTGAAAATGACCGGCTGTATGACGGTGCAAGGGCTTCCTTTGCCAGACTGCTGAACTGCGATCCGAACGAAATCATCTTTACGCATAATGCGACGCATTCGATGAATCAGATTGCCTGGGGACTCTCGCACGGGTATTTTCAGAAAGGCGACGTGATTCTCACAACGGAAGCAGAACATGCGAGCAATCTTCTGCCATGGTTCCGGCTTGCACGGGAAGCAGGGCTTATCATTCGCTATCTGCCGCTTGACGCACAGGCAAATCTTGATCTGGAAGCTGCGAAGAAATGCTTCACTCCCGAAGTGAAGGCGGTTGCGGCGGCAATGGTGACAAATGTTCTCGGCAGTATTCTGCCGATCAGAGAACTGACAGCGCTTGCCCATGAGAACGGCGCACTGATGATCGTTGACGGCGCTCAGGCCGTTCCTCATATGCCCGTGGATGTCAGGGATCTGGATATCGATTTTCTTTCTTTTTCTGCGCATAAGATGTGCGGTCCGGGCGGAGTCGGCGTGCTGTACGGGAAAGCGGATCTTCTGAAGGAACAGGAACCGGTTTTCATGGGCGGCGATATGAATGCGAGATTTTACAGGGATCTGACATATGAACTGAAGAAAGCGCCTACCCGGTTTGAAGCAGGAACACCGAATATTGAAGGCGTAATCGGTGCTGCGGCTGCCTGTGATTACATCATGGCGATCGGCCTGGATGAGATTCATGAATATGAGCGGAAGCTGCGCAGTTACTTCGTGGAAGAAATGGTGAAGCTTTCCAATATAGAACTCTATAATCCGGATAACTGTTACGGTCCGGTAACATTCAATGCGAAAGGGGTTTTCTCGCAGGATGCGGCCGGTGTTCTGGCAGCGGAAAATATTGCGGTCCGCTCGGGAAATCACTGTGCGAAGATTCTGCATGAACTTACCGGAACCGACAGTACGATCCGGGCATCTCTGTATTTTTACAATACGGAAGAAGAAGTAGACCGCTGTGTGAAAGCCTGTGCGGGTATTTCGCTTGAACGCGCGATCGGGATCTTCTTTTAAGGAGGACTGAGAAATGAGTGAACTGGAAACGATGCTGGAAGATCCGATGGTTCTGAGAGAACTGATCATGGATCATTATAAATATCCGCATAATCACAGCCTGACAGAGGACATGAAATATCGCCGTGTCCATATGGCAAGTGAAAGCTGCATTGATGATATTACCGTTCAGTCTGATATTGAAGACGGCGTAATCCGGGATATCCGGTTTGACGGGACGGTCTGTACGATTTCAACTGCGAGCACTTCGATAATGAGCGATCTTCTGAAGGGAAAGACCGTAGCGGAAGCGAAGCGTCTGATCAGTGAGTATATGAATATGGTTGACGGCAAGCCATATGACGGGGCGGCGCTCGAAGAGGCGGTCGCAATGAAAAATGTCTATCGTCAGGCAAACCGGATCAAATGTGCGACGATTGGCTGGAATGCGATGAAGCAGATGATTGAAGAAAGCGAGGGAGAACATGACGGAACAGGCGAACAGTGAAATTCTCTCTGCACAGGATGATTACAAATACGGTTTTGCGGATAAGGACATCAGTATTTTTGACACCGGAAAGGGGATCAATGAAGCGGTTGTCCGTACGATCAGCCGGATCAAGAATGAACCTGAATGGATGACGGAATTCCGTGTGAAGGCATATCAACGGTTTGAGCAGATGCCGATGCCGGAATGGGGGCCGGATCTTTCTGAGATTGATTTTCAGGATTTCACCTATTACAAGCGTGTCAGCCAGGAGGCAGAGCGCAGCTGGGAAGATGTGCCGGAAGAGGTGAAGAATACATTTGAAAAACTCGGTATTCCTGAAGCGGAGCGGAAATATCTTGCAGGTGTGACGACCCAGTATGAATCAGAAGCGGTCTATCATAATATGCTTGAGGAAGTACAGTCAAAGGGCGTTATCTTTCTTGATATTGACAGCGGTCTTCGGGAGTATCCGGATATTTTCCGGAAGTATTTCGCAACAATTGTGCCGATCGGCGACAACAAGCTTGCGGCCCTGAACTCTGCGGTCTGGTCCGGCGGAAGCTTTATCTATGTGCCGAAGGGTGTGAAGCTTGAAAAGCCGCTTCAGTCATATTTCCGGATTAATTCCGAATCAATGGGACAGTTTGAGAGGTCGATCATCATTGTGGATGATGATGCGGAATGTTCCTATGTGGAAGGCTGTACGGCACCGCAGTATTCAAAAGACTCGATGCACGCCGCAGTGGTTGAGGTGTTTGTCGGGAAGAATGCGAAATGCCGTTATTCCAGCGTACAGAACTGGAGTTCCAATATCCTGAATCTGGTTACGAAGCGGGCAAAAGTAGAAGCAGGCGGAACTATGGAGTGGATCGACGGCAATATCGGATCACGGATTTCCATGAAATATCCCGCATGTATTCTTGCGGGTGAATATGCAAGAGGAATGTGCATTTCAATCGCAGTCGGCTCGAAGAATCAGTTTCAGGATACCGGAGCCAAGATGATTCATCTTGCGCCGCATACAAGCAGCACGATTATTTCCAAATCGATTTCCCGTAACGGAGGCATAACCAACTTCCGTGACTGGATCCGGTTTACTCCGAAAGCAGATTTCTCCAGAGCAAAGATCGAATGCGATACGCTGATTCTCGATGATCGTTCCAAGTCGGATACCATTCCGCTGAATATCAATGAGAATCATACGTCCATGATTGAACACGAGGCTAAAGTCTCCAAGATATCAGAAGAAGAACTGTTTTATCTGATGAGCAGAGGACTGAGCGAAGAACAGGCGACAGAAATGATCGTGATGGGCTTCCTCGAGCCGTTTACCCGCGAACTTCCGATGGAATATGCGGTTGAGCTCAATCAGCTTCTGAAGATTGATATGAGCGGTTCGATCGGCTGATGAACAAAGCGGATGCGAGAGCATACGGACTGCAGGCCAGAAAATCCTTATCCGAAGCACAGCGTCAGGAATACGACCGGCTGCTTCTGAAACAGATGAAGCAGTTGGCAGAACATGCGTCTATGATCGGCTGTTATGTGTCAATGAAGGACGAAGCCGATACGCATGCCTTTCTGAACTGGTGCTTTGCGGAAGGGAAGAAGATTGCGGTTCCCCGGGTAGCTGACGGAACGCTTGCGTTTCACAGAATCTGTTCGCTGAGTGAACTGCATCACGGGGCATTCGGGGTATTGGAACCTGATGCGGATACGGAGCGTGTGCAGACAGATGCGATCGATGTGATGTTTGTGCCGCTGTCGGCGTTTGATTCACAGTATCACCGTACCGGATACGGGAAGGGATATTATGACTCTGTGCTGACGGCTTCAATGAAAAAGATCGGGCTTGCCTATCCGGAACAGAAAACGGAAGAGCGGATTGAAACAGAACCGCATGATATTACACTGGATACCGTATTGATTCCGCTCTGAACTGCATCGGAGCGGAATTTCGTTTGCATAAAAAAAGTGGAGGCTACAGGACTCGAACCTGCGACATCACCCCTGTGAAGGGTGCGCTCTCCCAGCTGAGCTAAGCCTCCGTGGTTTCTATTCTACATCAGATTTTTAAAAATGACGCAGTATAATGAAAAAAGTTTCGTCTATTCAGAAAAAAAACAGAAAGGAGACAGACGATGGAGGATAAGTCACGCTCCCGGACATGGCTTGAACTGTTATGGTTTAATCTGATTTCCTTCGGCGTAACGCTCATTCAGCTTGGTCTCGTGAATCTGTTCCTGTATCTCATGCGGAATGATCTGTCGCCGGTTCCCGGATTTCTTTCCGGCATCTTCAATGAAGAAACGCTTGGAAAAGGAAATGCGCGAATGGGATACGTACTGCCGTTCTTTTTGTCGAATCTGATCGCAAATACCGTTGGCTATTTTCAGAACCGGAAGACGACATTCCGTTCCGATTCACCGAAACGATATGTACTGATTTTCATCGCAGTCGTTCTGGTGCTGATTATCTGTTCGACCTGGGTGCAGGGACGCATCGTTTATGAAATCAGCAGACATGCTCCGGCTCTGCATCCCTGGGCGCCGACAATAGCCGCACTGGCAGCGGGTCTGCTGCAGTTTGCGGTATTATTTCCGCTCGAGAAGTATGTTCTGTTTCGCAAAAAGGAGGATTGAAACATGCCGAAATTAAGTGTGATTGTTCCGGTTTATAATGCGGAGAATGCAATTGAAAGATGTATTGAAAGCATTCTGAATCAGGAGTTCAGAGACCTTGAACTGATTCTGATTGATGACGGGTCAGGCGATGGCTCGCCTGCAATTCTGGATCGGGCTGCGGAGAATGATGCACGCGTAAGGGTGATCCATAAACAGAACAGCGGCGTCAGTGATACGCGCAATAACGGGATTGATCTTGCGGAAGGAACGTTTATTCAGTTCGTGGATGCGGATGACTGGGTGACGGCGGATTCCGGAAAAATGCTGGTCCGCACAGCGGAAGAAATGAATGCAGATCTCGTTGTTGCGGAGTTTTACCGGGTAGTCGGTGAAAACCTGTCCCGCAAGGGCAGCATTGAAACAGACCGGGTTCTGACAAGGCAGGAATATGCGGAATTCATGAAGATCAGTCCGGCGGATTATTACTATGGCGTCATCTGGAATAAACTGTACCGGCGGGATATTCTGAACCGATACGGAATCCGGATGGATAAGGACGTGAGCTTCTGTGAGGATTTTATCTTCAATCTCGAATATGTGCTCCACTGTAACAGGATCGCACCGCTGCAGCTGCCGGTCTACTATTATGTCCGGACAGAAGGTTCGCTTGTCACCCAGAATTTGAATTTCAAACGTCTCATCAATATGAAGACCAGTGTTTATCAGTATTATGATGAGTTTTTCCGCAATGTGCTGGATGAAGAGGAATACCGGATGGAACGGCCGGCAATCGCTTCCTTTCTGGTCAGTGCCGCAACGGATGAATTTGCTCCGCCGTTTTCCTTCAGTACAAAAAAAGTCGGGAGTGAGAATGTGCAGGTACGGCCAGGGCCTTATGGCGGAGTTGCCGGTGATTTTGAAGCGGTCAGCCGGATGTATGACACCTTGCTCAATACCGTCGCATTGAAGAATAATCTCAACCTGAATGATGTCAAGGTCTTTCAGGGCATCCGTGCACTCAAACGGGCAGATTCCCTGCGGGAACTTGCGGCGATCACCGGGCTAAGCGAACCGTCTGTGCTGGCGAGTCTGCAGTCGCTTGGGGTAAAACGGATGATCAGGCTTTCGTTCGGCCCGCTTGCCGCGAGTATCGCGACTGATTACGGTGCCGGCCTTCTGCATGATATCGACCATGCGGAAAAGGACTATGAGACAATGTGTTTCTCTGA